>CALFDH010000078.1 GCA_937950405.1 uncultured Meiothermus sp.
CCTCCCTTCGGTCGGCGAAGAAAGCGTCTCCTTTTAGTCGGGTTAGTTCGTCACCAAAAGGTGACGAACTAACCAAATCTGGTATAAAGAGTCATATCCTGCGGCTTGCCGTGCAACCAGACTTCCTAGCGCAAAATGCCCTCGAGGGTGAACCCCAGCCGCAGGGTCATATACCAACTATGCGCGTGAGCGGCGCTAAACGCGCCACTCACTTGCCGCGCCAGGGGGCGCGTCCGAGGGACTTGTATATCGCTTTTGGGTCACTTTCGAGCAGATTTGGTAATAGGGCGCTCTTCACCCACTTAAGCCTTTCGAGTTTAGAGCGGTTCCCACGAATACCCCACACAGCATCCTTTGGAAGCTATGGTGTGTGGGGTAATTTACGCTGCACTGCGTGTTAGGCGACCTCGGGCGAGACGAGTACGACAATCACGAGACCGTCGTTCAAACACCCCCAGAACCTAAACCTCAACCTTCCATTTGGGGCCTTCGCGAGTGTCCTCAACCACCACCCCCAGTTCGGTCAGGCGATCCCGAATGCGATCCGACAGGGCAAAATTGCGGTTACGGCGAGCCTCTTCCCGGATGTCCAGCAGTAACCTGACCAGACCCTCGAGCAAAGCGCCCCCCAACTGGTTTTGGAGCACTCGAGCAGGGAACAGCCCCAACACCCCCTCGCCCAAATCCGCGAAAACCTTCTCGGCTTTTTGCAGGCTCTCCCTGCCGGGCCGCTCGGTCAGGGCTTTGTTGAGCTCGGTAACGAAGTTAAACAGCGCAGCAATGGCCTGGGGGGTATTCAGATCGTCGTCCAGGGCTTCAGCAAAAGCCCGATACACCTCCTCCACCGCGTGTTCCAGACCTGGGTGTTTGCCACCGGGCGCCGTGTGGATGAGCCGGTGCACCTCCCGGTAAGCATTCAGCAGGCGAAGGTAGCCGTTTTTGGCAGCCTCCAGACCCTCGTCGGTAAAGTCCAGTACGCTGCGGTAGTGGCTGTTAAGCAGGTAGAACCGAATGTACATCGGTTCGTACCGGGCCCGTAGCTCAGCCAGCGAAACCAGGTTGCCGGTGCTCTTGGCCATTTTTTGACCGTTCAGAAGCACATGGTAGTGGTGCATCCAGTAACGGGCAAAGGGGTGTCCGGCTGCCTCGGCCTGGGCAATTTCGGCCTCGTGGTGGGGGAATTGCAAATCCACGCCCCCTGCGTGAATGTCGAAGCCGTCGCCCAGGTACTTGAGGCTCATGGCCGAGCATTCAATATGCCAGCCTGGAAAGCCCACGCCCCAAGGCGAGTTCCAGCGCATGATGTGCTCGGGGTCGGCCTGCTTCCACAGGGCAAAGTCCCGCGGGTCTTCCTTTTCCTCACGCACCTCGACCCGCGCCCCGGCCTCCTGTTCTTCGATGTCGCGGTTGGAAAGTTTGCCAAACGCGGGCCAGCTCCTGACGCGGAAATACACCGAACCGTTCGCCACATAGGCATGACCCCGCTTGACCAGGGTCTCGGTCAGCTCAATCTGCTCGGGAATGTGTCCGGCAGCGCGGGGGGTGATGTCGGGGCGAAGCACGTTCAGAGCCTGCATCTCGTCGAAGTAGCTCCACATGTATTTTTCGGCTACTTCCATGGGCTCCAGGCGCTCGAGTTTGGCTCTGCGCTGGATTTTGTCCTCGCCCTCGTCGGCGTCGTCGGTCAGGTGGCCCACGTCGGTAATGTTGGAGACGAAGCGCACCTTGTAGCCCTGATAGCGCAACCAGCGTCGCAATACGTCGTAGACGATGGGGCCGCGGGCGTGCCCAAGGTGGGGGTCGGAGTAAACCGTAGGGCCGCAGACGTAGATGCCCACATAGCCGGGCGTGGCCGGCGTGAAGGTCTGTTTGGCCCTGGCAAGGGTGTTATAAATCTGCAAAGGCATTGGACTGCTCCATTCTTAGTCTGGGCGTTGCTGGCCCAGGGCAGGATAAACAAAAGACCACCTGGCGATGAAAAAAGCCGGGATGGAGGCCCTAGGCACACCACAACCCCGGCAGGAAGGCACACTTAACATCGCGGAGCAAACGTCATGGCAAGAGTATAGCACCTCACGCCGCAGTGCAGCGCTCCTTCAGACCGCGCAGCAGGTCGTCTATATTTTCCTGCATGAGCTTTTTGACCAGTTTTTGCAGCAGGCCACCAAAGATAGGAATGTTGAGTTCGTACTCGAGCTTCAATACCGCCCTGGTGCCCTCGCCCTCGGGCAAGAAGGTCCAGGAACCCCGATAGACATCGAAGTCGCCCTCTTTACTATCAAATTCGTTGCGGAACTCGGCATCAAACCAGCGCTCATCCTCAATCCAATGCACTTTTTTGCCCATCGCAACAGCCACAAACCGGGTGCGCGAGGTGGTTCCGTGGTCTTCCAGTACCTCCAGGGTTTCTACATCCTTGAGGTAGGGTTTGAGGCCCGCAAGATCCCGAGCGGCAGCGTAGACCTCCTGGGGGGGTTTGGGAATATAGAGTTCGGACATGACTTCCGGCATAGCGCTAGTTTACATGAGGGGCTCGAGGTTCGCCCTGTTTGGTTGGATGGCGAGAGACCCAAAAGTCCTGGGGCCTTTCATACCCTCTTTGTCTGAGCACTTTGCCCAATATGGAAACGATGAAGTGGGGATAGGGGTCAGGGGATAGGGGTCAGGCGTTGAAAACCGCAACCTACCTCCTGTCGCCTACTCCCATCTCGTGCACGCTGGAACTTGGGGATCGGGCTAAGGTTTGGTATCAGAGAATCGGAAGGTGATTTCAGGTCAGCACCCTTGCGAGTGGGCAATGGAAGCGGGGTAATCCCTGACCGTGGGCGGGCCACCACATTCTCTGGATGGCTACGTGGGCCTGTGATTTCTTCACAACGACGGTTTTACTATTGGAGGAGGGTTTCCTTGAGCCATCAGCAGCTTGCATTCGCGATTGCCGATGGCCTGCATTTTCGGCCCCAAATACCCTTCTATAGGGTAGGCTGATGGGCATGTCAGCCGGTTTCGAGGAAAAGCTGCGGCGGTTCGCCGAGGTCGCGGTCAAGGTAGGGGTGGGGCTCCAAAAGGGTCAGAAACTGTTTGTGAACGCCAACATCGAGGCGCTGCCGCTCACCCGCCTGGTGGTAGAGGAAGCCTACAAGGCGGGCTCGAGGCTGATAGTAACCCAACTCTACGACGAGCAGCTCAACCTGGCGCGTTATCGCCATGCACCTCGGGACTCGTTTCAGGAGTACGCCGCTTTCATGGTGGAAGCCCGGCTCAAGGCCCTGGACGAAGGCTACGCCTGGCTGAGCATCCTGGCCGACGACCCCGAAATTCTGCGTGGGCAAGACTCCGAGCTGATTCGCCAGGCCTCGCAGACCGCCGCCCGCTTCAGCAAACCCTTCTCGGATCGAATCAGTGGCTTTGCCACCAACTGGTGCATCATTGGGGCCGCCTCGCCGCGCTGGGCCCAACTGGTCTTCCCCAACGACCCCCCCGCCCGGCAGATGGAACGCCTGTGGGAAGCTATTTTCAAGGCGAGCCGGGTGGACCAGCCCGACCCGGTTGCGGCCTGGATGGCCCATGCCGAGAACCTCGAGCGCCGCGTGCAGCAGCTCAATGCCAAGCGCTACGCCGCCCTGCACTTCCGCGGGCCGGGCACCGACCTGTACGTAGGACTGGCCGACGGACACCTGTGGGCGGGCGGAGCAGGCCGGGCCCAAAACGGAGCCCGGTGCATTCCCAACATGCCTACCGAAGAGGTGTTCACCACCCCCCACCGCGAGCGGGTGGAGGGCTGGGTGCGAAGTACCAAGCCCCTGAGCCTGCATGGCAATTTACTCGAGGGCATCCGGGTTCGCTTTCAGCAGGGCCAGGTGGTCGAGGCCCAGGCCGACAGGGGCCAGGAAATTTTGCAGCACCTGCTCGAGACCGACGAGGGCGCCCGACGCCTGGGTGAGGTGGCCCTGGTGCCCCATAGCTCGCCCATCTCGCAGACCGGGCTGCTCTTCTACGAAGCCCTCTACGACGAAAACGCCGCCAGTCACATTGCTCTGGGCGCTAGCTACGACGAATGCCTGGAGGGAGGTCACGAACTGACTCCAGAACAAAAACGGGCCGCAGGAGCCAACGACAGCCTGATCCACATAGACTGGATGATTGGCTCAGAACACATAGACGTAGATGTCATCACCCAGAGTGGTCTAGCTGAACCCTTGATGCGAGGGGGGGAATGGGTCGAGTAGCGCCGCCTGGGTTGAGTCTTCTGTAAAGGTCGAGCGAAGTCCGGGGCGAGTATGCTTGAGCCCAAGCCGTCATCATGGCCCTGAAGCAAAGAGTCCAGATTGCCTGGGCAGCCAATGGTCTGTATAGATTGTTTGATTGGTCTGTGGCTATTACACAGTCGCACAAATACCTTTACAGATACGTCCATTTCGGTTGAGGTTGCATGGCTATGCCACGGCCCATGCTGTGTTCTCTGGCAGAAGCCGTAGGAGATGCCTTTTCGTTCCTCCCCTACGACGTAGGGGAGGTCAGGAGGGGTTGGTGAACAGCGCCTTCACGCTGCAGGTCGGTTTAGGGCCTTGCCCAATACCCTCCCCCGCCCTCCCTACGTGGTAGGGAGGGGGTTTTAGGGCCATAGCTCATCGAAACTGCTGAAGTGTATGGGTATCTCTACGACGCTGTACTATCTCGTATTGACGTTTTTTTTGTACTCCGGCGAAGGGAGTCATTCACATCGCGAGTCGCGTCACTTTCATCTTTCAGCTCTGGGCTTTGGGTAATCGATGAGATAGCTGTAAGTACAACCTCACCTTTAGGGCCTGCTGAAGGCTCATCAACTCTCAGAATCAACCACTGATAGACTTGGGGCAGAGCGGAGGGATTGTATGAGCTGCCATCGGTCACACCTGGGTGCTTTCGAGTTTCACGTTTCCGCTAGTGCACGCGACTTCTATCAGTTTGACCTCTCACTGTTTTCGTTGAGTGGAAACGTTATTTTTGCCAACTTTCAGGCTGCTCGTCGCTTCGCCGAGGCCATGAACGCCAAGCGCGACCTGGTGCGCCACCCGGAGCAGGCCGTTAGCGCCAGCCAGATTCACGCGATGGGCCTTATAGACGAGATGCTGCACTTTGTGGTGCGGCAATATCTGGAACAGCATCCAGGCGTGATGCAGCAAGCGCTTTCGGCGCTGGAGCAAAGCGTGGGCCCGGACGCGGTGGAAAAAGCCCTGCGTTCGTTTGCTACCGAGTTCCCCCCCATTCGGGTTTACCGGGGCGAGATGAGCCTCGAGGCCTATCTGGCCGACACCTCCGAGGGCCGCTCGAACCGTGAGATTCTGCTGGAAGAGATGCTGATGCTCTGGATGGCCAACGCCAACCCGGCGTTCGGCCCTTACAGCGAGTTATTTGATGATGGCAACCTCGAGCGAACCACTGCATACCTGCCCATCATCCAGAGCCTGGAAACCTTCTTCGAGGGCCAGCCAGCTTTTGGCGAAACCGGCCTCTCCCTCTTCAAAACCCTGCGGCTGCCGGCCCTGGAGCACCCCAACTCCCTCGAGGCCCAGCTCGAGTTCTTGCTCAAGCGCTTCGCGGGAAGCCTGGGGCGCTTCTATTACCGGATGCTCATCAGCCTCGATGTAATCCGCGAGGAGGGGCGCTCGTTTGCGGTGCCCATCCACTTCGACCAGCCGGGCGGTTGGGGCGGGGAAAGCGAGCTGCTGGATGTGCGGCGGCTAACCCTGGAACCCGAGCCCGAGGCCTTCAGCCCCGACCTGGACTGGATGCCCCGCTGCGTGCTGATTGCCAAAAATGCCTTCGTCTGGCTGGACCAGCTCTCCAGGAAGTACCGCCGTGAGATCACCACCCTCGACCAGATTCCCGAGGAAGAGCTCGACCTCTTGCAAAGCTGGGGCGTGACCGGCCTGTGGCTGATTGGGCTGTGGGAGCGCAGCAAGGCTTCCAAACGCATCAAGCAGATGATGGGCAACCCCGACGCAGTGGCTTCAGCCTACTCGCTCTACGACTACGTGATTGCGAAGGACCTGGGCGGCGAAGCGGCGGTCGAAGTACTCCGACAGAAAGCCGCCCGGCGCGGCATCCGCCTGGCCTCGGACATGGTGCCCAACCATGTGGGAATTGATGGGCGCTGGGTGATGGAACACCCGGACTGGTTCATCAGTCTTCCTTACTCTCCCTACCCCAACTACACCTTCAATGGGCCGGATTTGTCGGAGGATGCGCGGGTGGGCATCTTTCTGGAAGACCACTACTACGACAAATCCGACGCGGCGGTGGTATTCAAGCGGGTAGATAGGCAAACGGGCGAGGTTCGCTATATCTACCACGGCAACGATGGCACCGCCATGCCCTGGAACGACACCGCCCAGCTCAACTATCTGCTGCCGGTGGTGCGTGAGGCGGTAATCCAGACCATCCTGCACGTGGCCCGGCACTTTCCCATCATCCGCTTCGATGCCGCCATGACCCTGGCCAAGCGCCACATCCAGCGGCTGTGGTGGCCCGAGCCGGGCGGCTCGCCCTGGGGGGCTTCCATTCCCAGCCGGGCCGAGCACGCCATGACCAAAGAGCAGTTCGATGCCGCCATGCCGGTGGAGTTCTGGCGCGAGGTGGTGGATCGGGTTGCCCTGGAAGCGCCCGATACGCTCCTCCTGGCCGAGGCCTTCTGGATGATGGAGGGCTACTTTGTGCGTACCCTGGGGATGCACCGGGTCTATAACTCGGCCTTCATGAACATGCTGCGCGACGAGAAGAACGCCGAGTACCGGCAGATTATGAAAAACACCCTCGAGTTCGAGCCGGAAATCCTGAAGCGCTTTGTGAACTTCCTGAATAACCCCGACGAAAAAACCGCCGTCGAACAGTTTGGCAAGGGCGACAAGTACTTTGGGGTGATGACCCTGTGCGCCACCCTACCGGGCCTGCCCATGCTGGGCCACGGGCAGGTAGAGGGCTTCACCGAACGCTACGGGATGGAGTACCGCCGGGCCTATCACCACGAGACCCCCGACCAGGGCCTGGTGGATTACCACTACCAGCAAATCTTCCCCCTCCTCAAAAAGCGCTACCTGTTTGCCGAAGTGGAGAACTTTGTGCTCTATGACGCGCTGGCTGGGGAAGCCGTTAACGAGGATGTGTTTGTCTACTCGAACCGGGCCGGTAGGGAACGGGCGCTGATGGCCTACCACAACAAAAACGCCCATACCTCGGTCTGGGTGCGGCGCTCGGTGGGGCAGCCTTTCAAGACCGGGCAGGGGCGCGAAACCCGGCAGGTAGCCCTGGGGGAGGGGCTGCAACTGAGCTTCGACCGGCGCACCTTCAGCATCTTCCGCGATCAGGTCACGGGACTCGAGTTCATCCGCAACAACCAGGAACTGCACGAGGCGGGGCTTTACCTCGAGCTCGGCCCCTACCAGCGCAAGGTGCTGCTGGACTGGCGCGAGGTCTACGACCACGACGGCACCTACGCCCGGCTGGCCCAGATGCTGGGGGGAACCGGGGTACCCAGCCTGGACGAAGCCCGGCAGGAGCTGTGGCTGGAGCCCATCCTGCGGCCCTTCCGCGAGCTGGTGAACCCCACCCTGTTCCGCAAGCTGTTGGAAGGCGACGGCACGCTGGACGAAGCCTTGCGCGAAGAAGTGCAGGGCAAGCTGCTGGCGCTCTACAAGGGGGTTGATCAACATCTGGGTAGCAAACCCGCACTGTTGCCGGTGCAGCAAGCGCTAAGCCGCCTGGAGGGAGCGCTAAAGGTAGTGGAGCGGGGTGACCTGGTCACGAGCGGTGCCCTGCTGGGCTGGGTTTTCACCCACGGTCTGGGCAAGGCCGAAGAGAGCCGCGCCCACCTCGAGGAGTGGCGTCTGGGACGTGTTCTGGAGCAGACCTTGAGCGAGTTGGGCCTGGGCGAAGCAGATGCGCGGCGCGCGGTGAGTCTGACCAGGCTACTCTTGGCGCATCCCGAGCTGGCGCAAAACCCGGCCCTGCTGGTTCAGCGGATGCCGGAGTTGCTCCAGGACCCCGACGTGCAGGGTTTTTTGAAGGTCAACCGCTTCGACGGCGTGGTGTACTTCAACCGAGAGGCCCACCAGGCCTGGCTCACGGGGCTGAGTCAGATGTCCTTGACACTCGCCGCCTCCGAGGGTGAGCCTCCCACTCAGGTTGAGAAGGAGCGCAAAGCCTGGGCGGCCCTGGTCGCAAAACTAGACAAGGCCGCCGAGTCGTCCGGTTATGTGGTCGATCAATACCTGGGGCGAATTGCGCCCAGGAAAGCCACCCCGCGCAAGGCTACAAAGCGCACCAGAGCTCAGGCCTCTGCCAAGTCCGCAGATTCTAAGGCCGAAAAAGCCAAAGCGCCTCGAAAGGCTTCGGCCAAAAAAGCTTCTGCCCCAACAAAAGCGGCCACACCGAAAACGAAAGCCTCCAAAGGTTCGTCCAGCGCCAAAGCGGCCAAAACCAAAGGCTCGGCTTCATCGGCCCGTAAAGCCAGGAGCTCCCTGGCCAAACCCAGGCCCGACGACCTGACCCGCATCAAAGGGATTGGGCCGAAAATGTTGGCAGCCCTGCAAGCAGCAGGCATCACCACTTTCGCCCAGCTTGCCAGGGCCAAACCAGAAACCCTGAAGGCCGCCCTGGCCGCCGCCAACCTGCGCTCTGCCCCAAGCCTCTCCACCTGGGCCAAACAGGCTGCCTACCTGGCTAGAGGCGACGAGAAAGGCTTTGCAGCCTACATCCAAAAACTCACCGCTGGACGGGAGTAGCGGTAGACGCGTCCACAGACATTTTTTGCTTTCGGCCTTCAGCTTTGGGCTTTCGGCTGTAGTTCGGTGATCTCCGGCCCCAGGTTCAGTTTCTCGATGTACTCGAGGTAATCCACTTCACTCAAAGGGTACTTCCCAGCCACGGCCACAATAAAAGCCTCCATCAAGTTGGTACCGAAACTACGGCCATCCAGGCGGGGGGTGGTGGTGATGAGCTTGGCCACACCCCGGGCCCGCATGAACTCGAGGTCGTCGGGGGTGGTGGTGTTGGTCAGGATAATCTTGCCCTGCATATTCTCGGGCATGAAGCGACGTATGAAGTGCCAGTCGCCCGCAATCACATCGGCCCAGTCAAAATAGCGCTGCCGCCAGTCCTTCACCTGTTTTTCCTGTTTTTCGCCGGTGGGGTACAGCCACTGGAAGGGCAGTTGGGTGATGATGGGAAGCAACAGGTAGGCAATTTTTTGCAGCAGCGACAGGCGGTAGAGGGGAATGGGCAACCCCAGTCCAAAAATCAGATCGCCATAGAGCACTCGTGCCCCAGCCTTATCCAGCGCTTCGGCCAGCCCAAAGCGGTCTACCGCACTCGGGACCAGCACCTTTTTATCGTTCCAGCCAATCTCTTTTTCCAGCAGCTGCACTGCGTGGCGCTCGAGGGTGTGCTTAAGCCCCGAACCGTCCAGCATGGGGGTTTTGCGGGCTGCATCGGCCATGCGCTGCGCGTCGCGGAAAGTGTAGCGGCGGCTGCCTGCATACACATGCAGGTCGGCCCCCCCCAAACCAAAAGCATCCACCTTACCGTCCAGCTCCCTGACCAGTTCAATGGCCTTTTCCCAGCTCCCATCGGTGCCGATACGCTCGAGCACGAAGGTCTCGCCCAAGCTCTCCACATAGATTTCGGCCCTGGAGTTGCGCTTGGAGGAACCGATGGAAACGCTCACCACGTGTTTGGACATGGCTCACAGTCTACTACTGCGCCCGTTGACGTCTAGAGGCTCTGCAAACCCTCAACGCATCGCCGAGCCGCCATGAGACCCCGGCTCCAACCAGGAATCGCCATGCAAAACGACCTCTACGGCCCGGCAATCGCCCGAACAAAACCAATCAGCGCCAGCCCCACCGCCAGGGCCCATAGGTACTGGGCGGTTCGCTTGCTGGCCGCTCCCTGTGTGGCTAGAGCCCAGACCAGCAAGCCCAGCAGGGCTGCTCCCAGGGCCAAGGTGAAGAACATCGCGGGCAGGTTGGCAACAATAGTTTGGATCATCTAGACCCCCAGCAGGGCTTTGACTTCCGCGGCCACCCGCTCCCTGGTGAAGCCGAGTTTGCTGTATACATCAGCAAAAGGGGCACTGGCTCCAAACCGATCCAAACCCACCACCCGGTGGGCGTAGCGTTCCCAGCCCAGGGTAGTGCCGGCCTCGAGGGCCAGCGTG
>CALFDH010000079.1 GCA_937950405.1 uncultured Meiothermus sp.
GTTCTTTGGCAGAAGCCGAAGCAAACGCCTTTTCGTTCCTCCCCTACGGCGTAGGGGAGGTCAGGAGGGGTTGCTGAGCAGGGACTTTGTGTAGTCGAGCGGTTGAGGGCCTCACCCAATACCCTCCCCCACCCTCCCTACGCAGTAGGGAGGGTGCACGAGGTCAATCCCTCCCGGAAACCTGGAGGTGTACGAACATCTCTACGACGGTGTACTAGATAGCGTTCAGGATCTGGGTTCTTGCTTTTTCCCGCTCGAGGCTTACCCTTTCTGAGTCCCAACCCAACTCCGTGCCCATCAGTTCAGCAACCCGCGGGGTGGCTGCCAGGGCCGCCAGCGTATCCAGGAAGGCCAACCGGGTGCGGCGGGCCAGCACATCCAGGGGGGTATAAGCCATCTCGTGGCGGACTGCATAAATCACTTCAGCCTCCAGGTAAGGCCACTCCACCGCCAGCCGCGCCTGGTAGCCTTCCGCCGCAATCTGGGCCACTGCCTGGGCGTGGGCACCGTAGGCGTGGTGAAGGTGCTCGGCCACATCGGGGGGAAAGCCTAGTTGCTCGAGTTTTTTTGCTCCATCCGGCTTATAACCTTGCCCACCCAAAAGCGGGATTTGCTCGGTGCGGGAGGGGCCGGCTTGCAGTCCAAACTGCCGGATGGCATAGTTCACCAGATCCAGGGCCATTTTGCGGTAGGTCGTCCACTTGCCCCCCGTCAGGGTGAGTAAGCCTGAAGCGCTTTTCTGAATCAGGTGGTCGCGGGCCAGCCGGGCGGTGTCGGCCTCGGGGCGCGAAACCAGCGGGCGCAGACCCGACCAGCTAGCCCGTACAGACGCCCGGGGAATCTCCCCCAGGTAGGGCTTTACCTGCCTGAGCACATAGCCAATCTCCTCTTCCGTCACCCTGGGATGATCCACAACGGGTGCCGGATCGTCGGTCGTACCCACCAGGGTTCCGCCTTGCCAGGGCAGTACAAACACCACCCGCCCGTCCTCGGTTTTGGGAATCAGCAAGCCCGTGTCAGGAGGGCTGTACTTCTTGTCCAGCACAATGTGTATACCTGAACTGGCCTTTAGCAAAGGGGGGGTGTGGGGGTCATCCATGCGCCGAATAGCGTCGGAGAAGGGGCCAGTGGCGTTGACCACCACCCGGGAGACCACCTCCATTTCCCTGCTACCCAGGCCATCCTTGACTACTACCCCCGATAGTTGGCCATTTTGCTTGAGCAGCCCGGTCACTTCTGCGTAGTTGAGCACCACCGCACCTTGCTGCGCTGCGGTGAGGGCCAGTTCCACATTGAAGCGGGCGTCGTCGAACTGCCCGTCCTGATAGGCCACCGCGCCCTTCAGACCCTGGGGGTTGACCGATGGGAAACGTTCCAGGGTTCCCCGGGCGCCGATGTACTGCGCAGGTTGCAGGCGGGCTTTGCCGGCCAGGAGGTCGTAGATCTTCAAGCCCGTGTAGTAGTAGGGTGCTTCCCAAAACTTGTACAAAGGGGTCAGGAGCCACAGGGGGCGGGAAAGATGGGGTGCGTTCTTGAGCATGGTGGCCCGCTCATGCAGCGCGTCGCGCACCAGGTTGAGCTGCACCCGGTCAAAGGTCTTGACGGCGATTTCCAGATAGCGCACCCCGCCGTGAATCAGTTTGGTACTGCGGCTCGAGGTACCCTCCGAAAAATCGTAACGCTCCACCAGGGCGGTTTTGAGCCCCCGGCTGGCCGCTTCCAGCGCCACCCCGGCTCCGCTGGCGCCTCCCCCAATAACCAGGACGTCGAACGTCTCCGAAGCCAGCCTATCCAACAAATGGGCGCGTTCCATAGCAGTACCCACAGCCTAACGCACCCAGCAAAGGTGCACCAATAGCCCTCTGGCCGATGCAGTACAGTCCATTCCGTCGCACACAAACAAATGACGGAGTTTGTGAACTTCAAACGGCCTTTGTGCAAAGACCTTCGCCCACTCGGTGTAGAGCCGCACGGCTACCCAAAGTGCCCCAACCAGAGCCGCCCGCTACCATCTCTGTCTTTGGCCTTTGGCTATTGACTATAGACCACCGGCTATCGGCCTTCAGCGATCAACCGGGTATCGGCAAACACCTGTCCGATCACCTCTTCGATGGCCGGCTCCCGCACCTCGAGGTCGTCTATGGGCAGTTCACGAAGCATCTGGCTGACCCCGCTCACCAGTTGCTCCCGCCGAACCAGAAGCCGAACCTCGAGCCCCTCGAGTTCCCGCAGCTCGCCATACTGCTCCAGTCGGTCTTTCTCCACAGGTTGCCCAAGCTGGATGTGTACCTCACGGTAGGGTGCAAAACGCTCGAGCAACCCTCCCAACCCACCGTCGTAAATAAGCTTCCCATGATGAATCATCAAGACCCGCTCACACAAGGCGGTGATATCGGCCATATAGTGGCTGGTGAGCAGAATGGTGGCCCGGTAGCGCCGGTTATACTCGCGCAAAAACTCCCGCACGGCCACCTGGGCATTCACATCCAGCCCCAGGGTGGGCTCATCCAGGAACAAGACCTGGGGCCGGTGCAAAAGCGCTGCCAGCAGCTCGGCCTTCATGCGTTCACCCAGGCTCAGCTTCCGCACCGGCTGGTTGAGCTTGCCCCCCAGTGCCAGCATCTCACTCAGTTCGCCCACCCGTTTTTTGAACTCGTCATCGGGAATTTCATACACGGCGGCGTTGACCCGAAAGCTATCGGCAGCCGGCAAGTCCCAGATTAGTTGCTGCTTGTTGCCCATCACCAGGGTAATCTTGCGCAAGAACGCATGCTCCCGCTTGAAGGGCTGGTGTCCGGCCACCTCCACCTGCCCGGCGCTGGGGTAAATCAGGCCCGAAAGCAGCTTGAGGGTGGTGGTTTTACCGGCCCCATTGGGCCCCAAAAAACCCACCACCTCGCCCGGTGCAATCGCAAATGAAACGTCTCTAACAGCTTCTACCTGACGGTATTTGCGTTGGAAAAAGTGCCGCAGCGTGCCCACGAACCCCGGCGCTTTGAGGGCTACCGGATAAAACTTGGAGAGGCCATCGGCCCGAATTTGGCTCACCCGAAGCAGTATAGAGCGCTCTTCACCTATTTTGAGCCATCCGAAATTGGGAAAGCATTGTCCTGGACAGAACAGTGACCGCCTGGATGGGCGGCCACGTCTGTGAAGAGCGCTGTAGCGGGCACGCCATGCCCTGAATGACGCCCTATCCACATCTGAGAAGCTTCAAGCAGCACTTGTAACCGCTTGGTAATGCCCCGATTCTAGGCTGAGGGTGAAAAAGGGGGCATGAGGATAGCTGAAGCCACTTTCTGTCTGTGGGTGTGTATTCCTTAGATGCTGGAATGATGACCTTTTGTGAACACGGCCCTCGGCTTTCGGCGTTCCAATGGGTAATCCGAAGATACCAACGTCAAGAGCCCAAGGAGGTTCCATGAAACCCTTCAAAGACCGCAACCAGGCCGGTGAACTGCTGGCCGAGCGACTGGTGGAGTTGGGGTACGACCGGGAACCCCATCTGCTGGTGTTTGCCCTGCCCAGGGGGGGTGTACCGGTGGCCTATCCGGTAGCCCGTCGGTTGCGTGCCCCGCTGGACGTTTGGGTGGTACGCAAACTGGGCACCCCCGGCCACGAAGAGCTGGCCATGGGCGCTATTGCCTCGGGTGGGGGGCGGGTACTCAACCCGGAAATTGTAGAGAGCCTGCAGATTTCGGCGGACACCATCCTGACTATAGAACGGCTGCAACAGGCCGAGCTAAAGCGCCGGGAGCAATTGTATCGAGGCCATAAACCTTTCCCCGATCTGACCGGTAAAACCGTGCTCCTGGTTGACGATGGGCTGGCTACCGGCGCCACCATGAAGGCGGCTATTGCAGCAGCCCAGCGACAACACCCCAAACGCCTGGTGGTGGCTGTGCCGGTAGCGCCCCCGGATACGGTAGCGGAGGTCCAAAGCCTGGTAGACGAGGTGGTCTGCCTCGAGACCCCCGCTTTTTTTCAGGCGGTGGGCCTGTGGTACGAACACTTCCCCCAAACCTCCGACGAAGAGGTGCTGGCCTTGCTACAGGCCGCCCAGGCTACGCCAACCCCAACTGATACAGGGTAAAGGCGTAGAGGTCGGCCTGCTCTTCAATGAGCATGCGGGTGGGCTTGCCCAGGCCGTGCCCGGCCCTGGTCTGGATGCGGATGAACACTGGTGCTTCGCCTCCCTGGGCCGCTTGCAGGGCCGCCGCAAACTTGAAGGAATGGGCGGGCACCACCCGGTCATCGTGGTCGGCGGTGGTGATCAGGGTGGCGGGGTAGTGGGTGCCGGGCTTCAGGTTGTGCAGGGGCGAGTAGGCCAGCAGGTAACGGAACTGGCTGGGGTCGTCGGGCGAGCCGTAATCCGAGACCCAGGCCCAGCCGATGGTGAACTTGTGGAAGCGCAGCATGTCCAGCACCCCCACGGCGGGCAGGGCCACCCCGAAGAGCTCCGGGCGCTGGGTCATGGCTGCCCCCACCAGCAGACCTCCGTTCGAGCCGCCCTGAATGGCCAGCCGCTTGGGCTGGGTATAGCCCTGCTCGATGAGCCACTCGGCGCAGGCGATGAAGTCGTCGAACACGTTTTGTTTGCGCTCGAGGGTACCGGCTCGGTGCCATTCCTCGCCGTACTCGCCGCCCCCGCGCAAACAAGCCTGGGCAAACACCCCGCCCTGCTCGAGCCAGACCAGCCGCCCAGGGTTGAAGGCTGGGGTCATGGAGATGTTGAAGCCCCCATAGCCGTAGAGCAGGGTGGGATTTTCGCCACGCCGCTCTAAACCCTTTTTATGCACCAGGAACAGCGGCACCTGGGTACCGTCTTGACTCTTCACAAAAACCTGGTGGGTTTCATACGAACCCGGGTCGAAGTTCAGGGGCGGGGCAAAGAGGATCTGGGTCTGGCCGGTAGCAAGGTGGTGCTGGTACAGGGTGAGTGGATACAGGAAGGACGTGAAGCCGTAAAAGAGCTCCGGATCGTCTTCTTCCCCGGCAAGGGTAGGCACCATGCCCAGGGTAGGCAAGGGCAGGGGGCCCCTGGACTGGCCCTCGAGGTCAACCATCTCCAGCCGGTGGCTGGCGTGGTGCAGGTAGCCCAGCACCAGCGCGTTGCCTGCCGGCTCTACGAACTCGAGGACATCCTCCCCCTCCGGCACCAGGGTCTGGTGGCCCTCCAGCCCACCCCTGGCCACGTCCACCACCATCACCCGACCTCTGGGAGCTTCCAGGTTGGTTTTGAAGTAGAAGCGGGAGCCCTGGTTGCGAATAAAGTCAAACGAGGCCACAAACTCGCCCACCAGCTCTACAAAAGACTCCCCGGAGCCATACGCTCTGTAGAAGAAAAGGTTCTCGCGGTGGGTGCCCCTCCACACGTGCAGGCACTCGTAGCGCCCGTCGTGGGTCACGAAGGCATGAAAGCCCCACTCCTTCTGGTCGGGCCGCTCGTAGACCAGTTCATCTTCGTGCTGGGGGGTGCCCAGTTTGTGCAGGTAGACCTTCTGGAAGTAGTTGGCCCCGGTGTGGTCGGCGCCTTCGGTGGGCTCGTCGTAGCGGCTGTAGAAAAAGCCCGAGGCATCCGGCAACCAGGCCGCTGTGCTGAACTTGCTCCAGCGCAGTTCGTCGGGCAGGTCCTGGCCACTTTCCACCTCGCGCACCTTCCAGACGA
>CALFDH010000080.1 GCA_937950405.1 uncultured Meiothermus sp.
CAAACTCCGCTCCACTGAACACGTTTTGGTAATGCGTGAGGGTAAAGGGCGTGGGCAAAAAGCTGGGGTTGGAGCTAAAGAGGGCATCGCTGGTCTTGAAGCTGCTAATCACAGCCCAGTAAAAGGGGAACACGCTGTATACCACAATAAAAACCACCAGCAGGTAAAACAGCACCCGCCCAGCGTAGTAAGACAAGCCTTTAGTCCTCACCGCGCACCCCCCGTCCCGCTACGCGCATGTACAGCACCACAAAGATAAAGATGATGACCAGAATGGCTACCGATATGGCCGACCCATATCCCAAGTCCTGAAAGTCGATCAGGGTTTGGCGATTGTAAATGGCCAGGCTGCGGGTGGCGGTGTTGACCCCTACCATCACAAAAATCACGTCGAAGACCCGCAGCGCATCCAGGGTACGGAAAATGAGCGCTACCACCAGGGCCGGGGTCAGGAGCGGCAGGGTCAGCGTCCAGAACTGCTGCCAGCGACTGGCTCCGTCAATGTCGGCGGCCTCGTAGATGTCACTGGGAATGAGCTGCAAGCCGGCCAGCAGCAACAGGGCCATAAAGGGCGTGGTTTTCCACACGTCCACCGCCACCATCGCCCACAGCACCGTGTTGGGGTTGGCCAGGAAGGCAATCTTGTTGGCCACCAGGCCGGTGTTGACCAGGATTACGTTAATCACCCCGTAGATGTCGTTGAGCATCCACTGCCACATCTTGGCCGAGACCACCGTCGGGATGGCCCAGGGGATCAGAATAGCGGCCCGCACGATGCCACGCCCCTTGAAGTTGGAGTGGATTACCAGGGCAATAGCCAGACCCAGAACGGTCTCGAGGAAAACCGAAACAAAGGTAAACCGCAAGGTATTCCAGAGAGCCCCCCTAAAATCGGGGTCCTGGAGCAAAAAAAGGTAGTTCTTGAAACCCACAAACTCGGTGGGCTCAACAAAAGAGATGTCGGCCCGGTGAAACGAGTAGTAAAACACCTGGGCCAGCGGATAACCTGCCACAAAGGCCACTACTAGCAGCGTAGGCAAGACCAGCAGCCAGGCCAAACGGGTTTGTCGAAGAGTAAGCATCTATATTCACCTCCACCCCAGCCGACCTGCTCAAGCAGCTTAGTGAGTTTGTTCCAAGACACCGATACTATATCGGCTCAAGTGACTTAATTCCAAGATTCGCCAAACATCCACTGTATGCCCATAGCGCAAGCTAATAGCTAAATAGCCTGTTAACTTTTTTGGGTTCATTCCGAACTGAGCAAAGCGAAGTGAGGAATCTGATGCGCTGGCAATCCACACCCACCAATGGTGCGCGATCCCAGATTCCTCGTCGACTAAGCCTCCTCGGAATGACCGCAGGGATCAAGGAAAGATATGAGACTGTTTTGGGCATAACGATTACTTTGTTACAAGACCACTAAGAGCTGAATGCTAATACCAAATCTGCTCAGAAGTGACCCAAAAGCGATATGAGAGACCCTCGGACGCGCCCCCTGGCGCGGCACGTGAGGGGCGCGTTTAGCGCCGCTCACGCTCAGAGTTGCTATAAGCTCACCAACTTACCTACAACGCAAGACCTGCGTCTTGGGAACGTGCATAGGCGCTTTTGAAACGCTCAACCCTTTGCTAAGAAAGAATGGGGCCGGCTATCCGACCCCATTCCCCAACAAGGCTTTTCCAAACGGCCTAACGCAGAATGCGCCGGAAGGCAGATTCCATGTCCCGCACAGCCTGGGCGGCGGGCTTACGTCCGGTGATGGCCTCGTGTACACCCGTCCAGAAGGCTTCGGAGACCTGGTTATAGCGAGCGCCGGCTACGCCCGAAGGACGCCCCACGGCGTTCTGGAAGACGGGCAGCAGGTCTTTGAAGAAGGCGTTCTTGGCCAGCACCTGAGGGTCGTTGTAGAGGGCCGGGCGGGTCGGTAGACGCGACAGGCTGATGGCGTTGTCTTTCTGTACTTCAACGCTGGTGAGGTACTTGACCAGATCGGCGGCCACCTTCTGGTTCTTCGAGTAGGTCGATACCATCAACTGCCAGCCACCCAGGGTAGCGGCATTGCGGCCCCCCGAGCCTGCGCCACGGGGCAGCACGGTCACGCCAATTTTACCGCGCACGGCGCTGCCTTCACTCTGACCCAGGCTGTAAGCGTAGGGCCAGTTGCGCATGAAAGCGGCATTACCCGACTGGAAGGCGTTGCGGGCCTCCTCTTCGGCATAGCTGGTCACACCTGGAGGCGAGATGCGGCCCACCCAGCTGCGTACCATGTTGAGGGCAGCAATGGCCTGGGGATTGTTGATGCTGACCCGGCCATCGGGCTCGATGATGCGGCCCCCGCCCATAGAGAAAATCCACTCGAGGGCATCGCAGGTCAGGCCCTCGTAGGCTTTGCCCTGCCAGACAAAGCCCCAGAAGTCGCGGTTGCCGGCCTGGCGCTCACCAGCCTGGATGCGGGTGGCTTGCTGGTCGAGCTCGGTCCAGGTCTGCGGAGGGCGCTGAAAGCCGTATTTCTGCAACAGGTCGGTGCGGTAGTAAAGCAGACCCGCATCGGTGAAGAAGGGGATCGAGGTCAGCTTGCCCCGGATGGTGTTGTTTTCCACAATGCGGGGGAAAAACTGGCCCAACTCGGCTTCGGTAAAGAACTGCTTGAGGTCGGCAGCGTGGGGCGCCACAATGCCGGGCCAAATCACGTCGATCATGTAGACGTCTACGTCGGCGCTGCGGGCTGCCCAGTATTGCTGGTACAGGGCCAGACGGTCGTTGGTGTCGGCGGGCGAGTCAATGTACTCGATTTTGTTGCCGGTTTTCTGGGCCCATTCTTCGGACTTGGCCTTCATCCAGCGGCCACCCTCGCCTACCGCGGTCGAGTCGCCCGCAACGCGAATCGTCACCCCTTGGGCAAAGGCCAGCCCACCGACTGTGAGAGTCAGGGCTAATGCACCTACCAGCCACTTCTTCATGTTTCCTCCTGTTTCAGTGGAAGTGCTTCCATCAATCGTTGTCTAAATCGACTGACTGCACTTTTGTTTGTGGAAGACCTTCCAACGGGGAGTGTAACCCAGGGTATGTGAACTGTCAACTCAGGAATTGAACCGCTTTTCACATATTTTGCGCCAATCAATGTTGAAAAAGCTTTGTCCTGGACTGAGCATAGACCGCCTATTCAGGCGGCCACGTTGGTACAGAGCGCGATAAGCGTCCGTTGTACTGGATTCAAAGAGACAGTCGGCCACGAGCCAACCGAATCTGGCATTACAATTTTTTCAGCGACTGCACCAACTGCCCCAGTACGCTCTGGGCATCGCCGTAAAGCATGCGGGTGTTGTCGGCGAAGAACAACTCGTTCTCGACCCCGGCAAACCCCTTACCCTGCCCGCGCTTGATGACAATGGCGTTCTTGGCCTTGTCCACGTCCAGAATAGGCATGCCGTAGAGGGGTGAACCCTTGCGATGGGCGGCGGGGTTGACCACGTCGTTGGCGCCGATCACCACCGCTACGTCGGCCTGGGGGAACTCGGGGTTGATGTCCTCGAGGTCGTAGAGTTTGTCGTAGGCCACGCCCGCCTCGGCCAGCAGCACGTTCATATGCCCCGGCATCCGGCCCGCCACCGGGTGAATGGCATACTTGACCTCGATACCCTTGGCCTCGAGCACGTCCGCCACCTCGCGCAGCTTGTGCTGGGCCTGGGCCACAGCCATTCCGTAACCGGGTACAAAGATAACCTTGGAGGCGTAGGCCAGCATGACCGCCGCATCTTCCAGGTCAATCGGCTTGAGACTGCCCTTCACCTCGCCTGCTTCCTGCTCGACGCCAAAGCCCCCTACCAGCACGCTCCACAGGCTGCGGTTCATAGCCTTGGCCATCAGGAGGGTGAGCAGCGTACCTGCCGCACCAACCACCGTACCGGCCACTATCAGAGCGGCATTCCCAATGGCAAAGCCCTCAAAGCCCACCGCCAGGCCGGTGAAGGCGTTGTAGAGCGAAATCACTACCGGCATATCCCCACCACCAATGGGCAGGGTCATCAAGACCCCAAAGCTGAGGGCCAAGAGGAAAAAGGCCAGGATGGGGAAGCTCGGCTGGCTGACGAGCACCCACAAAGCCAGCAGCAAGGCCCCCACCCCCACACCGGCATTGACCAGCTTTTGCGCAGGGAATTGGATGGGGCGGCTTGACATAAGGCCCTGTAGCTTGGCAAAGGCAATCAGGCTCCCGGTGAAGGACACCGAACCGATGAGCGCTCCCAGAATAGCCAGCAACTTGAGCCCCTGGGCCTCGCCAAACTCTCCGCGCAGAAGCTCCACCGCCGCAATGGCCCCGGCAGCGCCCCCACCCATGCCGTTGTAGATGGCCACCATCTGGGGCATGTCGGTCATCTGCACGCGCTTGGCGGCAATCCAGGCCACCACCGTGCCGATGACGATAGCCACCAGCATCAAAAGCTGGTTGTGCATGTTGGGGAGCAGGAAGGTCGCCAGCGTTGCCGCCACCATGGCCACCCCGGCCCAGATCACCCCGCTACGGGCCGTGTTGGGCGAGGACATGCGCTTGAGGCCCAGAATAAACAGGAGCGCCGTCAGGAAGTAGATAAGCTCGACAAAGTTTTCCATAGCAACATATAGCATTGGACGGTAGCCAGAAAGCCCGCAGGGGGCTCATGGCTATCGGTTGTGAGCTATTGGCCTCCTTTCGGCTTGCGCTCAAACATTTCCAGCATCCGTTCGGTCACGGCGTAGCCCCCCGCAGCGTTGGCGGCTCCCAGAATGACCCCGAAGAAGCCAATGGCCTGCTCGAGGGGCGTCTCGGCGTGGCCCAGCACCACCATGGCCCCCACCACCACAATGCCGTGAATAAAGTTAGAGCCCGACATCAGGGGGGTGTGCAAAATCACCGGCACCCGGCTAATCACTTCGTAACCAGTAAAAGCCGCCAACAAAAAGATATACAGTGCAGCCCAGGTTGAGTCCATCAGGCACCTCCAACGAGCGCCTTGGTCGGCGCATGGGTAATCTCGCCTTGGTGGGTTAGAAGCGCCCCGGCCAGAATCTCGTCGCTCCAGTCGGGGGCGAGTTGACCATCTTTGATGAGCAGTTTGGAGAGGTTGTAGAGGTTTTTGGCGTACATCTCGCTGGCGTGTACCGAGAGGGCACTGGGCAGGTTCAGGGGCCCTACAATCTTGACCCCGTTCACCTCCACCGTCTTGCCGGGCTGGGTCAGTTCACAGTTGCCCCCGGACTCGGCGGCCAGGTCTATCACCACCGCACCGGGGTTCATCCGCAGGGCCATATCCTTGCTAATGAGGATGGGCGCGTTGCGGCCCGGAATCTGGGCGGTGGTGATGACCGCATCCATGCTGCCCACCTCTTTGGCCAGGGCTTCGTGCTGGATTTTCTTTTCTTCCTCGGTAAGCTCGCGGGCGTAGCCCCCTTCGCCCTCGGCGCTGATGGGTAGCTCAATAACCTTGGCCCCTAGCGACAAGGCTTGCTCGGCTGCCGCTTTGCGAACGTCGTAGGCCCAGACATTAGCCCCCAGGCGGCGCACCGTAGCAATGGCCTGCAAGCCCGCCACACCCACCCCCATCACCATGACCTTGGCAGGGCGGATGGTGCCCGCCGCAGTCGTGAGCATGGGGAAAAAGCGGCTGCTCTCTCGAGCGGCTATCAGGGCGGCCACATAGCCGGCCACGGTAGCCTGCGAGGAGAGCACGTCCATACTCTGAGCCCGGGTAATGCGGGGGACGAGCTCCATCGCCAGGGCCGAGAGTTTGCCGTTGGCCATGGCCTGTACCCGTGCCGGGCTGCGGTGGGGGTACATCAGGCCCGCCACAATGGTGCCGGGCTCGAGCTGGGCCAGATCCAGTTGATCCAGAGGCTGTACGGTGAAAACCACCTGTGCACCCTTGAAAAGCTGTTCTCTGGCCAGCACCTCGGCGCCGGCGCTGCGGTACGCGTCGTCGCTGTAATAGGCCTCGGCGCCCGCACCGGCCTCGAGGCGCACCCCCCAGCCTTCCTTGATCAGACGGCCCACCACCTCCGGGGTGAGTGCCACCCGGCGTTCACCTGGGGCGGTTTCTTTAGGCACCGCTATTTGAACCATTTGACCTCCTAAAAAACGTCTCGGCGTTTGGTATACCTACTCCGCAGGGAAGTATACCAGTGACGGCCCAGGGAGCAACGTCCCAACCCGATGATTGACCTGGATTCCCCTGTCTCAATACAATCGCTTTCGTTCTGATAAGGAGCGCTTGTGGATTTCCAGGGGAAAGTGGTGATAGTGACCGGCGGGGCCTCGGGCATGGGGGAGGCTTCTGCCCGAGAGTTTGCCAGGGCCGGGGCCCAGGTGGTGATAGTGGATCGCAACGAGGCGCAAGCCCGCCGGGTCGCAACTGAACTGGGGGCAGACGTGCGGGTTGGGGATGTGAGCGATTCGGCCTTCTGTAACACTGTGGTGGAAGAAGCGGTACGGCGGCATGGGCGGCTGGATGTGCTGGTCAATGCAGCGGGCATCATCGTGCGGGCCAGCGGCGAGCACACCACCGACGAGCAGTGGAACCGCATCATGGGGGTGAACGTGAGCGGCACTTTCTTCATGTGCCGGGCTGCCATCAGGGCCATGAAGCCTCAGGGTAGCGGCGCCATCGTCAACTTCGGCTCCATCTGGGGCGACCTGGGGGCCGCCGGGGTAGCCGCCTACTGTGCCAGCAAGGGCGCGGTACACAACCTCACCCGCGCACTGGCCCTCGACCACGCCAAAGATGGCATCCGCATCAACGCGGTCTGCCCTGGAGAGGTGAATACCCCCATGCTCCAGTCCGAGCGCAAGGAACCCGTCACCCCCGAACTTTTGCAACGCCTGGCCGATACGGTACCGATGGGCCGCCTGGCCGACCCGGTGGAAATTGCCCAGGTAGTGCTTTTTCTGGCCTCGAGCAAAGCCAGCTACATGACCGGCTCGCTGGTGCTGGTGGATGCCGGGTTTGCCGCCAGGTGAAGGCAGCCCAGAGCTATCATCTGAAGTATGTCACGAGCAAGGAAATCACAGCCGGTTTGGTCTCGAGGTCCTGTTGCTGCGGCTTTAGCTAAGTACCTCCCGCTTATGTTTTGGATAACGGCATGATCGAAAATCAATCGGGTATTGCGCCCAGAGCATGATTTTCTGGCGCAGCCTGGATTTATCTCTAGACCTCATACGGGCGCAACCTAACACCATCTCTGCACACACTGAGGGGAGCAATCCTATGGAATACCGCAATCTGGGTCGAACCGGTGTCAAGGTCGCACCGCTGGCGTTGGGAACCGACAACATCCTGAACCCCACCCCCGAGGACGAGTCCAGGCGGATGATTCTGCGGGCGCTGGATGCGGGCATCAACCTGATTGATACCTCTAACAGCTACCGCCAGGGCGAGGCCGAGCGGGTGATTGGCGCAACGCTCAAGGAAAGCGGGCGGCGGCATGAGGCCATCATTGCCACCAAGGCCCATTACCCCACCGGCCCCGGCCCCAACGACCGGGGGAACTCGAGGCTCCACCTGATACGGGCCTGTGAAGACTCGCTGCGGCGGCTGCAAACCGACTACATTGACCTGTACCAACTTCACCGCCCGGTTTTCGACATGCCCATAGACGAGACCCTATCGGCCCTGACCGACCTGGTGCGCCAGGGCAAGGTTCGCTACATTGGCAGTTCTACAGCCCCGGCCTGGAAGGTGCTGGAGGGCATTCTGGTCAGCGAGCTGAAGGGGTACGTGCGCTTTGTCTCGGAACAGCCGCCCTACAATCTGCTGGATCGGCGCATCGAGAACGAGCTGATTCCCATGGCCCAGGCCTACAACCTGGCCATTCTGCCGTGGTCGCCGTTGGCGATGGGGATGCTGGCCGGGCGCTACGCCGACGAGGCGCTTCGCCCCGAAGGCTCCCGCGCCAGCCTGCGCGGGGGGATTTACGCCGAGCGGGTCTCGCCCAGGGCGGTGCAGATGGGCAACCGGTTCGTGAAGCTGGCCCGGGAGGCCGGCTACGACCCCGCGCAACTGGCCATCCTGTGGGTCAAGGATCAACCCGGCATCACCGCCCCCATCATCGGACCCCGGAGCGTGGAGCAGCTCGAGCACCTGCTTCCGGTGCTGGACATGACCCTGCCGGAGGATATTCGAGCAGCCTGCGACCGGCTGGTACCGCCCGGCAGTGCCGTGGCCAACTTCCACAACTCGGCCCCCTGGATGAAGATGCAGTTGGAGGTGGGCTGAGCCTTAGGGTCTGGGAGTGCCAGCAACCACTCAAAACCCCTCTCCTGCAATAGGGGCTCGAGAGCCTGCATCAACCATAACGCCCACATAACACCGCCTCGGCTATGCTCGAACAAAGGAGCCTGCTATGCGAAGCATCATCGGCGTTCTGTTACTGGTGGCGTTGGGCGGCGCAGCCTGGGCCAGGTGTGACCATCCCTTCTACCCGGTGCGTGAGGGCTGGGTTTGGACGTACCGCTCGAGCGTGGACAAGAACCCCTACATCATCCAGACCCTGGAGGTTAAAGCGGACAGCTTTATCCAGCGCTTTACCTTTACCAGCTTCGGTTTCGACAGCCGCTGGACGTGCGACGCCAGGGGCCTCACCCAGCCCGAATTCGCCCCCTCCGGCCAGACCGGCTTGCAGATGAAGTTCAAAACCCGCAAAGCCACCGGAGTGGTGCTGCCCCAGAGCCTGCGGGTGGGGAGTAGCTGGAGCTACAGCTATGAGGCAAGCGGGGAGGCCCAGCAGGGCAACCTGACCATCCATATGGAGCAAAGCGTCAGCACCACCAGCAAAGTGGTGGGCCAGGAAAGCGTGAGCGTGCCTGCCGGACGCTTTAGGGCCCTCAAGGTAGAGAGCACCCAGACCACCCGTGGCACCATGACCATGGGGGGCCGGAGCAGCCCCCTGAACCTGACCGTGAAAAGTACCTCCTGGTACGCCCCCAACGTGGGGCTGGTGAAAAGCCAGAGCGAGCAGGTGGTTATCGAGCTGGTGAGCCTGAAGCGCTAGGCCCACCCCAGTGCCAGCCAGGCCCACACCCCCAGCGCAAACAAGGCTGCCAGGCCCAACAGCACCCGGAACACCCACAC
>CALFDH010000081.1 GCA_937950405.1 uncultured Meiothermus sp.
TAGCCTTTGCTCTGCGGGAGATTGCGGAAGTAAATGTAGTGGCTCCCGATGTGGAGCAGTCGGGTGTGGGGCACAGCATCACCTTTCGCAGACCGCTGCGCTTCAAGCACACCGCCTCGGCGGGGTTTGGCGAGATTCCGGCCTACCGCGTGGACGGCACCCCGGCGGACTGTGTGGTGTTGGGGAGTCGGCTTCTGGGCTGGCCCGATCTGGTGGTCTCGGGAATCAATATCGGGGTCAATATGGGCCTCGATCTGACCCACTCGGGCACCGTGGCGGCGGCCCTGGAAGGGGCCTCGCTGGGTATTCCCTCCATTGCGTTTAGCCTGGATGCCTCCGGCGAGGAATTGCACTTTGAAGAAGCCGCCCAAAGCGCGGTTCCAATTGTGCAGTGGGTGCTGAAGCACGGACTGCCCCGTAAAACCCTGCTCAATGTCAACTTTCCCAACCGGACACCTCAGGGGGTCAAGATCACCCGACTCTCCACCCATCGCTACGAAGATTCCATTGTTGAGCGGGAAGACCCGGATGGGCGGCCCTACTACTGGGTGGCAGGCAAGCCCACCGCCGAGCTGGAGGAAGGCACCGATTTCTGGGCCGTCCAGCACGGCTTTGTCTCGGTAACGCCGATTACCCTCGACTACACCAACCACGCTTTTGCTGCCGAGCTCGAGCGTAAGTTCAGCCTGCGGGCCAGAAAGGCCACAGCGGGCCCAAAAAGCAAGCAGAAAAGAAGCCAGCGCTAGAGTGGTTTTCAGATAACCACAGTCCCCTGAGGCTAAAATAGCCAAACCGCGCTAATAGCTGGAATCAGGCCAATTGTGGATGGGGAGCCGAAGCTCTTTTGAGGGAGATGCTGAAAACTGAACCCTTACCGGGCGTGCTCTCGGCCCACACGCTGCCCCCGTGGGCTTCTACAATCGAGCGCACAATGGCCAGCCCCAGCCCACTGCCGCCCCGCTCGCGGTCGCGCGCCTTATCCACCCGGTAAAAGCGCTCGAACAGGTGGGGAAGATGTTCTTTCTCGATGCCCTCGCCGTCGTCCTCCACCCGCAGCACTACCCGCTCGGCAAGATCGAGCACTACCAGACGGATGAGGGTGGCCTTGGCCTTGATGGCGTTGGATATCAGATTGGCCACCACCTGATGCAGCCGCTCGGGGTCGCCCAGCACCCACACCTGATCGGGCGCCTTCACCTCGATACGGCCCTCAAAACTCTTGCTGTATTCTTCTTGGATTTCGTTCAATACCGTTTGCAGATGCACCGAACCCAGCTCCACCTTCCAGCTACCGCCGGCCTTGGAGAGCTCGAGCAAATCCCCCACCAGCTTCTGCATGCGCTCGGCCTCTCGTTTGATGATCTCCAGGCTCTCGCGCTGCTGTTCTGAGACCTGGGTGCGTCGCAGTAGGTAGCTGATATGCCCCAAAATGGCGGTCACGGGGGTGCGCAGTTCGTGTGAGGCATCGGCCAGGAAGCGGCCTTGGGTTTCCCAGGCGCTCTCCAGCCGGGAGAGCATCCGGTTGAGCGACCGGACCAGCGAGGCCACCTCGTTGTGGCCCTCGAGTTCGGGTAGTTTGTCGGGTTTGTTGCTGACCTGCTCGGCCTTTTTGGCCACCCACTCCAGGGGCTCGAGGGTTTGCCGCACCAGGCGGAAGGCCAGCAGTCCGCCAAATAAGAGCACCAACAGGGCCGTGGCGGTGTAGGTGCGGGCAAAATCGGCCAGGGTGCTTTCGATGCTTTCGGTAGACTTGCCTACTAGCAAAATCACCAACTGCTTACCCTGGGGGATTCCGGCGATCTCGGTCTCGAGGCGCTCGGCCCGTACCCGCAGGGGGATCTGGCTGCCATCGGGGCGGGTCAGGCTAGTCTGGGTGTAAAACCCTCCAGAACGCAAGACCTCCTGCCAGCCTTTTTCCGAGAGCGTGAAGGTGGTGTTCCCCAGAGCCAGTGATTGGGCAATCGGGATGGCTGCTCCTTGCAAGATGTCGCTGGCGGTGGGGTTGGGGAAGGGCACCCACAAAGCCTGACCATAGACCGTGAGGGGAAGGCCGTCGAGGTTGCCGCGCTCTTGAATGAGCCGCTGGGCACTAATCGAAGTCTCCACCAGTTCGCGCCGCAGGTTGTCGTAGAGCGTGAACTGGAGGGTTCCATACACCGACCCCCCAATCAAAAGCAGCGAGAAGGTCAGCAAGGCCAGGGTGAGCAAGGTGATGCGGGTGCGGAGGGTCATTCCTTCGATGATACCCTTGTGCTAGGCTCGAGCCCGATGGCTATTTTGCTGGCCCTGCTGCTCGACTGGCGTTTGGGGGAGCCCCCAACGGCGCTACACCCGGTGGTCTGGATGGGGCGCTATCTGGCTTGGTCGGGCCGGGGACTTACAAGACTGCCCCCCATCCGTGCTTTCTGGGTTGGAGCTGCGGCATGGTTGCTGGGGGCGGGGGTGTTTGCCGGTCTGTATGCACTGCTCAGCGAGCTACTGGGCCTTTTGCCCGGCTCGGTAGAACTGCTGCTCTCGGGGCTCTTGCTCAAACCGCTCTTTGCCTTTCGTATGCTGTTGGATGAGGCCAAAGCGGTGGAGGAAGCCCTGCAGGGCGGCCTCGAGGCCGCCCGGGCCCGCTTGCGTTACCTGGTCAGTCGCCAGACCGATGCCCTCAGTGAGGCTGAGGTGCGCGAGAGCCTGCTGGAGTCGGCTGCGGAAAACCTCTCCGACTCGGTTATTGCGCCGCTATTCTGGTTTGTGTTGTTGGGCCTGCCGGGGGCTGCGCTGTACCGTTTCGCCAACACCGCCGATGCCATGTGGGGCTACCGGGGCGCGTGGGCCTGGGCCGGTAAGTGGGCGGCCAAAGCCGATGACCTTCTGAACATTGTTCCGGCCCGGCTGACCGCGGGGCTGATCGGGATCTTGGGGGGCGGCTGTTCGCTTTTGCGGTTAATGCGCGAGGCCCGCAAGACCCCCTCTCCCAATTCAGGCTGGCCCATGGCGGCTTTGGCCCTGGCCCTGGGCTTGCGGCTGAGCAAGCCGGGGGTGTATGCCCTAAACCCCGATGGCGCCTCCCCGGGGCCCCTCGAGGTGCGCAAGGGCCTCAGGCTCATCACTCTCGCGGGTGGGTGTGGCGGGATGTTGCTCGCCGCAATCGAAGCCTGGGGGCATGTGCGAATCTGGTTTTAAACGGAAACTATTCCTATGATTGACGATGTCCTCAAACCCATCCACGGCGGAACCGATAGCGGCCCTCCGCCGCGCTACGACTTTTCGACCAACGCCAACGGTCTAGGCCCCGACCCTTACGCCCTAAAAGCCATCCAGCAAACCGACCCGAGCCATTACCCAGACCCTCTGTACACCCAGATCCATGCCGAGTTGGCCCAGTTTCATGGGGTGGCCCCGGAGCAGGTTGCGGTGGGTGCTGGCACCAGCGAACTCATCCACCGCCTGACCCGGCTGCGCTTTCTGCGGGGCCCCATGCTGATTCTTCCTCCCACTTTTTCCGAGTATGCTCGCGCTGCTCAGCCGGCAGAGCTGCCTTTGCTCAAAGCCGATAGCCCTGAGCAGTTCCTGCGCTTGCTGCCGCAGTCAACCCTGGCTATTTTGTGCGTACCCAACAACCCCACCGGAGAGGTATACAGCTTTCTTCATGAGGCAGCCGAAATCGCCCAGCGACGCCAGGTGGTGCTGGCCCTTGATCTGGCCTACCATCCTCTAACCCAAAACCCGCCATCCCTTCCCCCTACCGCATGGCGGCTTTTCAGCCCCAACAAAGCCCACGGCCTGACCGGAGTGCGGGCGGGCTACCTGGTCGCCCCCATCGATCTGAACTATTTCCGTCATACGGCGGCCTCCTGGGTGCTGGGGGTACACGGGGAAGCCTTTTTGCGGGAGGTTTTGCAGTCCCGCTCGCAAGAATGGCTCTCCTGGAGTCGGGCCGAGCTCTGGCGGCTGCGCGCCGAGCTGGCCCAGGGCTTACGGGCGCTGGGCCTCGAGGTTCAGGAAAGTGCGGCCAACTTTCTGTTGGTTCGGGTGGGGCGGGCCACCGAGCTGGCCCTTAAGCTACGAGAACAGGGCCTACGGGTGCGCGACTGCACCAGCTTTGGTCTGCCGGAGTGGTTGCGCCTTTCGGCCCAGCGGCCTGAGGCCCAAGCCGCCTTGTTGGAGGCCATGGCCTCCTGCTTGACGCAGAAGCACTAACTGTAGTAGGTTTTTCAATAGAAACCACAAGATGTGGTTTCCCCACCGGAAACGGGGGAAGTGCGGTGCAATTCCGCCGCTGTCGCGCAACGGTTATAGCCCGATCGCCCGCCCGGATGGGTCTCCTAGTCTCCGCGCAAGAGACGGAAAGGATGGCCAAGTTGAAGACTTCCCGCACAACCTAAGCCCTACCCCTAAACTTCCCTCCAGGAAAACCAACCCTCTGCGTAAAGGGACTTATGCCAACTCTGCGCGTGAGTGACGCTAAACGCGCTCCTCACTTGCCGCGCCAGGGGGCGCGTCCGAGGGACCTGTATATCGCTTTTGGGTCACTTCTGGGCAGATTTGGTATTAAAGCTTGGCCTTGCCAGGCCACCCGAAATTCAAATAACGCAGAGAACCGGCCAAAGCGGCATGGGTAGTCCCCGGCCTGGTTTAGCCCGGAGCGCCTTCAGCTTCGGTAATGTGTGGCTTGCACAGGAGCGGTGTATGTTGGTGGTGTATGCTTCCAAAACCGGTAATGTAGCCCGTTTTGTCGAACCGCTTGAGGTGCCCAAGGTTCGGATAACCAGCGGCGAGGAGCGGGTGCATGAGCCCTGTGTGCTCATCACCTATACCGCTGGATTTGGTCTGGTGCCGCTCGAGGTCGAACGCTTTGTGCAACATAACCTGAGCTATATCCGGGGTGTAGTGGCCAGCGGTAACCGCAACTGGGGGCCTAACTTTGCTCGCTCGGCAGATGTGCTGCGAGAAAAATACGGCCTACCGGTGCTGCACAAGTTTGAGCTCTCGGGCCAGCCGCGCGACCGGCAGCTTTTATTGCAACACCTGCGCGCTCTGTCGGCCCAGGGCTAAATCCAAGGGTGCTACGCCCTATGCAGTGAGGAGGCCAGATTTGCAATACCTTGAGTTAAACAGCGCAGTCTTACAGAAGAAAAACGGCTTTTTTCAGCTTGAAAAAGACCTCGAGGCGGCCTTGGCTTTCGAGGCCGAAGTGGAGCAAAAGCTCAGGCGCTTTCCCGGGCCCCTCGAGCGCATCGAGACCCTGATTGCGGAGGGCTACTACGAGAACTTCCTAGAGTGCTATAGCCCGCAGGCTATTCTCGAGCTGTCCGACCTGGCCTACAGCTACGATTTTCGTTTTGCCAGCTTCATGGCCATCTCCAAGTTTTACAAAGACTACGCCCTAAAGTCCAACGATAAGAGACAGTACTTGGAGCGCTACCCCGACCGCGTACTGGCGGTGGCCTTGTTCCTGGCCGGGGGCGATGTGGGGAAGGCCCGGGCTTACGTTCAGGCCCTGATGGAGCAGCGTTATCAGCCGGCTACGCCCACCTTTTTGAATGCCGGGCGAGCCCGACGTGGAGAGCTGGTGAGCTGCTTTTTGCTCGAGCTCGACGACTCCTTGAACTCCATTGGCTATAACCTCAACCTGGCCATGCAGCTATCCAAGATCGGCGGCGGCGTGGCGTTGAATCTTTCCAAACTGCGGGCTCGAGGTGAGCCTATCAAGGGCGTGGCGCACGCGGCGAAGGGCGTGGTGCCGGTGATGAAGCTCTTGGAGGACGCCTTCAACTATGCCGACCAGATGGGCCAGCGCAAGGGGGCCGGTGCGGTTTACCTCAACATTTTCCACTGGGACGTAGAGGACTTCCTGGACACCAAAAAAATCAACGCCGACGAAAAAAGCCGCATCCAGACCCTCTCTTTGGGCCTGGTGGTGCCCGCTAAGTTTTTTGAGCTGGCCGCCCGCGGGGAGGACTTCTACGTCTTTGCACCCTACTCGGTGTACCAAGCCTTGGGCGAGCACCTTGATGATATAGACCTTGACCGGCGCTACGAAGAGCTGTGCGCCCACCCCGAGGTCAAAAAGCGCCCCCTATCGGCCCGAGCCATGCTGACCCGAATTGCCCAGACCCAGTTCGAATCGGGCTATCCTTACATTGTTTACAAGAGCAACGCCAACCGAGCCCACCCCCTCAAGCAAGTGGGCCAGATCAAAATGTCCAATCTGTGCACCGAGATTTTCCAGCTTCAGACCACCTCGCAGATCGGCGACTATGGGGAGCTCGACGCCATCGGCTACGACATTAGCTGTAATCTGGGCTCGCTCAACATCGCCAACGTGATGGCCTCGGGTCAGCTACAAGCATCCGTGCACACCGCAATGGATATGCTTACCGCGGTGAGCGACCTTTCTAATGTACCCAACGCGCCAGGGGTTCGGCGGGCCAACCAGGCCTTCCACTCGGTGGGCCTGGGGGCCATGAACCTGCACGGTTTTTTGGCCCTGAACCGCATTCGCTACGAGTCCGAGGAGGCCCGCGAATTTGCCCGCTGCTTTTTTGCCGCGGTCAACTACTACTCCCTCGAGCGTTCTATGCAGATCGCCCGCGAACGAAAGGTCACTTTCACCGGCTTTGAGCAATCCGACTACAAGAGCGGGGCCTATTTCGAGCCCTATCTCCAGCAAGACTACCTCCCCCAGACCGAGGTGGTGCGCAGGCTATTCGCCCAGAATCGGATCGAGCTGCCCACGCCTGCCGACTGGGCCAGGCTCAAAGAGCTGGTGCAGGCGCACGGGCTCTACCACGCCTACCGCCTGGCCATCGCCCCGACCGCCAGCATCAGCTACATCCAAAACGCCACCCCCTCCATCCAGCCCATCGTGGATGTGGTGGAGACCCGCACCTACGGCAATGCCACGACCTACTACCCGGCCCCTTATTTGTCCGAGGAGACCTACTGGTACTACAAATCTGCATACCACATGGACATGTACCGCTTGATCGACCTGGTTGCCGAGATCCAGCCCCACGTTGACCAGGGCATCAGCACGGTGCTGTACGTGACCAGCGAGACCAGCACCCGCGAGCTGGCCCGGCTATATGTCTACGCCGAGCGCAAGGGGCTGAAAAGCCTGTATTACACCCGGGCCAAGAATCTCTCGGTCGAGGAGTGCCTCAGTTGCGCGGTTTGAAGCGCAGGGGCAAAGGATGTTGTCTGGTAGATGCCCTACGCGACGCCGGCCCCTCGTGGCAGATGTTGTTTAGCCCTCAGATGATGGGCTGGATTGGTCGCAGGGGCAAAGCCTCGAGCAGCAAGGATTTGTAAAGGATTCGATGGAGATCATCATGTTCAAAACCGATTTTGAAACTCTGCCACCGCTGTCCGCGGTGAACTGGAACCGGCCCGAAGACGGCTACACCAAGATGTTCTGGGATCAGAACGTGCGGCAGTTCTGGGTAGACGAAGAAATTCCGCTGGCCGACGACAAACTCGCCTGGATGACCCTGAGCCAGGAGGAACAGCGCACCTACGAGGAGGTGCTGGCCGGGCTCACTCTGCTGGATACGCTACAGGGCGGGGTGGGGATGCCCCAGATCTCTCAATGGGTACCGGGTCTGCAAGCCAAGGCTGTCCTGAGCTTCATGGGCGCTATGGAGCACATGCACGCCAAGAGCTACAGCTCCATTTTTTCTACCCTGTGCAGCTCTGAACGCATCCAGGAGTTGTTCGACTGGGTAGAGCGGCAGCCCCAGTTGCAACAGAAACTGGCCATCATCCACCAGGCTTACCGTTCGATCGACGGCGAGCTGGGCCTGTACCGGGCTATGGCGGCCAGCGTGCTGCTTGAGTCCTACCTTTTTTACTCCGGCTTTTTCTACCCCCTGTATCTGGCTGGACAGGGCCGGCTCACCAGCTCGGGGGAGATCATCAGCTTGATTATCCGCGACGAGTCCATTCACGGGGTGTACGTGGGTTTATTGGCCCAAGAACTCTACAACCGGATGAGCGAAGCCGAACGCAGCCGGGCCAAATCGATGGTGCTGCGGCTGCTCGAGCAACTCGATGACCTTGAGGCCCGCTACACCCACGCCCTCTATGCCCCCATCGGTCTGCAAGGCTTGGTGCTCACCTTCTCACGCTACAACGCCGATAAGGCCCTGATGAACCTGGGGATGGAGCCCCATTTCCAAGTGGATGCCGAGGCCGTGAACCCGGTGGTACTGGCCGGCTTGCGCACCCAGACCAAGCACCACGACTTCTTTTCCACCAAGGGCAACGGCTACATCAAGGCCACCCGGGTAGAGCCCCTGATCGATCTCGATTTTTACTTTCCCACCGCCAGCCCCGACCTGAGGCCGGTGTTCAAACGGGATGGACGGGCGGTGCCCTTTGACGAGCTGCGCATCGTGCGCGCGGTGCAAAAGGCGGCGGCTGCGACTGGGGTTAGCACCGATTTTTCCCTGCTGAATCGGCATATCCTGGAGCCAATCAAACACCTGGCCCGGCAAAAGAGCCTTTCGGTGGAGGAGATTCAAGACCAGGTTGAGCAAGGGCTGATGGAAACCTACCCTTCGGTGGCCAAGGCTTACATCCTTTACCGCGAGGAGCGGGCCCGGGCGCGCAGGAGCCAGGCATGAATCCTCAGATCACCCACACCGTACACCTGGTTCGCCCCGGCGACTGTAACCATTACGGCAGCCTTTTTGGCGGTACGGCCATGGCTTGGATGGACGAGGCCGCTTTTGTGGCCGCTACCCGGCATGCCCGGGCTAAGGTGGTCACGGTTCACGCCGATGCCATGGACTTTCGGCAACCGGTTCCACAGGGTTCGATCGTGGAGCTGGTCTCCTGGATTACGCAGGTCAATACAAGCTCCATGCGCCTCGAGGTCGAGATGTGGGTGGAGCCGATGGAGCGCCAGGAGAGAACCCTAGCTTGCCGGGCAGGGTTTGTTATGGTTGCGGTGGGCATGGACGGAAGACCCAGACCAGTACCGCCGCTGCCACAGACCTAGCGCGCTCTACGCATAAATCGAGCCTTCCAGAAATACCGGATTCAAAAATATTGTCATGCAAAACAAAAAACCAGGGGCTATCTTTTTGAATCCTAGCGCACACCCCTCCCTTTGGTCGGCGAAGAAAGCGTCTTTCTTCCAAGGGGCGGTATCGCCCTCCGCTACGCGGATAACTTCGGTCGGGTCAGTTCGTACCCAT
>CALFDH010000082.1 GCA_937950405.1 uncultured Meiothermus sp.
GCGCAGCCCCGGCCCAAACTGTACCGGGGTGGCCAGGGCCAGCATGACCCAGTTCCACACCGCCTCGGGGGCCAGCGAGAGCAAGAACATGTGGGCCGGCATCCAGAGCATCGGCAGCATGGCCAGCAAAAAGAGCGGCACTGAAAAGTAGTAAGCCAACGTGAAGGCCCGCCGGAGCGAAGCGATTTCCCGCTGCCGGGCTTCGCGTTCGACATCGGTGCGGTGCTGGCCGGGGGTGGCCTCGAGCACCCCGTAGCCCACCTCCCGCACGGCCCGTTTGAGCTGGGCTGGCCCCACCAGCGAGGGCAGGTACTCGATACTGGCCCGCTCGGTAGCCAGGTTAACGCTGGCCGCGAGTACCCCTTCGGTTTTGCGCAAGGCCCGCTCAACCCGCCCAGCACAGGCCGCACAGGTCATACCGGTAATGCCGAGCTCGAGCTTCGCTACCAGGGGCTTGTACCCGGTCTCTTCAATTCGGGCCACCAGCGCAGCTGGGCTCACCTTTTCGGGGTCGTAGGCAATGCGGGCATTCTCGGTAGCGAGGTTGACCTGGGCCAGCTCCACCCCCTCCACCTTCTGCAAGCCCCGCTCCACGCGGGCCACACAGACCGCGCAGGTCATGCCCTGAACGCCGATTTGAAGTTCTTTGCTCATAACGCCAACTGCACACAGTCCATCGTCAAGTGCCAGAGAGACCCGAGGCCGCTACCGATACTTCAGCACTTCCATCAGTTCCTCAACCATCCGCTTGGTGTCGCCCCGCAAGGCGGCGCTGGCCACGTGGTGCTCGAGGTGGCTCTTAAGCACCATATCCCCCACCTTGTCCAGTGCACCCTGCACCGCCTTGATTTGTTTGAGCACATCCACGCAGTAAGGCTCGCCCTCAAGCATCTTGAGGATGGCCTCGAGGTGCCCCTTGGCCGAGAGCAGTCGGTTGCGGGCCTCCTGCTGCACCTTGGGGTCGAGGTGCAGGGGGTGTTCGTGGATCATCTCAGGCCATCCTGGGCTGTAGTGAAGGGGAATCTACGCGGGCCGTGTAGCCCTCTTCCTGTACGGCCTCGATGAGCTTGTCCACCGCCGCAGAGCCGGTCACGATGGCGCGGCCCTCTTGCAGCGAAACCTCCACCTGCTCCACTCCCTGCACGCTTTTGAGGGCTTCGGTCACATGGCGGACACAGTTGTTGCAACTCATGCCTTCGATTTTGAGTTGGATCATGCTTTCCTCCACAAAGTGGAGTATACCCACCCCCCCTGGGGTGGGGTAGTGACATACGTTACCCTTCATTTGGGTGATTCATGTTGGACGATGTCATCTCGTCATCTGAGCAATTCCTGCCCTTGCGGTGATACCTTTGATTCAGGAGGGGATTTATGTACGCCCGCACCCATATCGAGCAACACTTCACCGGCTCCGAAACCATCAGGGACGTGGTGATCGGAATGTCCGACGGGCTCACCGTACCGTTTGCCCTGGCCGCTGGGCTATCGGGCGCAGTGGATAACAGTTTCGTGGTCTTGGTAGCCGGTATTGCCGAAGTGGCCGCCGGTTCAATCGCCATGGGGCTGGGGGGGTATCTGGCCGCCCGCAGTGAGTCTGACCACTACAAGGCTGAGCTCGAGCGCGAACAGCGCGAGGTGCGCGAGCTGCCCGAACGCGAGACCGAAGAAGTCCGGGAGGTCTTCAGACGATATGGACTCGAGGGCCCGGCGCTGGAGCAAGCCGCCCAGGCCATTACGGCCCAGCCCCAAGCCTGGGTTGATTTCATGATGAAAGAGGAACTAGGCCTGGAAAAGCCCGAACCCAAACGGGCCTTGACCAGTGCTCTGACCATCGGCGGCTCGTACATCGTAGGTGGAGCCATTCCGCTGATCCCTTATGGGCTGCGACTCCCCATGACCGAGGCGCTGTTGTGGAGCGTGGCAGTTACCCTGGTGGCGCTGGCTGTGTTTGGGGCAATCAAGGCCCGCTATACCGGTATCAGCATGTTCAAAGGCGCCTGGCAGACAGCCCTGGTAGGTGGTTTGGCCGCAGGGGTTGCGTTTGCGATAGCGCGCCTGGTGAGCGGGTTTGAGTAAGCACAATTTGCGTCCAGGGGTCCCTACGAAGGCCAAATGCTTGACTTCCTCCCAACTAGGGGCGGGGCCGCTTGATGGTTTCGACATAGGCTCCGTTGTGCAGCACAGCGGTAAAAAGCTCCCACAAGGGCACCGCCAGCTCGGGCTCGGTGGTGAGCTCGGTGAAGCGAAAATAGGCGGTATCGCCCGAGGGTAGCACAAAAGTAGGCGTTCCGAACACCCCTCTTTCGCTGGCCTCTGCCAGGTCGCGGGCGAGTTCGATGCGGCGGTCTTCCTCGTCTTCCAGGTCGGCCATAAAGCGTTCTAAGTCGAGGCCCGCTCGGCTGACGGCCTCCACAAAGGTCTGGTCGTCGTTCAGTTCTCGCCCGTCCTGGTGGCGCAGGCGAAACAGCTCGAGGGCAAAGCGCAGGTGGGCTACCTTCCCTTGCTGCCTCGCAGCATGGGAAGCCAGAAAGGCCCGCAGGGACTTGGGGCCCTCCAGGGGTTGCTCGGCCAGCTTCCAGTACGGGGCATGGCGCGGCAGGCCCTGGTTTTCCAGATGGTTGCCCTGCTCCAGACTGTAGTGCCGCAGTTCCAGCTCCAGGCCCAGTTGGGGGGCTACCACATGGATCAGCTCGAGGCCCCGCCAGGCAAAGGGACACCGGTAGTCAAGGTACACCGTAACGGTCTGCATCTTCAGTCCCCAAAGTACTCATAGGTGTGCGGGCCTTCCAGGCCCAGCATCAGGTCGAGGTTCTGCACAGCGGCCCCCGAAGCGCCCTTGCCCAGGTTGTCGAAGCGGGCTACCAGAAGGGCCTGTTCGCGGGCGGGGTTCTCGAAGACGAAGAGCTCGAGCATATTGGTACCGTTGAGGGCCTGGGGGTCTAGCACCGGGTGGTGCGCCCCGTAGGTTTCCAGGGGCATCACCCGCACAAAGCGCTGGCCCTGGTAGCGTTCTGCCAGGGCCTCGTGCAGCGCGGCCGCCGTTACTTTCTGGGGCAAGGCCCAGAGGTGTACCGGGATGAAGTCCAGCATGCCCTGCCGAAAGCGGGCCACCGCCGGGGTGAAGATGGGGGGGTGCTCGAGGCCCGAGTAAAGGGTCATCTCGGGCAGGTGCTTGTGGGTGAGCTCGAGGCCGTAGGCCCGGTAGTCCCCCGCCAGCCGGTGCTCTCCCTTCCCTTCCATGGCATCCATCAGTTGCCGCCCACCCCCGGAGTAGCCCGAGATGGCATTCACCGAGGCCGCAAAACTCCTGGGCAAGAGCCCGGCCTCTACCAGGGGTCGCAGCAGGGCAATCACACCAGTGGGGTAGCAGCCGGGGTTGGAAACAAAGCGGGCCTGGCGAATCTGCTCTGGCCGCTCGGGGCTTAGCTCGGGAAAGCCATACACCCAGCCCTCGGCCACCCGGTGGGCCGAGCTGGCGTCCAGAATGCGGGTCTCGGGGTTCTCCAGCATGCCCACCGCCGCTCTGGCCAGGTCGTCGTGCAGGCAGAGAATGGCCACATTCACCGTGTTTAGTAGCCGCTTGCGCTCGGCTGCATCCTTGCGCTTCGCGGGGTCAATCGAGATCAGTTCGATATCGCTCCTGTGCTCTAAGCGTGCCCGAATCTGGAGGCCGGTGGTGCCGGCTTCGCCATCAATAAACACGGTGGGTCTTTTCATGGTTCTTCCCTCAACAGCTTTTTTAGCACCTCCACATCCAGCCGGTCTTGTGGGCGCAGCGAGCCTTGCTTGAGCATAACCAGCCCCTCTGGTCCCAGGTAGCGGATGGTGACATTCTCCAGTGGATAGCTTCGGCTATAGGGCAGCAGGTCGGTGTAGGTGTGGCCGTTCATCAAGGTGAAGATGTCTATTGGAAAATCTTCATTAACCCTGATGCAACCTTCCTCGCGGGTAAAGTCAGCAGGGCTCAGCTCTCGAGCAGAACCGGAACCAAAACCCCCCAGCACCTTCAAAAGACGCTCCAGATTTTGCTTAGAATCCTCTACTAAAACATCCACATCGAAGGTAGCCCTTGGAAACCCGCAGAGGGCTACAGCAAGCCCTCCTACCAGCATGAAATCAACTCCGCCACTGGCAAGGGCGGCCAACAGACTTTCGAAGGTAGGTGGGCTCATCGGGTTTTATACCAAGCTCCAATAACATGGCCCTCAGGCGAAAAACTGCCGCCAGGGGCGATTCTTTGCGCGGCTTGCCGACCTGCTTGCGAACGGGTTCAAAGAGCCCCACGTACCTAGCTTAGCAGATGGTAGAGCAGGGCTTTCTGCGCATGCAAGCGGTTTTCAGCCTGGTCGAAGACCCGAGACTTCCGGTGCAGGGTGGCCTCCTCCACCACCTCCTCGCCGTAGTGGGCAGGCAAGCAGTGGAGAAAAATTCCATCGGGGTCAATCAGGTCGAGCATGGCCGGGTTCACCTGGAAACCGGCGAAGTCCTTGATTTTGCGCTTCTGGCTGGCCTCGGCCTCCTGGCCCATCGAGACCCAGACATCGGTATAGAGTACCTGGGCCCCCTCGGCGGCAGCGCGGGGGTCATGGGTGAGGGTGATATCGGCGCCCAGCTTGAGGGCCTCCATGTAGATAACCGCGTTGGGCTCGTAGCCGCGCGGGGTGGCGATGGTCAGTTTTGCGCCCGACAGCACGGCGGTCTGGATGTGAGCGTTGGCCATGTTGTTGCCATCGCCAATATAGGCCACCCTGAGCCCCCTGGTGTCGGGAAAGGTTTCCTCGATGGTCTGGTAGTCGGCCAGCAACTGCACCGGGTGCAGCAGGTCGGACAGGCCGTTGATAACGGGCTTGGAAGCGTATCGGGCGAGCTCCTCGAGGGT
>CALFDH010000083.1 GCA_937950405.1 uncultured Meiothermus sp.
CAATCCACATGGTTTTACCCAAGCCCACCATGGGTAATCGGTGAGGGCTGGAAAGTCAGTTTCGCTAAGTGGTCTGCATCAAGAGGGGTTGCACAACGAGTGGGGGTTGGTATTGACCTTGGTTGAAACAGGGACGCACCCGATACGAACCTTAGCCAGATACCCAACTTTCAGCGAACCAACAGAGAACGGCTGCGATAGCGGCACAAGGGTCATCCAAATCAGGTAACAAAAACCACCTGTCATTCCGAGGAGGCGTTCGCCGACGAGGAATCTAGTGCAGCGCAGGGCTAGTGAATGTTGGGGAAGGTGGCGTATCGGATTCCTCGCTGCGCTCGGAATGATACTTTTGACTGGTTTTTGTGCCTTTCGCTTCACCGTCCTGAGTAGTATGTCAAGCCTGTCCCCTGGCCCCTGTTCCCTACTTGATCGTTCCCAAAATAGGTGAAGTGTTCAGGCAAAGATGGCGTAACTCACGGCACAGCCCAGAGCGCCGTACAATGGCCGGGTGCCATTGTCTTTGAAGTTGCGGGGCGCGCTTTACTATTTTGGGTTCTGGGGGGCCAATGGGCTCTATCAGGGCTTCCTGGCGGTGCATTTTCGGGAGCTGGGCCTGAACCCCGCGCAAATTGGCCTGGCCATTGCGCTGGTTCCGCTGTGCAGCTTGCTTTTTAGCCCGCCGGTAGCCGCCTGGGCCGATGCCCGACGGAAGCGGGTGGCGGTGCTGATGACTTCGCTGCTGGCGCTGGCCCTATCGCTTTTGGGCCTGTATTTTGCCAGGGGGTTTGGGGGGGTGTTGCTGGGCATGGCGGCCCTGGGGCTCAGCCTGGCGTTGGTGGCCCCGCTGGCCGACAGCCTGATTGGACGGATGGCCAGCCGGAATGGCCTCGAGTATGGCCGCATGCGCCTGTGGGGCAGCCTGGGCTTTGCCCTGGCGTCCTCGCTGGCCGGGCTGGCCTGGGCCCGGGTAGGCTACGAGACCATGTTTATCGTGGCGGCGGTGGCGACCCTGCCCCTTGTGGCCCTGGCGCGTGCCCTGCCCGAAGTGGCCGCCGCCGAAGTAGGCCGGGGCAGCCTGCTCCACACCCTGCACGATTTGTTCCGGCACGACCGGGGCACCCTGTTGCTGCTGGCAAGTGTGCTGCTGATGGGGTTTGGGGTGGGCCTGGCAGCCCCTTTTCTAGGGCTGGCCATTCAGGATCGGGGCGGGGCCGCCGCCATGGTGGGGTTCTTGTACAGCACCATCGCGCTGGTGGAGATTGTCACCATGCTCTACGAACGCAGGCTTTCGCGCTGGCTGGGCGATGCCGGGGTGCTGATGCTTTCCGCCGGGCTCTATGCCCTGGCCTATATCGGCATGGCCCTGGCCAGCAGCCCGGCGCTGATGCTGGCCTGTGGGATGGTGGTCGGGATGGGGTTCGGGCTTTTTTTCGTGGGCTCGGTGCGGATTGTGGACGCCCGCGCTCAGGCTCATCAGGTCAGCACCCTGCAAAGCCTGCGCAATGGGCTGGCTTTTGGCCTGGCTTATTTGATTGCCGGGCCGGTGGGGGGTGCGCTCTACCAGGCCCAGGGGCCTGGGGCGCTGTTTTTGCTGGTGGCGTTCTTTTTCTCCCTGGCCTTCTGGTTGCTGTGGGGGGCTCAAGGCGCCATCAACACCCCGCCCCATGCCCTGACCCAAAGCAAAACCCCGGCCTGAAAGCCGGGGCGAGGGAGGAGCGCATTCAGGTCGCTTTTCCTCGAGTATTGACCTTGAACACCGCCCAGATAGGGCAGAAGTTGAGAGTAGCGGTGACCACCATAATTACCCCCAGCAGCCCAAACACCCAGGCCCAGATGCCACTGCTGCCGAAAAAGGCAATCAGGAAAAACACCACCGCCAGGATGTAGCGAACCAAGCGATCTGTGCTGCCCACGTTGGGAACCATAACCTCCTCCTTATTGGAAACGGCCCAATCAGCCGACGCAGGCTCCTGCTGGTTTGGTTTAGACTGGCCCGATTCCAAGCTATATTCTACATTTTACCCGCCGAGCAACTGTGGTCGAGTGCAGGCTGCCTCCCCAGCAATAGCGGGCTAGGGCTTGCGCTGGGGAGCGGGGCAGGTGTTGATGCCCAGGATTGCGTACAGGGGGCAGAAGCCGATGGCCGCCGTCAGCAGCATGACCACCCCCAACCCGGCGGCCACATAGACCCAAACCCCACCGGCCACCGTAAAGGCCAAAAGGAAAAACACCGCTGCCAGCACCAGGCGAATGATCCGGTCGGCTGTACCTTCGTTGGGTTTCATTTTCTCCTCCTCTGAGCCGGTACGTTCAGGAAACGCACCGAATCTCTACCGATAAGGTATACTTCATTTAGAGCTATTTCAATAGCGAAAATAGTGAAAAATAAATAAAGCCCCCTGGAGCGCCCATGAACACCCCCCGTCCCCTGATGGAATACCTCAAACAGCACGGCCCCAGCACCATTAAGGAACTGATGGCACACCTGGGCCTGAGCGAGACTGCCGTGCGACACCAATTGCATAGCCTGGAAAAAAGCGGCTGGCTGGCGCGGGAAGAGCGGCGCGAAGGCAAGGGCCGCCCAGCCACGTTGTACCGGCTGACCCAGGCTTCGGAGGGCCTCTTCCCCAAACGCTACCCCGAACTGCTGGATGCGGTACTGGCCGAGGCGGAGCGAGAGCGGGTGCTTGAAAGGCTGCTGGAGGGGGTAGCCGAGAGTATGGCGGCAGAGCTAAGGCGCAAGCTAGAGGGCCTCGAGGGTTCGGTCAAGCTCCGTGCCCTGCTAACCTACATGGACTATGGCGACATGCTGGGCACCCTGGAAGAAACCCCGGCGGGGTGGGAGCTTAGAGCCTACAACTGCTTGTACTACGCCACCGGACAACGCTTCGAGCCGGTATGCGACCTGCCGGCCAAGGTGATTACCAGGGCCACCGGCCTGCCCGCCGAGCGCCCTTTCTGCCAGCGGGATGGGCACCGGGCCTGCCATTTTCTCATCGCCAAACGTTCGCTATAGCGCAAGCATTTTTGACCCAGCGCATCACCCTGAAAAATTTATGCTGGGTAGCGTATGGTCTCCTGGTTGCAGTCTTGGGCATATTCCAACTCTACTGGCCGCGATTTACGGATAGATTGGCTGCGGGGCTTTTGCCTATTCGCGATGGCCATTGACCACATTGGCGGCGAATCGTTTTTGTATGTTTTTTCGGGCCGGCTCAACTTTTACATCAGTGCTGCCGAGGGTTTTTATTTCATCTCCGGCCTCACCCTGGGTATCCTGGCCAGCCGCCAGACCCTCCTGCAATCCCTCGAGCGGGTTTTGTCGCGGCTGCTGGTGCTCTACCGTACAGCGGTTCTGATTGCCCTGGGCTTCATGACCCTCAGCCTGCTGGGGTTCAAGGTCTGGTACGACCCCTGGAACAAAGAACAAAACCTGCTGGAGTTCGTGGCCGGTGTTTTTACCCTGCAAGATGGCTACAATGGCTCAGAGATTTTGGGGCTGTATGTTTGGTACATATTGTTCGCCCCCCTGGCCTTCTGGCTCCTGTATCGCAAGCAGGGCTGGCGGGTGCTGCTGGTTTCGGGGGTGGTGTACATCTTGAGTCAGGCGATACCCACCGTGGTCGGGGCCCCTATTGCCTCGATCTTCATGCCGGCGGCCTGGCAAATTTTGTTTTTTGCTGGACTGGTGCTGGGGTTCCACCGCCTCGAGCTAGCCCAGTTCTGGGCCCAAAGACCCCGGCTGCGCGATGGCTTGGGACTAGGGGTTTTACTGACGGCCGCTGCGTTTATCGCCGCTCATGCCCAGGGCTGGCTGCCCTGGCTGGATCGTTCGGTGCTGGGCGATGCCAACACCGAACCATTGGTATGGCCCAGGTTGCTGTTGGTTGCGCTGTATCTGCAAGCCTTTTATATCCTGGTCACCTGGTTCTGGCTGCCGCTTGCCCGTGGGGTGGGCTGGTTTTTGATTCCCCTGGGCTCGGCCTCGCTGTGGACTTTTACCGCGCACCTCATCGCGATGGTTCCGCTCTACAACCTGCTCGACTACTGGGAGGTCACGCAGAACCCCTGGTGGGGCACCGGGCTGCAACTGCTGGCCTTGGGGGGCATCTGGGCCTCTATCCAGCTCTATCGCTGGTGGCGCAAGGCAAGAGCCGCCGGTTAATTGCGGAAGGTATCGCAGCGGTTCGGGTCGCCGCTCTGGAAACCCCGGTTGAACCAGCCCACCCGCTGCTCCGACGAGCCGTGGGTGAAAGCCTCGGGCACCACATAGCCCTGCGAACGACGCTGGAGGTTATCGTCGCCGATGGCGCTGGCTGCCGCAATGGCCCCCTCTACGTCGCCGAACTCCAGCAAACCCCGCCGCTGGGCGTAGTGCCCCCAGACCCCGGCCAGGCAGTCGGCTTGCAACTCCAGGCGCACCGAGAGCTGGTTGGCCACCGTCTGGCTGCTGCGGGCTTGCTGGGCGCGCACTTTGTCGGAGATACCCAGCAGGTTCTGGATGTGGTGGCCGATCTCGTGGGCAATCACATAGGCCTTGGCAAAGTCGCTGGTCTGCCCTCGGGTCAGGCGCTCCATCTGATCAAAAAAGCTGGTATCGAGATACACCTTGGCATCGCGGGGACAGTAAAAGGGCCCCACCGCCGCACTGGCATACCCACAGGCCGACTCCACCTGGCTGTCAAACAAGACCAGTTGCGGGGGCCGGTAGCCCTGGATCATCTGGCCCCAGGTGTCTTCCAGATCGCCCAGGATGGAGCGCACAAACCGGCCCTCCCGGTCATTGGCGGGCGGGTTTTGGGGGGCCGGGGCGGTGGTCACGGACCCGCCCTGGAGTTGGGAAAGAATATCGGCAGGGTTCACCCCAAACAGCAACCCCCCCAGCAAGGCCAGTATCACCGCTCCTATGCCGATGCCGGCCGGGCCTCCCATGCGGGGGCTCTGTCCCCGGCGGTCTTCCACATTCTGGCTCTTTCGCAGGTCTTCCCATTTCATACTTCATGACCCCAATCGTTCTTGAATTTGCCTCAAATGATGCCGCTCGTGGTAGGCCAGGGTTTGCAGCCAGCCCAGGGCGGTCAGGTCGCCAAAAAAGGGGTGCGCGTAGGTGGGGGGGTGCGACAAGCGTTCTCCGCTCTCGGCCACCTCGGCCAGCACCCGCTCGCGCACGGCCTGCAGACGCTCCAACAACACCGCACGGGGCAACCCCCCTTTGGGCTCCATCAGGGGCGGGGCCAGGGGGCGGCCATCGGGGCGGGTCTGACCAGGGGGGGGAGGGGGGAAAGGTTCGGCCTCGCCCAGCCCCACCTTGCGCAGGCGACGAATAATTTTGCCTGCCGATTCTTCGACCAGTGAAATGTGCTCCAACACCTCGGCGGGGCTCCAGACCTCTGCACTGGGCCGCCGTGAAAGCTGTTCGTCGGAAAGGCTGCTCACCAAATGCAATAACTCCCGCCTCGAGCGCTCCAGATGCTGGAGGCAATTCACCGCGTCGCCAAAGCGAGCCAAGCGCTCCTGTGCTGCCGACATGCCGATATTCTACCGAACGGGGGAAATAATACCAGATTCGGTCAGTTCGCCGCCGTTCGGCGGCGAACTGACCCGACCGAAGGGAGGGGTGTGCTCTAGGATTCAAAAAGATAAGCCCCTGGGGCTTTTGGTTTTGTAAAGCATCCTTTTGCCGGTATAAAACATCATGAGCGGAAAACCCTAAGGCTGATCGTGGATGACGAGCCTATAGCCAAATCACAAAAAAAGCGACCCTGCAGGGTCGCCTGAAGGGATCACGCTCGGCGCTAGGCCTTATCGAAGGCTTCACGCAGCTTGTTACTCAGGGGGAGGGAGATCAGGCCCTTGAGGTAGAGTTCGTGTACGGCATCTACCCCGGCAATCTGTTGTAATTGCTCGAGGGTCACCTGTACATCATGGCCTGGGAGGTGAACCTTGACCTGGTTCATGGTGCCCGGAACCCACTCGCACTGAATGCCTCCCATGGTTGCCACCCCCTGTTGTAGCGTCTGCATGTCTACCTCCCTTGCTGCCGAAAGAGACCCGTACTTTGTAGAATGTTTATAGCCTGAAGATTGTGGATTGCAGTAGTGAGAAATGTCCCACTATTGGTAATAACCTAAACAACTTGTTGTAGACATCATCTTAAAGGGGTTTTATGAGGATTGGTTCAGAGGTGTAAAAGCAACCTGAGGAACGCCTTGCTAGGAAGCGGTTGGAATCGGTTCGAAATTCCACCAAGGGATTGCCAACCCTCGAGGGGATGCGGGTAAGATACGGGGGTTATGGTTTCAATCGACTTATCCGGCAAAAAAGCCCTGGTAATGGGCGTGACCAATGAGCACAGCCTGGGCTGGGCCATTGCCGAAAAACTGTATGCTGCGGGCGCCGAGGTAGCTTTCAGCTATCAAGGGGAACGGCTGCGCGAAAAGCTGGAGAAAATGACCGCGGGCCGTCCCCATCAACGCCTATACCAGGTGGATGTGACCGACGAAGCAGCTCTCAAGGCCATGTTTGCCGACCTGGGGAGCGCTTGGGGCGGGCTGGATTATCTGGTGCACTCGATTGCCTTTGCCCCGCGTCCGGCCATGGAAGGGCGCTTTATTGATACCACCGCCGCCGATTGGAACACTGCCCTGCAAGTCTCGGCCTATTCGCTAGTAGCGGTGGCCCGCGAAGCCGAGCCGCTCTTGCGCGAAGGGGGCAGCCTGGTCACCCTGACCTACTACGCTTCCGAGAAGGTGGTGCCCAAATACAACGTGATGGGCATTGCCAAGGCCGCCCTGGAAGCCAGCGTGCGCTATCTGGCTTACGAATTGGGAAAGAAGAACATCCGGGTCAATGCGGTCAGCGCGGGAGCCATCCGCACCGTAGCCGCCATGAGCATTCCCGGCTTTCGCAAGATGGTGGCCAAGTACAACGCCACCGCCCCCCTGGGGCGCATGATTACCCACGAGGAAGTGGGCAACCTGGGCCTGTATCTGCTCTCTCCCCTTTCCAGTGGAACCACCGGCCAGACGGTGTACGTGGATGCAGGCTACAGCATCATGGGCATGAGCTTTGATGAAGAAGCCTGACCTTCTTTCAGGCCATGCAAGAACGATACGAAAAGAAACCGGGCTAAGTGTCTCCTCGATAGAAACGTAATGGGTAGGGAAAGGGTGATTCACGAGGCTGCGCCGCTGCAAACCCCAGAATTCGCACTTTCGTTGAGCAGCATGATATTTCTATCGCGGGCGCACTTAGTACATAGTCGTATAGATGCCTGTACATCTTCACTGGAATACGGCAAGTCATTGCGAGCATCCGCAGGATGCGAAGCAATCCAGATCGCCCTACCCAGCCGGTAGTTTGGCAAACTTCTTCTGGATTGCTTCGTCGGCCTTTGGCCTCCTAGCAATGACGGCCGCCACCTGGGAGATTGGTTGGCGAGTGCTCAGGCCAACGTTCGCCAGAATGTATAGGCTCCTTTACGACGCTGTACTTAGCCCATATTTTGAGCCACACGACTACAAGAAAGCCTTGTCCCGTACAGAACAGTGACCGCCTGGATGGGCGGCCACCTCTGTAAAAAGCGCGATAAACCTGCTTTGGTTTTTCATTACAACATGGTCAACGGCCTGGTCATCTGTCGAGACCCATGCACCAGCGCCTTAGCGGCGCTTGCGCCCGCCCTTTCCACCCCCCGGCTTTTTGCCGCCGCCACCGCCACCAAAACCCCCTGAGCCGCGCAGAAAGCTTTTGAGTTTGTTTTCAAACTCGGGAGCCTGGCGGGGCAAGCGCTTGGGCCGGGGGGGCTCGACAGGAGCTGGGGTGAGTTCCTTGATGGAGAGGTCGAGGCGACCCTTATCGTCGCGGCCCAGCACCAGCACCGAGACCACATCGCCTTCATTCAGGTGGTCGCGGATGTTCTTGACAAACTCGTGGGCCACCTGCGAGATGTGCACCAGTCCCGATTCCCCCGTGGGAAACTCGATAAAAGCCCCAAACTCCATGATTCGCGTGACGCGACCTTCTACGATTGCACCGGCTTCAAGCTCCATTCAGGCGTTCCTCCGAAACGACACGAAATCCCATAACACAAGTGTACTAAAGCTGTGGGGGATTCACGATGCTTCACTATATCATCTGGTCTTCAGTTCATCGCCAGTATCATCTCCTATTTTGTAACGCATTTCCAACACTAAACAAAAAAAGTGATATATTGGAAACACGGAGGAGTTCAAAATGATCGCAGACCGCCCCAAGGATTTGTGGTTCGAGCCAGACAGCGAGGAGCGCCAGATTATCGGTGCACTGCGGGATTTTTTGCAGGCCGAGGTAGCCCCCACAGCCACCGAGCGCGATGAGACGGGGGCGTTTCCGTTTGAGATTGTGAAAAAGCTGGGCGAGATGGGGGTCATGGGGGCCCAGGTACCCGAGCAGTACGGCGGGGCCGGGCTGTCCACACGCATCTTTGCCCGCATCATTGAGGAAATTGCGGCGGTAGACGGCTCACTCGCCCTGACCGTAGCCTCCCACAACAGCCTCTGTACCGGCCACATTCTACTGGCCGGCAGCGAGCAACAGAAGCGGCAATTCCTGCCCCGGCTGGCCTCGGGGGAGGTGCTAGGAGCCTGGGGCCTGACTGAACCCGGCAGCGGCTCCGACGCCGCCGCCATGCGCACCAAGGCCGAGGAAACGGCTTCGGGCTGGGTGCTGAATGGCTCCAAGCAGTTCATCACCCAGGGGTCGGTGGCAGGCATCTATGTGGTTAACGCCCGCACCGACGCCGCCCCCAGCGAAGAGAAAAAGCACCTGGGGCTCTCGGCGGTGGTGTTCGAGGCGCCCATTCCGGGCTTGCGGATTGGGCGCAAGGAAAAGAAGCTGGGCTTGAACGCCTCCGACACCGCGCAACTGATTTTCGAGGACCTTCACCTGCCCAAAGAAGCCCTGCTGGGCGAACGGGGCAAGGGCTTTTACGACGTGATGAAGGTACTGGAGGGAGGCCGCGTCGGCATCGCCGCCATGGCGGTGGGGTTGGGGCGGGCCGCTCTGGAGTTCGCGGCCAAATATGCCCTCGAGCGTGAGCAGTTTGGCAAGCCCATTGCCGAGTTCCAGGCTGTCTCGCACAAGCTGGCCGACATGGCCACCGAACTCGAGGCCGCTCGCCTTTTGTACCTTAAAGCCGCCGAGCTGCGCGACGCCGGCAGGCCCTTTGGCCAGGCTGCCGCCCAGGCCAAGCTCTTCGCCTCGGAGGTAGGGGTGCGGGCCTGCGACGAGGCCATCCAGATTCTGGGCGGCTACGGCTACATCAAGGAGTACCCGGTGGAGCGCTTCTGGCGCGACGCCCGCCTAACCCGCATTGGCGAGGGCACCAGCGAGGTACTGAAGGTCATCATCGCCAAGAACCTGCTGGCACAGTACAGGTAAGGGGGACAAGGAACCGGGCACAGGGTGCAGGGATCCACAGAAGCTCAGAGGGGAGTGTCGTTTCTTCTTTCTCCTCTCCCCCACACCTCCCCTCCCCTGCTATTCTTTCTCCGTGTACGAACTGGTCAAACCCTGGCTGTTCCGCCAGGACCCCGAGACCATCCACGAACGGGTGATGCACGGCCTGGCCTGGCTGGGGCAACGGGGGCCCAGCCTGGAGCTGGTGCGGCGGCTCTGCTCGGTGCAGGATGAGCGCCTTCAGGTGCAGGCGTTTGGCCTGCGCTTCCCCAACCCCATCGGGCTGGCGGCGGGCTTCGACAAAAACGCAGTGGCGGTGCGGGCCTGGCCTGCGCTGGGGTTTGGGCATGTGGAGATCGGCTCAGTGACGGCGCTGCCCCAGCCGGGCAACGACAAACCCCGCCTTTTCCGGCTGCCCCAGGACCAGGCCCTGATCAACCGCATGGGCTTCAACAACGAAGGAGCCAAGGCCATTGCGGCCCGGTTGGAGCGCTTACAGCAGACCTTCGGCAAGCTCCCGGTGCCCCTGGGCATCAACCTGGGGAAGTCGAAGCTGACCCCCCTGGAAGAAGCCCCGAAGGATTATCTGCAAAGCCTGTCCGTGCTCTGGCCCTACGGCGATTACTTTGTTGTTAACGTCAGCTCGCCCAACACGCCGGGGCTGCGGGCCTTGCAGGACAAAGACCGGCTGGAAGAGCTGCTCGCGGCGCTGGTGGGCTTCGTGCAGGGCCGCAAACCCTTGCTGCTCAAAATTGCACCCGACCTGACCTGGACGCAGATAGACGAGATTCTGGCGCTGGTGGAGCAGTACCGGCTTTCCGGGCTTATCGCCACCAACACCACCACCAGCCGCGCAGGGCTGACCACGCCCACAGACGAGGCAGGCGGACTTTCGGGCCGGCCGCTCGGGGCACGCTCGCTCGAGGTGCTCCGGTACCTGCACACCGGGCTGCAGGGCCGTTTGCCCATTATCTCGGTGGGGGGCATTTTTAGCGCAGCGGATGTGTGGGAGCGGCTCACAAGCGGGGCCAACCTGGTGCAGGTGTACACCGGCTTCGTTTACGAAGGGCCCCTGATGATGAAAAAGCTGTGCCGGGGGCTGCTGGAAAGAATGGAGCGCGAAGGCATTCAGACGCTCTCGGCGCTCAAGCCTCGATAGCCAGCAGCTCCTTGATTGTCTCGAGCTGGCCCAGGGCCGCTGCTTCCCCGTCCTGGATGGCCTGCCCCAACTGCTGGAAGCTGAATAGCCCGATGCCCTCGAGCTTGGGCCGTAGCACCAGGTCAGGACGCGATACCGCCAGCTTGACCTCAGCCAGCCGAATCTGCATGATCTCGATGGCGCGGTACACGTTCTGAATGGGGTTGGCATCAATGCCTCGGCGAAAAATCTGTTCCCACCAGCTTTTCTTGTGGGGCTGTTCGCGCAAGACCTCGAGGGGGGTCACATCCACCGCAATGACCCGTTCGGAGCCCAAAAAGCGCACCAGATCTACCGGAATCTGGTTCAGGATGCCCCCATCGGCCAGGAGCTGATGCCCTACCCAGATGGGATTGATGGCCCCCGGATAGGCAATGGAAGCCCGAATGGCCTGGAACACATCCCCCTGACGAAAGTAGACCTCGGTGCCGGTGATCAGGTCGGTGGCGGTGATGCCAAAGGGAATGGGAAAGTCCTCCATCTGGCGAGGAATATGGGGCTCCAGAAAGCGCACCAGCTCGCTGTAGTTGAGCATATCGCTCAGGGGGTTCCAGTCCAGAAAGCGCCAGAAAGATACCTGGGAGAGCACTTCCTGCACCTCGTCGGCGGTGTGTCCGCTGGCAAACATGGCCCCCATCAGGCTGCCCATGCTGGTTCCGGCAATCGCGCTGGGCCGAAACCCCTCCCGCTCCAGCACCCGCATCACCCCGATGTGGGCATACCCCCTGGCCCCTCCACCCCCCAGGGCCAAGCCAAAGCGTTTGCAATCGGCCATACCCCAGGCTACGCCACAGTTCGGTTTTGTACCACCTGTCGAGTAGAAAGCTTCAAGAAGGCCGATGGTCTATAGTCCATAGCCGATGGCGGGTTTGGAATGCAATCCTATAGATTTGGACTCGAGCATATCTGGCTTATGCATCCAAGAAGCGCTGTTTGAGTTCTGGGGTGGGCACCATGCAGCGCTCGAGCTTGCCAAACATGTGGTAGCGGTTTTTTGCCACCATACGGTAGACCCAGTCCCGCAGCCGCTTAGGGAAAAACCACAGCACCGCAGGGATGCTCCAAACACCCCCCAGCCGGTAGAGGATGTGAAACACTGCGTCTGACTCGAGCCAGACCTTATCGCCCTCCAGCACCACCACACTGCCGGCCAGGGCCTGCGAGATGGGGATATTGTGCTGGGCCAGCAGTTTCTGCCCAATCTCGGACTGCTGCGAAGCGAAGCGGAAACGCCCCGATGGGTCATGGCGAATGATGAACTGCACGGTGCGGTTGCAGAGATTGCACACGCCATCGAAGAGTACAACAACCTGCATATCACGAGGCTAATCCAGACCTCCCGGAAGATTTGTGGGTTCGACTTCAGCCGGGCCACTGGCGCTATAAGCACCCATTGGCCTTGAACCCCGTCCAGAACCCTGCTGATACCGCTGGGGCGATACTTGTACTTACTCTAAGCAAAGACTGTTTTTGTCAGTTGATTTGCACCCTGCCCCCCGTGTTGCTAGAATGCGCAACACGGAGAAGAAACAGTGAAGCTAATCGACCGCTACGGACGAATTATCAAGGATCTTCGGCTCTCGGTCACGCCGCGCTGCAACCTGCACTGCCTGTACTGCCATCCGCTGGGCTGGGAGCAGTCGGAACCCCCCGGCACAATTTCGGTAGCGGATACCCGCCACTTCCTGCGGGCCATGCAGATGCTGGGCCTCGAGTCGGTGCGCTTTACCGGAGGCGAGCCGCTAGTACGCAAAGAACTGCCCCAGATGATTGCCGTGGCCCACGAGCTGGGCATTCCGGACATTGCCATCACCACCAACGGTCTGTTGTTCAAACGCAAGGCCAGGGAACTGGTGGCTGCCGGTCTGCGCCGCATCAACCTCTCGATGGACGCCGTGACCCCCCAGGTCTTCAAGACCATGACCCGGGGCGGGCAGGTCGAGAAGGTCTGGGACGCCATCGAAACCGCCTGGGAGCTGGGGCTGCACCCGGTCAAAATCAACGCGGTGATGATCCGGGGTATGAACGACGGGGAGGTAATTCCCCTGGCCTCGCTCACGCTGGACAAACCCCTGGAGGTGCGCTTCCTGGAGTACATGCACCTCGACAACTCCAACCCCGAGCTGTACCGGCAGCGCTTCATCGCTGGGGCCGAGACCAAAGCCAAAATCGAGGCCCATTTCGGCCCGCTGGAGAAGGTAGACAACGACCCCACCGCTCCCGCACGGGTCTACAAGATACCGGGTGCGGTCGGCAGTATCGGTTTCATCAACCCGGTCGCCGAGCCTTTCTGCTCCAAGTGCTCCCGCTTGCGCCTGACCTCCGACAAAAAAATTCGCCCCTGCCTGCTCACCGACCTGGAAATGGACATCGCCTGGGCTTTCGAGGCCCCCAACCCGGTCGAGGCGCTGGTAGATGCCATTCTGCTGGCCACCGACCGCAAGCCCGCCTTTGGCAACACCCTCCCCACCCTGCGCGAGCGGGTGATGATCGGGATTGGGGGGTAGCATCTCAAGCCAATTCTCCAGAACATGGGATAACGCTCCTCGAAATGGTCGGAGCGCACCGTTCTCATGACCCCAGCGGCCTACACTGGAGGCCATGCGGTCTCGTGCGTGGCAACTTTTGCTCTTACTGCTTTTGTTGGGCCTCCTGACCGCCTGCCCTGCGCCGGTGGTGGAAATTGACCCCAAGGGGCCCATGCGGGTCTGGGCCACCGGTTCCCTGGAGCGCGTCCGCCCCGAAGACCCTACCCGGCCCAACCAGCCCCTCGAGCTGTTCGCGGCCAGGGGCGAGACCGAGTCGTTTCAGATTGTGCTTGGGGGCCCCAAGGGCGTCAAGGGAGCCAGCCTGGAAGTCTCCGAGCTGCGCGGGCCGGGGGGCGCCATTATTAGCCAGAACCACCTCACCCTCTACCGTCAGCACTACGTACAGGTCTGGGAGCTCAGCCCCAGTCTGGAAGCCCCCAACCGTTCGCAAGGCGCGGGCTGGTATCCCGATGCCCTGATTCCCTTCAGTGCCCCAGGCGGACGGTTCAAGGCCATCCCGGTCGATGTGAACCCTGGGCGCAACCAGCCGTTCTGGGTGGACGTATCGGTACCGCGCAATGCGGTGCCGGGCCAGTACAGCGGCACCTACCGCGTCACCGCCCAGAACGGCACCCTGGAAGGTTCGCTTCGCCTGACAGTCTGGAACTTTGAACTGCCCCCGCGCCCCAGCTTGCTCTCCTTTGTGCCCCTGTGGAACACCAAGACCAAAGCCGCCCGCCTCGAGCTGCTCAAACACCGCCTGATGCCCGGAAGGGTCGAGCCCTCCGAGGTGCGGGAGTTGGTGAACGACTATGGCCTCAACAGCATTGACCTGGGCTTCTGGAGCGGGGCCAACGCCCAGACCTGCCGGGCCCGGCCTGCGCCCCCGGTGGCCGAACTGGCTGCGGCCCGCACGGCCCGTCAGTCTGAGGTACCCATTTACAATTTCGCCTTCGACGAGCTCGATGTCTGCCCCAACAACCTGCTACCCGACATCCGGGCTTGGGCGAATAACCTGCGAGCTGCCAACGTTCTGCACCTGAGTACCCTGCACCCCCGCCCCGAGCTGCTCGAGGATGGCAACGGCAGGCCCCTGGTAGACATCTTCGCCATCAATGCCGAGATGTACGAAGAGGCCCGGCGCACCAGAATCTGGGAGGCAGCCCAGGCCAAAGGCAGCAGCTTCTGGTACTACACCGCGCTGCTCAACCGCAAAACCCCTTATGCCCCCCAGTGGCTGCTGGACTATAGCCCGCTCAACTGGCGCATATCCAGTGGCTTTTTGGCCTACAACCTGGGCTTCAGCGGCATCCTGGGCTGGGCCGCCGATTTTTACGATACCAGCCGGGGCCAGGACCCCTGGACAGATGTGCGCTACCTCAACGCGGGCCGGGCCTACAACGGTGATGGGCTGTGGTTCTACCCGGGTAAGGACGTGGGCCTGCCCGGCTCCATTGTGCCCTCCATTCGGGCCAAGTGGCTGCGTGACGGCATCGAGGATTACGAGTACTTGAAGCTGTTGCGCGAGCGGGGCCTGAGCTTGCGGGTGGGCACGGTGGCCGAGGAGATGGCCCGCAGTATGCGCGACTGGCAGCGTGACCCGGCTTTGCTAGAGGCCGCCCGAAGGCGCATCGGGGAAGCCCTGCATCAAGCCAGATAGAGCGGTTTCAGGAAAAAACCTCGGGGTGAGGTTAGCGGTGACATCGTTGAGGTGGCGAGGGGGTGGCCGTCAGGCTAGAGCCGCTTTGTGGCTATCCTGGTATTCCTCGGATAAAAACGCAAACCACGCTAGATAATCCCGTAATTATAGGTTTCGTTCCGCCCATTTTTGTCTACAACAGCCCACCAGCGATGTTCGGAAAGGGTGGGCATCTTAAGCATAAAAATCCAGAACTTATCGGGGTTCTCGCCGCCGTCGGGCTTAGTAGGGCTTTCGGGGGTGATGAGGGTAAGCTGGGAGTCGCCGGCGTTCATGAAGTCTTTGACGGCGTTTTGCAGTTCGTCGGTATCGGGCTCATCGCTAAGGTCGTAGGCCGAGGGATCGGCCTCAATCAGGCCAAGCGGGCTTTCGTCATCTTCTCCGTCTTCGATAAAGCTGCGGATGGCCGCTTCCAAGGCCTCGAGGAAACCCTCTTCGTCGCTCACTGAAGGTACCTCAACACTCAGGTCGGGCACTTCCAGCGCCTTCAGTAAGGATTCGATTCGCTGCTGCAAGGCCATAGCTAGCTCGTTTGACTACATAACCACAAATGCCCCTGGGTGGTCAAGCCAGTTCAACCCGCGCATCCCCGGCGCCGTTCAACCGTTCGGTTCGACCTTTTCGGCATTTAAGGGGTTGCAAAAAGCCCATAGCAGAAGGCCGAAAACATAGCGAAACATACCCGGTCACGGCTCTAAACCGGAGGCGTATAACCCTTCTCGAGCCAAGCATTCATCACGATTGTTGGCTTGCTAGCGATCCTTTGCCTCTTTGAACCGCTCGATGCAAGCCTGCACCTCCGCTATTGCACCGGCCTTGTCCTTCCAGCCCGAAACCTTGACCCACTTGCCCTTGTGGGCCTCCAAAGCCTTGTAGGTCTCGAAGAAGTTCTGGATTTCCTGTTTATGGGCGGTGGGCACATCGGCCAGGTCGCGGATGTGGTCGAGGCGCGGATCTTCGGCCACCACCCCGATAATTTTGGCGTCGCCGCCTTTTTCGTCCTGCATGTCCACCATCCCCACAATACGCACATCCACCACCACCCCCGGCAGCAGGGGGTAGGTGGAGAGGATGATGCCATCCAGGGGATCGCCGTCCTCGGCCAGGGTGGAGGGGATGAAGCCATAATCGCCCGGATAGAACTGGGCCGTGGGGAGTACCCGGTCGAGCTTGATGGCCTCGAGGTCGGGGTCGTATTCGTATTTGTTGGAAGACCCACGCGGTACTTCAATCACCATATGGACAACTTCGGGCGCTTTTTTACCAACGGGCAGGTTCTTGAGGTTCGCCATAGCGCCCCCATTCTGACATCCTCCCGCCCCGGGGGCAAAGGCTCGGCCCAACAAGCGATGAGCAAAGGTTGCATGGCATGTGCAAAAAGCGTTAGCATGGATGTAAGTATGTACTTACTTGCAAACTTCGACGAGGCCGACTCCACCCGCGCAACCCTGATGCGCTCGGGGCTGGAACTCCTGGCCGAGAAGGGCTACAAAGGCGCCACCACCCGCGAAATCGCGGCCAGGGCGGGGGTTTCCGAGGTCACGCTGTTTCGGCAGTTTGGCAGCAAGGAAGCGCTGTTGCAAGAGGCGGTGCAGAAGCTTCACCCTCCGGTGGAGCAGGTACTGCCCCAATCCACACGCAACCTCGAGGCCGACCTGCTGCGCCTGACCAAACACTACGTACAGATGCTCGAGGCCAACCAGGGCCTGCTGGTGCGGCTTTTGCCCGAGCTGGCCCGCCACCCGGAGTTGCGCGGCGCAGCGGGGCCGGCGGGCTTCAACCGGGCCATCTCCAGCGTGCTCGAGTACCTTACCGACCTGCAAAAAGCGGGCTTGCTTCGCTCGGATGAGTCGCCTTTTCAGGCTGCCGTTGCGCTGTTGGGGCCGCTTTTTGCCCGGGCGTTGCTATTTGGGGCGATGGGGATTCACCCCCCTTTCGATTTGCAGGCCCACGTGCGGGGTTTTCTGGAGGGGAGGCAGCGTGGTCAGCGTTGAGCAGGTCTCGAGGCGGTTTGGCAACCTGGTGGCCCTGGACAAGGTGAGCTTGCAGGTTCGTCCCGGCGAGGTGTTTGGCCTGCTGGGCCCCAACGGTTCGGGCAAAACCACCCTGATCCGCATCCTGACTGGGGTTTTGCTGCCCAGCGCAGGGGGAGCCCAGGTGGCGGGGCTGGATGTGCGCCGCCATCCTGAGCGGGTCAAGGCAGCCATCGGCTATGCCACCCAGGAAGCCAGCGTCTACCGCGACCTCACGGTGCGCGAGAATCTGGGGTTTCGCGCCCGGCTCTACCTGGAGGCCCAGGACGTGCCCCAGGCCGTCGAAGAAACCTTACAGCGCTTTGGCTTGCAGGACTTTGCCCACCAGCTCGCAGGGGCCCTCTCGGGGGGTTGGCGGCAACGGCTGGCCATCGCCCAGGCCGTGGTGCACCGGCCCCAGGTGGTGTTTCTGGACGAGCCCACCACCGGCCTCGACCCGGTCTCGCGCCGCATCATCTGGGATCTGATCCACCAGGAAGCCGCCCGGGGGGCAGTCGTGGTCGTGACCACCCACTACATGGACGAGGCCGAGCGCTGCCATCGGCTGGCGCTGCTCTTTAGCGGCCAGGTGATTGCCCAGGGAACCCCCCACGAACTCGAGCAGCTTGCCCTGCAACAGGCCCGTGTGGCCTACTGCGAGACCCCATTACCTTTGGAACAAATTCGCGCCCTGCCGGGTGTGCTGGATGGCTGGCCCAGTGGCAAAGGCGTACGGCTGATTCTGGAAAAGCAGGCCACCCCTAACCTTCCCCTCCAGACCGTATACCCCAACCTGGAAGATGTGTTCATCATCCTGACCCGCCAAAAAGGAGGTGCGGCGTGAACCGCATTGTCGCCCTGGCCCAAAAGGAGTTCACCCAGATCCGGCGCGACCACGTGCTCTCCCGGCTGATTGTGGGTCTGCCCATCGTCATGACCCTCCTGTTTGGCTATGCCATCAACTTCACCCTCTCGGGCATTCGGCTGGCGGTCTACGATGGCTCGCAAGACCGCATCAGCCAGTACCTGCTGCAAGAGTTGCAAAAGGAAAATCGTTTCACCCTCACCTTCACCGCGCAAAACCCCGAACAGGTTCCAGAGGCCATCCAGCAAAGCAAGGCCCGGGTGGGGCTGATAATTCCGGCAGGCGCCCTGCAAACCGTTCGGCGAGACAAAGCGGTGCCGCTCGAGGTCTACCTGGATGGCTCCGACCCCAACTTTGCCTTTCAGGCCCAGGCCGCCCTGCGCAGGGTGCTGGGCGATGTGAACAGCAGGCTGCTAGCAGTCAAGGTACTGGCCGGAACCGCCACCACCCCACCCCTCACCCCCACCCTGCACACCCTCTACAACCCCGACAACAAGACCGCCTGGTTCATGATTCCGGGCATCATCGGCCTGATCATGACCATTTTTACCGTGTTGCTCACAGCCCTCTCGATTGTGCGTGAAAACGAGAGCCGCACTATGGAGGCCCTGATTGCCAGCCCCATCCAGCCCTACGAGGTGGTGCTGGGGAAGGTGCTGCCTTATTTTGTGATTGCCACCCTGGTGAGCCTGTTGGTGCTCTCGATTGGACACTGGGTGTTTGGTGTACCGGTGCGCGGCAACCTTCTGCTGTTATTTGGGCTGATCGTGCTCTTTGTACTGGGCTCACTGGGGGTGGGGGTGCTGATTTCCACCCTAGCCCGCACCCAGATTCAGGCGGTGTTTGGCACCTTTGCCTATATTTTGCCCACCATCTTTTTGTCGGGGTTTGTGTTCCCGGTGGACGGAATGCCCCTCTTCTTCAAAGGGTTGTCGGCGGTCATCCCGGCCCGCTATCTGATTGACGGTACGCGCGGGGTGATGCTGCGGGGGGCGGGCCTCGAGACCCTCTGGATTGACCTGGTGGCGCTAATCATTTTTAGCCTGGCCGTGCTAGGCTTGGCAAGCCTGCGCTTTGGCAAGCGACTGGCCGCATAAAGGACATGTTCTGTTTGATTCGCTCAATTTCTGGTCGCGGGTCATCCTGGAATCCGGGGGATTGGAGCAATCTGTAGCTCAAAAGGGAATCACATGATTCAGATGGGATTTCACCAATACCGGCGCTTCTTGCGCTTCGTCCTTATCGCCCTGGGCCTTCAGCTTTCGGCTTTGGGCCTTGCTCAGTCCCTCACCTTCGGGCTCTACGGTCGCCTATCGCCCGACACCCTGATACCTACGCTCGAGGCCACCCTGCCGCTGGGGGTGTTTGACCTCGAGGCCCGCCTTCAGCGCGATGCGCTGGGGTTGGGGCTGGGGAGCGCACTCGAGTTGAGCGCCCTGGGGCGCCTGAGCTACGGTGTGCGGGCCAGCCTGGGATTTGCGGGCTGGGGGGTCGAGGGCCGCATGAGCGGAACCTTCGGGCCGGTGGCGGCCAGCCTGGAGGCGGGCTACAGCAGCGCCCTGCGCCCGCAGTTGTGGGTGGGCGACGAGGCCGAAGGGGGGCTCAAACTGGGCTTCTGGGGGCGCTACCGCCTGAGCCCGCGGGAAACTTTGGGCCTGGGGCTGGGCTTCAAGCGCAACCTGGCCGACCTCGCCAGCGGCTCGGGCGAGCTCAGCTATGCGTTGCGCCAGGAGCAGACCTATACCTTCGGGCTGGGGGTGGACGATTCACGCCTGTATGCCCTGCTGGGCTGGCGGGGCGAGCTCGACGAGGCCGGAACGCTGCTCGAGGCCACCCTGCGGGCCGGGCAGCTCTGGCGGCTCGAGGCCGCCCTCACCGCACCCCTGGACGAGGAACTCAACAATCTTAAGCTGCGCCTAACCGTGGCCTACCCCTGGGCGGCTACCCTGGGGCTGGAGGCGTACCGCTTCCGCGCCGATGCAAGCTACGACGGTGGGTTTTCGCTATGGCTACGCTACACGCTGAGTTTTGGAGGCCATGAATGAAGAAGTTGCTGGCAATCGCCCTCATATCCCTGGGCCTGGTAGCGGCCCAGAGCATCGCCGAGATCACCCGCCAGGTGCAGACCAACCTGGACCGCTCACCCTGGGAGGCCACCATCACCGGCAAGATTCAACTGCCCGACGGCAGCAGTCAGGACGCCGAGTTCCGGCTTCAGGTGATTCCGGGTAAGGAGCAACTGGCCCGGGTAGAGTTCAAGAAGCCCGCCGCGCTCGAGGGCAACTTTGTGGTTATCTCGGACAAGGAGGTCTGGAATTACCTGTTCCTGACCAACCAGCTCGTCATCCAGCCCCGCGCCAAGGCCCGCGTGGAGGGCCTGGGGGTCAACCTGACCGACCTGGGCGACTTCGACCAGCTAACCGAGCGGGTCACGCTCCGGCTACTGGGCGAGCAAAACACCCCCGCCGGGGCCGCCTGGCGCGTTGGCGGCACCCCCAAGGACGCCTCGCTGGGCTTTGCCAGTATGGAAATTCTGGTACTCAAGGCCGACCCCCGCCCCCTTTCCATCACCCTGCGCGATAGCAGCAATAAAGTGCTGGCCGACCTCAACTTTGGCAACTTCCGCCGCGCCAACCTGACCCCCCAAACCCTCCGCAAGCGCCCCGCCGATGCCGAGGTGCT
>CALFDH010000084.1 GCA_937950405.1 uncultured Meiothermus sp.
TCGACCCCTCCGGCCCTCTTTGGTGAAAACCGGGGGGTGGTGGTGGAAGGCAGGTTTCAGGGCGAGACGTTTGTAAGCCAGAACCTGCTGGTCAAGCACTCCGAAACCTACCAGGCCCCCAAGGAGGGCTGGACGCCCGACGAAGTTCGCAAGCTCATCGAGGGAACCCAATGAACGCGCTGTGGAGGCTCGTATGACGCCTGGCCTGTTGGGGGGGGTTTCCCTTCTGGCGGCCCTCATTTTTTCGGTGATGGGCCTGGTGCTTTCGATCCTGGCCTACACCTTGCGGGACGGGCGCTACCTCGAGGTCGCCCGGCGCCTCTCGACCTTGAGCCTGATGGCGGCGCTGGTCAGTTTCGGGGCGCTCGAGTGGGCCATTCTGACCAACGACTTCAGCGTCTCCTACGTGGCCAATCACAGCTCGGCCAACAACCCGCTATGGGTCAAGCTGGTGACCCCCTGGGCAGCGCTGGAAGGTTCCATTCTGCTGTGGGCCATGCTCCAGACAGCCTATACCTGGCTCCTGAGCCTGCGGGTGGGTCAGGGTCTGGACATCTGGCGCGCCCCGGTGGCGTTAGGTACGCTATTTGCAGTACAGGTCTTCTTCTTTGCGGTGATGGTCTTCGTGGCCCACCCCTTCGATGCCGTGCCCAACCCACCCCCCGATGGTCGGGGCACCAATCCGCTGCTTCAGAACCACTGGATGATGGCCGTTCATCCGGTCTTGATGTACCTGGGTTTTGTGGGGCTCTCGGTGCCGTTTGCCTATGCGGTGGCCGCCATGGTTGCGAAGCGCTTCCAGAGCTGGATTTTCGAGACCCGCTGGTGGACTCTGGTGGCCTGGGGCTTCCTGACCGCGGCCATCTTTACCGGCAAGTGGTGGAGCTACGAGATTCTGGGCTGGGGGGGCTACTGGGCCTGGGACCCCGTCGAGAACGCTTCCATCATTCCCTGGTTGCTGGCTACGGCCTTCCTGCACACTGCCCAGGTGCAAGAGCGCAAGGGGCTTTTCAAAGGCTGGAATTTCGCCTTCATTACCCTGACCTTTGCCGCCACGGTTTTTGGCACCTTCCTGACCCGCTCGGGGGTGATCCAGTCGGTGCACGCCTTTGCCAGTGGGCCGGTGGGGGCCTGGTTCTTGCTGTTTTTGCTGGGCGTGATGGCCGTGGGGCTGGGGTTGTTGGCCAGGGTTTCCGCCGAGATACGCGAGGCCGGTGAAGTCCGCTGGAGAAGCCGCGAAGGGGCCTTGCTGGCGGGCGCTCTGTTCTTCGGCACCTTTGCGTTTGTGGTAGTGCTGGGTACCCTGTGGCCGCTGGTGGTGGAAATCGTCAGCGGGGCCAAAGTTTCGGTGGGGGCTCCCTTCTTCAACCAGATCTCCATTCCCCTGGGCATCTTTATGCTGCTCCTGATGGGCATCGGGCCGGTCCTGCCCTGGCGGCATACCAACGCCCAGGTGATGCGGAACCTCACCGCCATGCTGATTGCCCTGGGGGTGGGCACCCTGCTGGGCTTTGGCCTGGGTCTGACCCTGGGGGTCTCGCTGGCGATTGGGCTCTTTGCCTACAACCTGACCGCCATCTGGCTGATGGTGGCCCAGGGGGTGCGTGAGCGGGCCCGCTCGCTGGGCATCTCATGGGGTCAGGCTTTGCTCGAGCTCGCCGCCAGCCATAAGCGCCGCTTTGGCTCGCATATCGTGCACTTTGGCATTGCCCTGGCCGCCCTGACCATCGCCTTCAGCCAGACCTACCGGGTCACCGAGCAAAAGACCCTTCAGGTCGGGGAGACCTGGCAGACCCGGGGTATGGAGGTGCGGCTCCTCTCCATTAGCGCCAAAGAGGAATCCAACCGCTTTGCAGCCATTGCCCCCATCGAGGTGCGCTCGACCAGCCTCGAGGGCTGGGGTTCGGATGGCCGCTACCAGACCCGGCTCAACTTCTACCCCCAGATGGGCTCGCCGCTGGCTACGCCGGTGGTCAAATACTCGCTCTACAACGACTACTACTTTGTTTTGATGCAGTTCGACCAGGAGCGGGGTCAGTGGGCGACCCTCAAGATCATCGTGACCCCTATGGTCTGGTGGCTGTGGGTATCGGGGCTGATCATTGTGCTGGGTACGCTGTACATCCTATGGCCCGGCGGGGCCCGGGTGGTCAGCCGTCAGATGTCCCCTACGGCAGGAGACTGATGAAAGAGGTGACCCTTGCTTAGGTTCTGGCCCATCTGGGTGCTGCTGCTGGGAGGGCTTTTCTACTGGGGGATGCAGCGCCCCAACCCCAACGAGCTCAAGTCGGTGCTGGTGGGTAAGCCTGCGCCCAGCTTCAGCCTGCCGCTACTGGAGCCCTACCGGGCCCAGTATGGCCCTGAGATGGGTATAGGGGAGGGTCTGGATAAGCCTGTATTGCTCAACATCTGGGCCAGCTGGTGCATTCCCTGTCGTACGGAGGCCCCCCTGCTGGAGCGCTTTCACCAACAGTACAAAGACCAGGTGCTGATTCTGGGGGTCAACGTACAGGACAAGGAAGCCGAGGCCCTGAAGTTCGTGCAGCAGTACGGCCTGACCTTTCCCAGCGTATACGATGGCCGGGGCCGTATCGGCATCGAGTATGGCTACTACGGGGTACCCGAGACTTTCGTAATTGACCGCAACGGCACCGTGCTGGCCCGCCATGCCGGTGAACTGAGCGAGGCGCAGCTAAAGGGTTACCTGAGGCAGGTGTTGCAGTGAGGGGATGGGGGACAGGGGACAGGGGCGTAGGGTTACTGGCGCGGTTTCTGGCGTTGGGCCTTTGGCTTTGGGCTCTTTCCTTAGCCCAGCCCACCCCCAATACCCCACCCCCCGACTTCTCCCCCAGGGTTTTTGAAATAGCCGGTGAACTGCGCTGCCCGGTCTGCCAGGGGGAGTCGGCGGCGGAGTCCAATGCAGGTATAGCGGTGGAGATGCGCCGGATTATCGCCGAGCAACTCGCCCAGGGCAAGACCGAGGCCGAGATCCGGCAGTTTTTTGTGGAGCGCTACGGCGACTGGATTCTGTACGAGCCGCCCGCCCGGGGCCTGACCCTGTGGGTCTGGCTGTCGCCCTTGATTGGGTTGGGCTTGCTGGGCTATGGCCTCTGGCGCTACTTGGCGCGGGTTAGGGCCCGTGTGCAGGCTCCCATCGCAGATGTTTCCGAGGAGGAAATCGCCCGCCTCGAGGCCGAGCTCCAAACCCCAGAGCGAAAATCATGATACTGGCTTACCTTTTTCTTGCGCTGCTCTTTGGGCTGGCCCTGGCCTATGCCCTGCGGCCTTTCTTTCGTTCCGAGGCCCAGCCCTTTCCCGAAAGCCCCCGCCCGGAGGAGCTTCGGGCCGAGCTGGCGGTGCTCAAGTCCCTGGCCCAGGAGGCCGAGGGGGAGGAGCGCAAACGCTTGCTGGCCCAGGCGGTGCGGCTCGAGCGCCAACTGACCGAGCTGGGCAGCGAACATCCGGTTCCGCGCCGCCTGAGCCCCGTAATGCTGGGCGCCGTGACCCTGAGCCTGGTGGCCCTGGGGGTGGGGCTTTGGGCCTATACGGTACCCCGGCTGCCCGGCGAGACCATCATCACCAGCCGCAACGAGGCCCGCGAACTGGGCAACCTGCAACGCCAGGCCGAGCAGAGCGGCAGCGCCGCCGACTGGCTGGCCTACGCCAACAAGGCCTACGACCTGCAGGACTTCGAGCGGGCGGTGCAGGGCTATCTGAAGGTGATCGAGCTCGAGCCCCGCAATGCCAACGCCGTGCGGCGCCTGGGCATCCTGCTTTTCATGAGCGGGCGGCCCGAGGAGGGGGCGCAGGCCCTCGAGCTGGCCGTGCGGGCCGAGCCCGATATAGCGGAGGGCTGGTTGTTCCTGGGCAACGCCTACTTTCAACTGGGCCGTCCCGCCGAGGCCATTGTGGCCTGGGAGGGCTACCTAAAAGCTGGTGGGGAGGCCCGCGATCGGGTACAAAACCTCATTCAGACAGCTCGCAATCAGCTCAACGCGGGTTCTACCGGACAGCAGGTGTACTTAGCCAAATGCGCGGCCTGTCACGGGGCCCAGGCCCAAGGCGGCACTGGCCCCCGTTTGCAGGGCAACCCCATCCGAAAAGTGCCTGAGGCAATGAGGGAAATTATCCTCAAAGGCCGGGGTCAGATGCCGGCAGTTCCCCTGACTGAGGCTGAGATGCAGGCCTTGCTGCAGTATCTGGGAGGGTTGTAGCCCTGCGGGCCGCTTGGTGTAGTGGGTGCACGGTATGGACGAGCCCAACCTACAAAACCTTCGCCGCATCAGCCGCCGCGACCTGATCTGGATTGTCCCCAGCGCCATCACGGCAGGCTTTTTTGGTTGGCTGGCCTGGCGCACCTACTCCATCCACTTCACCAAAACGGGGGTTTCCGAACCGGTCTGGCGCGAGGGCCCCAGGGTGCAGGCAGCCGTGCTAAACGAGCTGGACGCCCACTGGCGGTTCAAATACTTCGAGTACGTGTACAACGGCAGCCCCCTCAAGGCGGTGGTGTTTCGCCTCTCGGAACCCGTAGTGGGTGGGCTTACGGTGGGGGAGGCCCACTTCCTGGCCCTGTCGCGCATCTGCACCCACCAGGGCTGCGTGGTCAACTACGTGGACAACCCCGAGCTGGGCTCCATCGCCTACAATTACCGCACCGACCACCCTTTCATGGGCTGCCCCTGCCACTTCGGGGCCTATGAACCCCTGCAAGGTGGTAAAGCGGTGTATGGCCCGCCGCGTTTTCCCCTGCCCCGACTGCGCCTGGAAGAGGAGAACGGCGTTCTGTACGCAACCGGCTACGAAATTCCCTTCCGGCCCCTCGAGCAGGGCTAGCCGGGCCTGACCCGCACGAACCTATCTTTGCCGCGCTGGAGCACCCGTGGCTGGCTAAAGGCAATCTCCATCTTGGGGTCGCTTAACACCTGGCCATCGAGCCGCAGACCCTTCTGCTCAATCAGCCGCCGGGCCTCGCTGTTGGAGGCGGTCAGACCGGCCAGGGTAAAGAGCCTGGCCACCGCTATATGGCCGCCCGACAACTCGCCGCTGGAAATGACCACTTCTGGCATCTCGTCGGGGATGCCCCCGTGGGCAATTTCGTAGTAGCGGGCTTCGGCATGTTGTACCACAGGGTTCTGGCCGCCCTGATCCTGCCCAAAAGCCTCCCAGCGGTAGCCCAGCGATTCGTAGAGTGGGCGGTCTAAGCGGGCGGGAATCCTGGGCAGTGCATACGCCCCCGTCAGCAGCCGGGCCAGCACCCGGTGGGCCCCTACGGGGCCGCCTTTCCCCAGGGCTTCCTTAATTTCCCCAGGGTTCAGGTCAGTGCAGAGTTCAAAGTAGGTGGGCAGGTAGAGGTCTTCGATTTTCATCAGCTTGCGGAAGATTTCGCTGGGTTCCTCGCTGACGCCGATGTAGTTGTCGTAGCTTTTGGACATTTTCTGCCCGTCGCCTCCCACCAGGAGCGGCATGATGAAGGCCACCTGGCGTTCCAGGCCGTAGGCTTCTTGCACCTCGCGCCCGACCAGCAGGTTGAACTTCTGGTCGGTGCCGCCCATCTCCACGTCGCAGGCGATGGGCACCGAGTCGTAGCCCTGGGCAAAGGGGTAGAGGAACTCGTGGATGGAGATGGGCACGCCCTCGGTATAGCGTTTTTTGAAATCTTCCCGCTCGAGCATCTGGGCTACGGTCAGGAGGGAGGCCAGCTTGATGATCTCCTTGAAGCTCAGGTTCTCCAGCCACTCGGAGTTGTAGCGCAGCTCAAAGCGGGCGGGGTCGTCGGTAATGAGAATTTTGCCCACCTGCTCCACATAGCTTTTGGCGTTGGCGCGGGTTTCTTCCAGGGTGAGGGGCGGGCGGGTTTTGGAGCGGCCCGAGGGATCGCCGATCATGGCGGTGAAGTCGCCGATGATGAGAACCACCTTGTGCCCTAGCTCCTGGAACTGCCGCATTTTGCGCAGCACCACCGCATGGCCGATGTGAATGTCGGGCCGGGTGGGGTCTAGGCCCAGCTTGACCACCAGTTTTTTCCCTGATTGCAGTTTTTTGCGCAAGTCCTCCTCGGGGATAATCTCCACCGCCCCGGTTCGTAACAGATTGAGTGCTTCCTCCGCCGTCATGCCCCCAAGTATACCGATATTGACAAGTTTCTCTGGACTCTTTCGCCAGGGGTCTGTGGGGATTCGGGGTGAGCAGGCTCTTATCATTTGCCTGGGCATCGTCGTTTCAACCCCTCACCCGGCGACAGCAGTTACCGCTAGAGTTGTTTTTATACCAACTCTGCGCGTGAGCGGCGCTAAACGCGCCCCTCACTTGCCGCGCCAGGGCGCGCGTCCGAGGGACTTGTATATCGTTTTTGGGTCACTTCTGAGCAGATTTGGTATTACCTGGCAAAAGGAGCACCAAACCAGCCGGCGCTGTCGGCACCCTCTCCCGCAAGGGGAGAGGGAAAGGGGAAACGATAAAAGCCTGTCGAGGTGAGCAGGATCAACAGGCCCTCACCAGACTTGTCTTATACTAGAGGCTGTGCGAACCCTCTTGTTCCTGGCCCTGATTGCGGGTGGAGTGTACTTTTACGCCGAGCGATTTGGTCTGGCGGTAGGCTACGCACCCTTCACCCCGGTTTACTACTGGAACTACACCGGCGAGACACGCAACCAGATTCGGGCCACGGGCATACGGGCTTTTATCAAGGTGACCGTGAGCGGCGATATGCGTAAGGGCAGCCTCGAGGTCGAGGTTCGCCGCACGGGCCAGAACAGCCCCGGTCTGATCAAGCGCTATCAGGGTCGTTTTGCGGATGAAATTCGCTATCCTGCCGATGCCAGTCTGTATGATGTTATTTTCCGCTTCAAGGATGCGCGGGGGCAGGTGCGTATGGACTGGGTAGCGGCTCGCAACGAATTCTGAGGGTCTAGGCATGGGCCCCGGAACTATGCTAGACTTGTGAGCGGTTTGCCTCGAGGCTGCCGGTTTTCATGCAGCCCCCCACTGGCACTTACGGAGAACTATGGCACAGAAAAAAACAGCTCGTAACCCCTCGGCGATGAAGCGCCACCGCCAGTCCCTCAAGAGACGGCTGCGCAACAAGTCCAAGATGTCGGCCATCAAGACCGTCAGCAAAAAAGCCGTCGCGCTGGCCAAAGAAGGCAATGTCAGCGAGGCCACCCGGGTCATGCGTTACGCCGAAAGCCTGATTGACAAGGCGGCCAAGGGCTCGACCCTGCACAAGAACGCGGCCAGCCGTCGGAAATCGCGCCTGATGAGCAAGGTTAGCCAGCTTTTGAGTGGAGCCAAAGCCTAGGAGTAGAGCATGGGAAAAGGTGATCGTCGCACCCGCCGTGGCAAAATTTTCCGGGGTTCGTACGGTAAATACCGTCCCCGCAAGAAGTAGACCCTCACAAGTCCAGCGCCTGGCCGGAGGAACCCCCTCCGGCTTTTTGTGTAACCTGTCCCAACCCATGTTTAGCCTCCAGGCCGAAGATCGTTCTTATGGTTGTTCCAGGCTTGCTTGGTTGCCTCGAGGGCGCTGGTCAGGTTGGCCTCGAGTTGTCTGCGGTAGCGCACCGGTGCCTGGCCTCCTTCGGCCTCGAAAGCGGCAAGGTAATTCAAGGTAAAACTCAGATCGCCCACCTGTCCAAAAATCTCCTGCAGGGCCTTCACGGTATCGCTATCCTGCTCGAGCCACTCCAGCGCATAGCGCAAACGCCGCAAGGCCCGGCGTAAGGCGTGCAAGTGCTCGATGCTGTCTTCTCTGCGCCACTCCTGGGCCCGGCGCTCCACCTGTTGCACAAAGCGCGGTAGCCGGGACTCGGCCACCTTTGCATCCAGCGGGGGGAGGTAGGCAAGGGCTGTTAGCAGGCCCGCCAGCCGGGGGCTGTCCAGCAGGGGGACAAAAGCAGTACGGGCTTGCTTGAGCCGAAGCTCGGCCCAGGCTCGGAAAGCCCTGGGTAGATTCGGGTGTTGCAGCAACACTTCCAGGTCGCGCACCTGGCCTGCTGCACGCACCAACCAGGCCAGATCGTCCTCGAGTACGCGCATTCCCGACAGCCGGAGCCACACCCGCAAGCGCCGCACCGCCACCCGTACCTGATGCACGCCCTCGGGGTTCTGGCCTTCCCGGGCGATGGGTAGGTGTTCTAGCAGGTGTTGGCGCCAGCGCTCCAGGCCAATC
>CALFDH010000085.1 GCA_937950405.1 uncultured Meiothermus sp.
GCATGTTGCGCTCCATCTGGCAATGATTCCCAGCCCGACCAAATCCATTCCCAAATCACTCCTGGCCATGGCTTTGCTGGTGGGTTCTGCGGTGATGTTACCGCTATTTTATCTGGTACTGCGGGCTGCCCAGGCCGAACCTCAGCAACTTCTGGAGATTGTCCTGCGGGAGCGCAACCTGCGGCTGCTGGCAAACACAGTAGCCCTCCTGCTGGGGGTTATTGTCCTGACCACCCTGCTGGCCCTGCCGCTGGCCTGGATTACCAGTCGTACCAACCTGCGTGGCAAACGCCTCTGGACGGTTCTGCTGGTGTTGCCCCTGGCAGTGCCGGGTTACGTGGGGGTCTTTGGGTTCTTTGGTGCAACCGGAGCCAACGGCTGGCTGGAAGACCTGCTGGGCTTTCCCTGGCCCCGGCCTACGGGCTACCTGGGGGCTTTGGGGGTCTTGACCCTTTTTACCTACCCGTACCTGTTTTTGAACCTGCGGGCGGCCCTCCTGGGGCTGGACTCCGGCCTCGAGGAGTCGGCGCGGAGCCTGGGCTACCGAAACCTCGAGGTCTTCTGGCGGGTGGTACTGCCACAGCTAAGGCCTGCGCTCTATGCAGGCTGGCTGCTGATTGGCCTGCATGTGCTGGGCGACTTTGGGGTGGTTAGCCTGGTGCGCTTTGAGACCTTTAGCTACGCCATTTATCTGCAATACTCGGCTTCTTTCGACCGGGTGTATGCGGCCTGGCTCTCGCTGATGCTCATTCTGCTCACCCTGAGCCTGCTCTGGCTCGAGGCCCGATTACTGAAAAACCTCTCCTTGAGCCGGGTGGGGCTGGGCAGTGCAAGGCGGCAGAACCCCATCCCGCTGGGAAGGTGGTGGCTTCCCTCACTGGCGCTGATGGGGGTGCCGCTCGTGGGAGCGCTGGTGGTACCGCTGACCTCCATTGTGTACTGGACGGTGCAGTTCCCCAGCGATTACGTGAACGGGCTGCCGGGTATCCTGGAAGCCCTTCGCAACTCGGTACAGGCCGCTGCCCCGGCAGCCCTGGTAGCAGCCTTGCTGGCCCTGCCGCTGGCCTACCTGGGGGTGCGCTACCCCAGCCGGCTCTCGAGGCTGCTCGAGCGAACCGCCTACATCGGCTACGCCACCCCTCCCCTGGCCTTCGCGCTGGCCCTGATTTTCTTCAGCCTGCGGGGGGTGCCCTTCCTCTACCAGACCCTGGCCCTGCTGGTGCTGGCGCTGGCCCTGCATTTTATGGCCGAGGCCATTGGCCCGATTCGCAGCGCGCTCTACCAGGCCCCGCCGCGCCTCGAGGAGGCCGCCCGTAGCCTGGGCTACAAGCCCTTGCAGGCATTTCTCCGGGCCACCTTTCCCCTGCTCCGGCGCGGGGTGCTGGCCAGCATGGCCCTGGTGTTCTTGTCGGCAGTAAAGGAACTACCCCTCACCTTCCTGCTGGCTCCGGTAGGTTACTCTACTCTTTCGACACGGATCTGGGGCTACACCTCCGAAGCCATGTTTTCCGAAGCGGCCCCCTATGCCCTCCTGATCGTGCTCTTTTCAGCTGGCCTGGTGGGCCTCTTACTCACCCAGGAACGACGATGAAAACCCAAAGCACCCAACCCCCCGTCTCGAACCCGGTCGCTCCCCCCATTCTGCGGGTGCAGGGCCTCTGCAAACGCTTCCACCCCGGCTTTCCACCGGTGGTGCAGGAGGTCAGTTTCGAGGTGGGTCAGGGCGAAATTTTTGCCTTGCTGGGGCCCTCCGGCTGTGGCAAAACCACCACCCTCCGCCTGGTTGCCGGCTTCGAGCAGGCCGATAGCGGCCAGATCTGGCTAGACGGACAGGAAATCAGCCAGCGCCCCCCCGAAGAGCGGGGCATTGGCTTCGTCTTCCAGGACTACGCCCTGTTTCCCCACCTGAGCGTCTTCGAAAACGTGGCCTTTGGCCTGCGCCACCTGCGGGGCAAGGCGCGGCAAGAACGGGTGCTCGAGGTGCTGGGGTTGGTGGGCCTGACAGTGTTCAAGGACCGCAAACCCGGTGAGCTTTCCGGCGGGCAGCAGCAACGCGTAGCCCTGGCCCGGGCCATCGCCCCCGGCCCCAAACTGGTGCTGCTGGACGAGCCTTTCAGCAGCCTGGATGCCGCCCTCCGCCAGTCCACCCGCGACGAGGTGCGCTCGCTTTTGAAGCAGTCGGGGATTGGGGCCATCCTGGTAACGCACGACCAGGAAGAGGCCCTCTCGGTTGCCGACCGGCTGGCCGTCATGCGGGCCGGGCAGCTCGAGCAGACCGGCACCCCCGAGGAGGTCTATCACCACCCGCGTACCCCTTTTGTGGCCCAGTTTCTTGGGCGAACCAACCTGATACCCGGCGAAGCCCGGGGCCTCGAGGCCGACACCCCCCTGGGGCGCATTGTGCTCGCGGAAGAAGCCCAGGGGGCAGTGCTGCTCTCCCTGCGCCCTGAAGGGCTGAGTCTGGCTGCGCCTTTAGGTCACCTGGGCCTCTCGGGGAAGCAGCTCGAGGGCACCGTGCTCGCCCGGGAGTTCAAAGGGCACGATATGACCTACCGCATCCAGCTCGGCACCCGTGAACTCACCGTACAGGAAAGCCCAGAAAGCCCCTTCCACCCCGGTGACAGGGTGCGGGTGCTGGTGCACGCCAAGGCCGTGGTGGTAGGACGGGGAAGGTAAATAGGGGGTCTATAGTCCATTGTCGATGGTCTATAGCCCAAAAGTCTGACCTTGTTTGTCATCAGGGGTTGTTTGGCCAACGTCTGCAGGCCTGCCGCAGGGAATTGATACCAGATTCGGTCAGTTCGTCCCCGAATGGGGACGAACTGACCCGGCCGAAGTTATCCGCGTAGCGGAGGGCGATACCGCCCCTTGGAAGGCAGACGCTGTCTTCGCCAACCGAAGGAAGGGGTGTGCTCTAGGATTCAAAAAGATAGCCTCTGAAGGTCTTTAGTTGGGGTGATTATCTTTTTGAATCCGGTATGATTGTCGAAAGACTAGCTGCGGTTAAAATGACACTCGCTTTGGAAGAGCAGGTGATAGCGGAAAACACGGGTCAGAGGCGCATCCTACTCACCCTCGAGTACGACGGCACGCACTTTGCAGGGTTGCAAACCCAGGCCCAGGGCGAGCGTACCGTGCAACAGGAGCTCGAGGCCGCCCTGGGCAAAATTCCCGGCGCCAGGCCTAAAATCTGGCCCTGTGGTCGCACCGACGCTGGGGTACACGCGCTGGCCATGCCGGTGCATTACGATACCCGTGACCGCATTCCCACCGAAAAAATCCCCTATGCCCTGAATAGCCTCCTACCCCCAGACATCCGGGCCCTACGGGCCGAGGAGGTACCCCAGGATTTCCACGCCCGCAAGAGCTGCCACTGGCGGGAGTACCGCTACCGCATCCTTCAGCGCAGAATGCCTCCGGCCCTGGATCGTCACCGGGTCTGGTGGATACCCCAGTCGCTGAATCTCATTCCCATGCGCCATGCCATGGAGGCCCTTTTGGGCGCCCACGACTTTCGCGCCTTTGCCGTCAAGGAAGAGCGAACCACCGTGCGGGAAATCTACCGGGCTCACCTGGAAGTCTGGCCCACCGAGGGCGGGCGGGAAATCTGGCTCGAGTTCGTGGGTTCGGGCTTTCTGCGAGGGCAGGTACGCAGCATGGTGGGCACGCTGGTCGAGGTAGGGCTGGGCAAGCGGGACTCGAGCAGCATTACCCATCTGCTACAGCACGGCACCCGCAAGGATGCCGGGGCTACTGCCCCAGCCCAGGGCCTGTATTTTGTGCGCGCCGGCTACCAACCCTACCGCCACTGATACCGCACATACAGCCGGATGGCCTCCACCGGAGCCCTGGACACATCTACCGCGACACGAAGCCGGTTATCCCACTGGTAGGCCATGCCCAGAAGCAGCTTGCGCGGCTCCTGCAACCAGGCCTGAAACCGCTCCTGGGGCAGGAAGGGGCTATTCTCGCCCAAATAGTTCCACTCGGGGTTCCACCATAGGGATAACTCCAGCCGGCTTCGATCGAGGGCCTCGAGCCAGGCCACGGTATCGGCCTCACAGGGGCACTGCAAAACCCTACCCAGGGCCTGCCCCAACGGGAGCGGCAGCGAAGCACGGCTCCAGAACCCCCGGTCAGCCTGCCAGAAAACCTCTACATCCTGGCCTTGCAACCCCACCCTGGGTTGGAGGCTTAGGGAGGGCTCCTGTTCCCCCAAATCATTGGGCGTCTGAACAATTTCAACCAGAGTACCCAGTTGGAAGATTCCCGCGCCGGCCCCCACAAAACCCTGCCCACCTGCAAACCCCGCATTGGGCAAATAGGCTGCTTCAAGGCCCAGCCAGGACACCTCCGCAGGCCGATACCGGCCAAACACCCCCCAGCGCCCATCCCGCCCTAGCAGGGTATCGTCCCAGGGGCCGCTGTAATCGCGGCGCTTGCCAAAACTCAGGCCAAACTCTCCCAGGTCGGCCTGGGCATAGGCCTCCAGAAGGCCAAGCTGCACCGCCCCCTCGTACCAGATGCCCAGGTCTGCAAAATACCTAACGCCTTCCCAAAGCGTCTGAATCTCTAAACCAGCGCCCAAAGCCAGTGCGGGCTCAAAGGGCGCAGGCTGGTTGAGGGCTCCATTGCGACTGAAGCCAACCTGCACCAATCCAGACGGCTGCAAACAAACCACCTTTTCCGCTGGAACCACGCAGTCCCAGGAAACCCCAAAAGCAGATTCGCTTTGTGCAAAAGCAAGCGGTAATAAAGCCAGAAAGCTCCCCAACAACACCCCACGCATTCCCCTACAATACAGCCCCCCCACCCCAAACTATGGCTGAAATCTGCACACGTGTCTGCAAGCTGCCGCCTTCTGTGAGGGTCATGGAAAAGCACAACAAAAATCCTGGGGATAACCATAGACCCCCAGGAACATGATTCCAGTCCTCACTAAAGCCTGCTGCGCGGGTCGAGCGCGTCCCGCAGGCCATCCCCCAGATAGTTGAAGGCCAACACCGTCAGGAAGATCATGAAACCCGGTGCCAGCGCCAACCAGGGAGCCGTGAAGATGTATTCCTGAGCCTTGGTGAGCATGTTGCCCCAGGTGGCTACCGGCGGCTGGATGCCAAAGCCCAGAAACGAGAGGGCAGCTTCGGTTAGAATGGCCCCCCCGATGGCCAGGGTAGCGTTCACAATCAGCGGAGCCAGGGTGTTGGGTACCAGGTGACGGAACATGATGCGGGCCTCTCCAGCCCCCAGGGCCTGGGCGGCGGTGGTGAATTCCTGTTCCCGCAAGCTCAGCACCGCCCCCCGGATCAGCCGACCCGTCCCGATCCAACCAAACAACACGATGATGGTGATGATGATGAAAACCGAAGCCGACTCCCCAAACACACTCTGAGCCCACTGGCCCACCGCCCCCTGAGTGTCCCGCAACAGCGCCGAAAGCACCAGCAGCAGCGGAAGCTCGGGGATGGTCAGCATGAAGTCCATGAAGCGCGAAATAGCGACGTCCAGATCGAGCTTACCCTGACCAAAAAGCCCCCACCCAGCAATAAGCAACACCACACCCCAAACCAGCACCAGCCCCAGCAAGGAAAGGACATTGTTGAGGGAAGCGGTACCCGCAAACAGGGCTTGCACATTGGATCCAGATAGTACCCAGGCCAGATCCGCTACCAGAAACAGTAACAGGTACAGTAAAGCCCAGGAAATCACCCGCCAGATGGCAAAGGGCCAGGGGCTCCAGCCGCCTGCCAGCTTGGCCAGCGGGCCTGCGTAGAATCGCAGAGGTCTACCCGAGAAATACCCTGCTATCACCCCCAGGGTGGTTCCCAGCAAGGCAGCCGCAAAAGCGGCTACAAACCCCACCAAAAGGGAGATACGTGCGCCGTAGATGATGCGTGAAAGCATGTCACGACCCAGCTCGTCGGTGCCCAGCCAGTGTTCAGCCGAGGGGCCACGGAAGTAGAAGTCGGCCAGGTTATCACCGGTGGGTTGGGCGGTTGGGTCGTAGGGTGCAATCCAGGGGGCAAAAATCGCCATCAGCACCAAAGCGATCACCACACCAAGTGAAAACATCGCAGCTTTGTGCTTTTTGAAGCGGCGCCAGGCCAGGGACCAGGTTGACTGGGATTTTTGTTGTGGAGCAGTAGCAACGGCAGCCATAAAACCCCTTAACTATAGCGGATGCGGGGATCCACCACCGCATACATCAGATCGGCTAACAGGTTGAAGGTCGCCGTGAGCAACGCCAGGAAGGCCAGGGCCGCCATCGCCACATTGTAGTCTTTTTCCACCAGCGAGTCGAAGATGGCTCGGCCCATGCCAGGATAGGAGAAGATGGTCTCGGTAATCACTGCCCCGCCAAAGACCCCCGGAATCGCCAGTCCCACCAGGGTCACGATGGGAATCAGCGCATTACGCAGGGCATGCTTATAGAGCACAATGCGCTCACCCAACCCCTTGGCCCGGGCGGTGCGAACGTAATCCTGGTTCAATACCTCGAGCAGGCTCGCCCGCATATAGCGTGTCCAGGAGGCCATCTGAATGGTGGAGAGGGCCAATACCGGCAAGACCAGCTTGAAGGCCCAGTCGCCAATAAACTGAAAAAAGCTAATCTCGCCACGGGTTACCTGTACCCATTGGAAATCAGAGATGCTTTGTACTGGGAAGCGCGGAAACCAGGGTAATTGTTCAGGAAGCCAGACCGCAAAAAGAAACAATAAGAGAATCCCTAAAAAGAAGATCGGCATGGAGAAGCCCACAAAGGACAAAAAGGTAATGGCATAGTCGGCTCGGCTGTACTGCCGGACTGCCGAAAAAATACCCACCGGGATGGCCACCAGCAAAGCCAGGGTCAGAGCCGCACCCGAGAGTACGAGCGTGCGCGGCAAACGCTGGCCAAAAATAATCTGTCCGGCCGGGGAAGCATAAGTGCGGGACTGCCCAAAATCTCCCTGCAGGGCCCGCCCAAGCCACTTGAAGTAGCGCACGTAGATGGGTTGATCGAGGCCATAGGCCCGGCGCAGTTGTTCCAGTTGCTCGGCGGTGATGCGAGGGTTCTGCTGGCGCAGTTCGTCCAGCGGGTCTCCAGGTTGGAGGGCCAACAAAGTGAAGATCACTACTGAAGCTGCAAACAACAACGGGATCATTTGCAGCAGTCGGCGAATCGTGTAAGCAAACACAGGCCCATATTACCGCCCCATGACCTTTTTTGTATCTATGGGCACCCTTGCAAATATCCACCGATTGGTGGATGGTTCGTTATCCACAAGCAAAACCCCCTCCCGGTTGGAGGGGGCTCCAGCGACTAAGGCTTTGTTACCTGATGGGTTGGCCGTACTTGGCCTGGTCGTAGACCTTTTGGGCCCCTCTGGACTGCCAACCGATTAACCAGGGTTCAATGGTGGGGTAGGCCGAGTTAGCGAAGGTAGAAGAGGTGTAGTTGAGCAAGCCTACCCGGAAAACCCGGGCATCGGACTGGAAGTACATGGGAATCATGGCCACCTCGTTGGCCCAGATCTCCTGCATGCGGGCAAAAAGCTGCTTGCGGCGGTTGACATCGAACTCGAGCACCGCCTGGTTGCGCAAGCGATCGAACTCCTCGTTGCACCAGCCGCCAAAGTTCAGGCCGCGGAAACCGTTATCGCGGGTCGGAACATACACCAGCTTTCCTTCATCATCCCGGCAGGCCGAGCGCACGCCATCGTCAGCCTGGCCCATGCTGAAGGCAAAGTGTAGGAAGCCCGTCCAGGTACCCTCCTGGGCCCTGGCCCGGTACTGCGCCCCCAGAACCACCGCGCTAGGTGCATTGTTAATGCGCACGGCAATGCCTACCTGCCGGTAATTTTCGGCTACGAACTGCTGGATGCGCTCGCGCACCTGGTTGCCGGCGGTGGTGGCCCACTCGATTTCGAAGCGCACGGTTCGACCATCCACGGTACGCTGCAGAATGCCGTCCGGCCCGGGGCGCCAGCCCAGCTCGGCCAGCAGTTGACGGGCCCGCTCGGGGTTGTAGGGGTACTTGGTGACGTTCGGGTTGAACATGGGGTTCTGCGGCGCCACCCAGGTATGCGAGACGGTATAGAGGCCATCGAAGAAGGCCCGCGTGATGCCCTCGCGGTTCATGGCGTAAATCAGGGCCTGACGGGTCTTCACGTTATCAAGCTGCAGATCCTTGACCCGCTGCACGTTGGTGAACTGGTTAATTTCCAGGTGCTCGAAGAAAGGCGTGGGCACCGACCAGATCTCGAAGCGGCCCGGCGCGCGGCTGGTGAGCTGCTTGCTGCGCCCCTGGTCAAAGGAAATGGAGACGCTCGAGGCCGCATCAATTCCCCCGCCCAGAATGGCCACCAGGAGCGAGTTGGTATTCTGGATGATGCGGTAAACCACGCGCTGCACATACTTGTCCTCGCCGCCGGGGGGCTTGATCCAGAAACGCGGGTTGCGCTGCATCTCGATGGTGCTGCCCGGCACCCAGCGGGTCAGGGTAAAGGGGCCCGAGTAGACCATGCGACCACTGTTCAGGAACTGAGGGGTCGAAAACTGGGTGAAGAAGTTGCGGAAAATCTCGGCTTGGCGGGCTGCATCGGTGGTCTGGGCAGCGGCAGCTTTGGCCCGATCCCACTCCGCACGCATGATGTGGTTGGGCGCGTAGTAAACCTGGTTGATGTCCAGGTCGTAGAAGTAGGCCGGTTCCAGGCTCACCGTAAAGTTGCGGGCGTCGCGCACCCGCAGGGTGGCCCGGTCGAAAAAGTCCACACTAGTCGAGGGGACACCTTTGGTCTTCCCCATCTCAAAGTAAAGCGCCACGTCCTCGGTGGTGATGGGCCGTCCGTCCGACCAGACCGCATCCGGGCGGATGGTGTAATCACGCTCGAGACGCCGCACCCCCGGACGCACATTCACAAAGCG
>CALFDH010000086.1 GCA_937950405.1 uncultured Meiothermus sp.
GTGGCCCAGATTAACGCCGAGGAAGGCGTGACGGTGCTGGTGGTGGAGCAGAACGCCCGGGTGGCCCTCTCGGTGGCCCACTATGGCTACATCATGGAGTCCGGGCGGATTGCCCTGGAGGGCACCAGGGAATACCTCGAGTCCAACCCCGATGTAAAGGAGTTTTACCTGGGGGTGGCCAAGTCGGGAGGGCGCAAGAGCTTCAAGGACGTCAAGAGCTACCGCCGTCGCAAGCGGTTTATGTAGAGCCGGTGGTGGGTGGCCTGTGGCTTGGGGGGCAAAAAGCCCTGCCGCAGGCCACGGTTTTTTTGCAACCCAATGCAGGATGCTGCTAAGGCCCCCGGGTTAACATGAAGCCTATGAGCGAGACGAGTCTGCCAACCAAAGAGCAGGTACTGGAAGCCCTCAAGGTGGTGCGAGACCCCGAGATTCCCGTGAATGTGGTGGATCTGGGCCTGGTCTACGATGCCGAGGTCAAGGAAGGGGGGGTGGTGGATATTACCATGACCCTGACCTCCATCGGCTGCCCTGCCCAGGACATCGTCAAGGCCGATGCCGAAATTGCGGTGATGCGCCTCGAGGGCGTGAACGCGGTCAATGTGGATTTTGTCTGGACGCCGCCCTGGACGCCCGCCAAGATGACCGAAGACGGCAAACGGCAGATGCGGATGTTTGGTTTCAACGTTTGAGGGCAAGCGTGCTACCAAACCCAACCAAACCCCCTTTTTTTCTCCCCTTGCGGGAGAAGGTTGCGGCACCCTGCCAGCTCTGCTTACGAACAGTGTAGCGGACGTGATTGACTGCACCTAAAGTGTTGCCGGATAAGGGGTGTAAAAACACCTTCTAAAGATATAGATCTGCTTAAAGCTGGCGTCACATGCGGCTGGTGAAGTCGCGCTTGACGTAAAGCATGGGGTCGGTGGGGTTGGCGGTGGCCGCGAGGAGCTTGCCGATCTCCTCGTCGGACTGTTCAAACAAGGCGGCGTACTCCGAAGGGGCTATTACGGCTTCTTTGAAGCTGCTGACCCCTCGCTCCAACAACCAGAGGGTGAGGTCTCTCAAGGCATCGTCCCCCTGTGAGCCAAAGCGGGGGCCAAAGGCATCCAGGCTCAGCACCCGGTGCTTGCCCTCGAGAACATAAACGGCGTAGCGGGCTCGAGCCCGCTGGTCCTGCCAGTCGGTGATGTAGGTTGCTGTGGCTTCAGGAAAATCAACACCCTTCAGGGCTTCCTTCAACTCGGCAAGGGTCTCTTTGGGCGCACCACGAAGGCCAACAATGTTCATGTGCCTATTCTAACGGCACAAAGGCGACCAATCGAATAACAACTCTGCGCGTGAGCAACGCTAAACGCGTCCCTCACTTGCCGCGCCAGGGGGCGCGTCCGAGGGACTTGTATATCGCTTTTGGGTCAATTTTAAGCAGATTCGGCAGAAGAGCGGTTGGTCGCCCCCTGTGGTTTCGGAGAGTGGCCTCTTTTCAGGGCAGCAGGAAGGAGATAAGTTTGGTTTCCAGGAACTCCTCCATACCCCAGTGCCCTCCCTCGCGGCCCAGGCCCGAGTTTTTGTAGCCGCCAAAGGGCAGGTTGGAGCCCATGGCGCTGGGTACGGGGTCGTTGACGCCCACGATGCCATACTCCAGGGCCTCGGCTACGCGGAAGGCGCGGCTCAAATCCTTGGTCCAGATGTAGGCGGCCAGGCCGTAGTCGGTGTTGTTGGCCCAGGCGATGGCCTGTTCTTCGTCCTCAAAGGGCATCAAAGGAGCGACCGGCCCAAAAGTTTCTTCCTCTAAAATTTTCATACCGGGCTGAATGCCGGTCAGGACGGTGGGTGCGTACAGCAGCCCTCCCAGGGGCTTGCCCCCGGTGGCAACCCTGGCTCCTTTGGCAAGGGCATCCTCCACGTGCGAGACCACTTTATCCAGGCCCTGTTGCTCGACCAGGGGCCCCACGTTGGTGCTGGCATCCAGGGGGTCGCCTACCTTTAGATTGCTCACGGCTTCGGCCAGCGCGCCGGCGTAATCGGCCTCGAGCTTCCTGTGCACGTAAATGCGGTTGGTGGTGACGCAGGTCTGCCCGGCGTTGCGATACTTGGAGAGCAGGGTGAACTGCACGGCCTTTTCGATATCGGCATCCTCAAACACGATGAACGGCGCGTTGCCACCGAGCTCGAGGGAAACCCGCTTCATGGTGTCGGCCCCCTGACGATAGAGGATTTTGCCGACGGGCGTGGAGCCGGTAAAGGTGATCTTGCGGATGCGCATGTCCTCCATCAAGACCCTGGACACCGGCACCGGGTCGGCAGCGGGCAGCACTTGCAGGGTACCGGCGGGGCCTCCGGCTTCCTCCCAGAGTTTGGCCAAGTACAAAGCGCACAGAGGGGTTTGTTCGGCAGGTTTGACGATGATGGTGCAGCCGGCGGCCAGCGCGGGGGCGGCCTTGCGGGTAATCATGCTGGTGGGGAAGTTCCAGGGGGTTACGGCATACACCGGGCCGACTGGCTCGTAGACGGCCATCTGGCGCTTGTGGGGGAAACGCGAGTGAATCAGCTCCCCGTTCACCCGGGTGGCTTCCTCGGCACACCATTCCACAAAGCTGGCCGCATACAGAACTTCTCCCTTGGCTTCGGTGATGGGTTTGCCCATCTCCAGGGCGGTCAGGCGCCCCAGCTCTTCCTGGTGGGCGATGAGCAGGTCGTTCCATTTACGCAGGATTTTACCGCGCTCGAAACCGGTGAGCTTTTTCCACTCCTTGAAGGCTGCTACTGCAGCGTCGGCAGCCATCTGGGCTTCGGCTTCGCCACAGTCGGCGACCTGGGCCAGCAGTTCGCCGCTATAGGGGCTTTTGACCGCAAAAGTTTTGGGGGTCTGGTGCCATTTGCCGCCCAGATAGGCACTGCTGGGAAAATCGAAGTCTTTGACCATAGCAACACCTCGTTTATCAAGCATACCTTGCCAACGCTGCGAGAAGGGTAGCGCTGTTCGGGTTGAAACAAAGCCGCTAGACTATTTGTATCGGTTCAACCGATGGGAGCTTTCGGTGCAAATCTCGCTCAAGCAGCTGGTTTACTTCATTGCGGTAGCCGAGTCGGGCTCGATTTCCAAAGCCCTGACCTCGCTGAACGTGACCCAGTCGGTGGTCACGGAGGCCATCAAGAAGCTCGAAGATACCCTGGGAGCCGAGCTGTTTACCCGCCACGCCAGGGGCATGACCCTGACCCACGCGGGACACCAGTTTCTGCGCCACGCCCACGAGGTGCTGGCCGCACTCCGCAACGCCGAGCAGGCCATCCGCGAACGCCCTGATGCCACTACCGGGCAGCTAAACCTGGGGGTGACCAGCCTGGTGACGGCCTACTACCTGCCCTATTTGCTGGACCGGTTCGAGCGGGTGTTTCCCGGCATTCGAGTTGCAATTGTGGAAGACCGGCGGGGGTACATCGAGCACCTGCTGATTAATGGCGAGCTCGACGTGGCGGTGATGAATGTTTCAGTGGTGGACAGGCAGGCCATCGAGACCCGCACCTTGCTGCGGGCTCCCTGGCGGGTCTGGCTCGCATCCAACCATCTGCTGGCGCAGCGCGAAAGGGTGGCGCTCCAAGACTTGCAGACGGAGCGTTTTTTGTCGCTCAAGAACGATGAGCTCGAGGAGGTCAGCCAGCAGATCTACCGCCTGAGCGGTTCCCCCCCGGTGGCCGTACGCACCGACTCCATCGAGGCCGTGCGGAGCCTGGTAGCCCTGGGCATCGGGGTGGCGGTGCTGCCCAACCTGATGTACAGGCCCTGGAGCCTCGAGGGAGACCGGCTGGAGTCGCGGCCCTTGCAGGAAGATTTGCCCCGCCTGGAGATTGGCGTAGCCTGGCGCCGGGGAAGCGCGCTCAGTGAGGCGGCCCGGCAGTTTTTGGTGGTGGTGGGCGAACACAGCCGGGTGCAGGAGTACGGCATGAACTATGCCGAGCTGCTGAGCACCCCAGACTAGCCCGGAGCTATCTTTTTTGCCGATGCCTCCCATATAGACAGGTTGCTTGTTTGCCGCCAACCTGGTCTATATCGTATAGAGCAGTTCGACAGCTCGAGTGGTTGTGTGGGTATGGCAAAGCCCAGGGGCTGTCGTATACGAGGAGGGTGTATGAGAACACGGTGGTTCTTGGCAGTGGTGGGTCTGGCAGCCGTGGCAGGTCTGGCGGTGGCCCAGCTTCCGGCCAGCCGGGCAAAGCAGTCGCTGGGGCAGAATGAGGGCCAACTGAACATCCTGGCCTGGCCGGGGTATGTGGAAAACGGCTCCACCGACAAGAGCGCGGACTGGGTTACGGGGTTTGAAAAAGAAACCGGCTGCAAGGTGACGGTGAAGGTATTCGGTAGCTCCGACGAGGCCGTGCGCCTGATGAACCAGGGCGGTTACGATCTCGTCACCGCCTCGGGCGATGCCACCCAGCGCCTGATTGCGGGCAATGTGGTAGCCCCCATCAACTGGAACCTGATTCCCAACACCCGCAACCTCGACCGCCGCCTGCTCAACTCGCCCTGGTATGTGGTCAATGGGGTGCGCTACGGGGTGCCCTACCAGTTTGGCGTGAACGTGCTGGCCTACAACACCAACGTCTTCAAGACCCCCCCGGATAGCTGGAAGGTGGTTTTTGAAGAGATGATTCTCCCCGATGGTAAAAGCAACAAAGGCCGTATCCAGGCCTACTATGGCCCCATCTACGTGGCCGATGCAGCGCTGTACCTGATGCGTACCCGACCCGAGCTTGGCATCAAAGACCCCTACGAGCTCAACGAGCGGCAGTACCAGGAGGTACTCAAGCTGCTGCGCCAGCAACGCACGCTGCTCCAGCGCTACTGGAACGATGCCAACGCCCAGGTACAGGACTTCACCAACGAAGGCGTGGTGGCCTCGACTACCTGGATTTTCCAGGTCAATACCCTCAAGGCCAACAAGCGCCCCATCGACTGGGTAGTACCCAAGGAGGGGGCTACCGGCTGGGCCGATACCACCATGCTGGCGGCCAACTCCAAAAACCCCAACTGTGCCTACCGCTGGCTCAACTGGCAACTTACCAACAAGGTGCAGGCCGACATTGCCGGCTGGTTTGGTTCCAACCCGGTGGTGCCCGCAGCCTGCAACACCCCCGGCTCCTTACTGCCGGCAGACGGCTGTAAAAACCAGGGCTTCAATGACTTCGACAAGATTTTCTTCTGGCGCACGCCGACCGCCCAGTGCCGCACCCAGAACAACCAGTGTGTGCCCTACAGCCGTTGGGTGAGCGATTACATCGCCATTCAGGGAGGGCGCTGAGAATTTGCATGCGGCGAATAGCTGGCAGCAGGCTCTAATCAATGGACATCGTCGTTGCAACCCCTCACCCGGCGACACCGGGTTACCGTCAGAAAATGAGCACCAAACTAGCGGGCGGTGTCGCCGCCCTTTCCTGCAAGTGGAGAGGGGAAGGGGAAAACGATAAAAGCCTGTAGCCGGTAGCTGATGGCACGACAGATTTGGTGAAGGATGCTATGCCGACGGTTCGCAACCCCCGGCCAGGGGGCTACCTGAGCATCAAAACTTTCTAGCCGGGGGTGAGGGGCTCCTGGCGGAAACCCAGCGGCCAAGGCCCCAGATTTCCAGCCCAAGGCCCTCGGCAAATTGGTGACGATCCCACTACGATGGTGCAAATGCTCAAAGAGCCGAAAACGTCTGTGCAGGCTGCCGTGGTACTCCGCGAGGTGTCCTGCTACTTTGGCCCGGTAAAGGCCGTGGACGGGGTGGATTTGGAAATCCTCCCCGGCGAATTTTTCTCCATGCTAGGGCCGTCGGGTTCGGGCAAGACCACCTGTCTGCGCCTTATTGGTGGGTTTGAGCAGCCTACCTCGGGGCAGATTGTGCTGTTTGGGCAGGATGCCTCCCGGCTGCCGCCCTATGCCCGCGATGTGAACACGGTCTTTCAGGACTATGCGCTCTTTCCGCACATGAACGTGCGCGACAACGTAGCGTATGCGCTCATGGTGCGGGGTGTACCCCGGCCTGAGCGCCACCGGCGGGCCGAGGAGATGCTGGAACTGGTCAAGCTGGCAGGGTTGGGGGATCGGCGGCCAGGGCAGCTCTCGGGGGGGCAGCGGCAGCGGGTGGCTCTGGCCCGCGCCCTCATCAACCGGCCCAGGCTGCTGTTGCTGGACGAGCCTTTGGGTGCGCTGGACTTGAAGCTGCGCGAAGAGATGCAGATCGAGCTGAAAGCCCTGCAACGCCAGTTGGGCATTACCTTCATCTACGTCACCCACGACCAGGGCGAGGCCCTTTCCATGTCCGACCGGGTGGCGGTGTTCAACCATGGCCGTATAGAGCAGCTCGACACCCCCAAGCAGCTTTACGAATACCCCCAGACCGAGTTTGTGGCCCGCTTTGTGGGCAGCGCCAATGTCCTCGAGGGCCGCCTGCTGGGGCTCGAAGGGGGCCGGTATGCCCTGCGCCCGGAGCGCATCGCCATCCAGCCGGGCAGCCAGACTGGCCCCAACCGATTGAGCGGCACCCTGCTCGACATTCACTATCTGGGCGCCCAGACCCGCTACGAAGTCCAGGTAGGTGAGGAGCGCCTGACGGCGGTCACGCCGTCTGAAGAACAGGGCTTGCAGATTGGCAGCGCGGTTACCTTGAGCTGGGAAAGCGGTTCGCTACGGCCTTTGCGGGAGGCGGTGTGAGTAGCGCCGTGCGGTTGCCCACCTGGGCGAGCGGGAGGGATGCATGACCCTGCGCCGCCGCCTTTCTGATGTGCTGTATGTGCGTCCGTTGCTGCTGTTGTCGTTGTTGCTGATACCACCCCTGCTCTGGCTGGGCATCATCTATCTGGGGTCGCTCTTCAACCTGATGCTCTACAGCTTCTACTCCCTCAACGACTTTACCGGCCAGGTGGAGTATCGCTTTTCGCTCTCGGCTTTTCAGCAGCTCTTTAGCTCTTCGGCCAACGTGGATATTGTGGTGCGTACTACCCTGATGGCCCTGGTGGTCACGCTGGCCTGCATCGCCATTGGCTTCCCGATTGCCTATTACATCGCCTTCTATACCAAAGGCAATGCGAGAACCTTCTGGTATCTGATGGTGCTGTTGCCGCTGTGGTCCAGCTACCTGATCAAGGTCTATGCCTGGCGCTTAATTTTGGCGGGCGAAGGGGTGGTGAGCTGGTTTTTCAATCTGCTGGGGTTGGGCTGGCTTTTGCAGGGCATCCTGAGTGTACCGGTGGTTGGTGGCCCCAGCCTCTCCAATAGCTACCTGGGTATGTTCCTGGTTTTTACCTACATCTGGCTTCCCTACATGATTCTGCCGATTATTACGGCCCTCGAGCGCGTCCCCAAATCGCTCATCCAGGCCTCCTCCGACCTGGGCGCCAGACCAGGCCAGACTTTTCGCAAGATCATCTGGCCCCTGGTCATTCCGGGGGTGGCGGCCGGTTCCATTTTTACTTTCTCGCTCACACTGGGCGACTACATCATCCCCCAGGTGGTGGGCCAGCCGGGTTTTTTCATTGGGCAGATGGTCTATGTGCAGCAGGGCACCGCAGGCAACCTGCCCCTGGCCGCGGCTTTCTCGGTAGTGCCGGTGGTGATTATTGCCATTTACCTGCTCATTGTGCGGCGAATGGGGGCGTTCAATGCGCTGTAAGGGCCCGAAGTCACCCGTTTTAGGTCGGAGCGAGGGCAGCTACACCGGGGCTGTTCGCACAAAGGGCTTGATGGTTGGGTTCAAACCGATGGACGCCTGGTGGAGGGGTGAAAATGCCGGGTAAGCCTTCGCTGGGCCTGCGTATCGCGTTCTACCTGGGAATGCTCTTCCTGCATTTTCCCATCGCTATCATCGTTCTGTACGCCCTGACCACCGAAGACCGCACCTACCAGTTTCCGCCCCCCGGCCTGACCCTGCGCTGGTTTGGCGAAGCCTTCCAGCGACAGGATATGTGGGCGGCGCTCTGGCTATCGCTGCAGGTAGCGGCCATGGCCACCGGGATTGCCCTGGTGCTGGGAACGATGGTGGCTGCAGCCATGTACCGCTTCCAGTTTTTGGGGAAGGACTTCATCACCGTGCTGCTCATCCTTCCGATTGCCCTGCCCGGCATCCTGACGGGCATTGCCTTGCTCACCACCTTCAAGCGGCTGGCCCTGGAACCGAGCTTCTGGACGATAGTCATTGGCCATGCCACCTTCTGCATCGTGACGGTGTACAACAACGTGGTCGCACGGTTCCGACGCACAGGCTATTCCCAGATTGAAGCCTCCATGGATCTGGGCGCGGACTGGTTTGCCACCTGGCGCTTTGTGGTGTTGCCCAGCATTGCCACAGCTTTGCTGGCGGGCGGGATGCTTTCATTTGCCCTGTCCTTTGACGAGGTGATCGTGACCACCTTTACCGCCGCCGACCAGAAGACCCTGCCCATCTGGTTTTTGAATGAGCTGTTTCGGCCCCGCGAGCGCCCCATTACCAATGTGGTGGCGGTGTTCGTTATGCTCATCACCTTTTTGCCGATTGTGCTGGCCCAGTGGCTGACCCGTGATACCGACGACCTGCACGGGGGAGGCAAAACCGGCTGAAGGCTGGACATGGATTGACAGGAAGGCAAAGGCTGCTTGAAAAAATGAGAAAGGAAGGAAAATCATGGCAACCAAAACACTGATTGGACAGACCAAGATGCTGATTGATGGGCAGTTTGTGGCCGGGGAGAGTACCCCCCTGGACATCCTCAACCCGGCCACGGGTGAAGTGCTCCTGAAACTCCCCGAGGCTTCGGTGGAGCAGGTTAAGCAAGCGGTGAATGCGGCTGAAAAAGCCTTTGATGCGTGGTCGCAAACCACCCCCAAAGACCGTTCGCTGATGCTTTTGAAACTGGCAGATAAGATTGACGAGCACGCCGAGGAGTTCGCCCGACTGGAGTCGCTCAACTGCGGCAAACCCTATCAGGCAGCGCTAAACGACGAAATCCCGGCCATTTCGGACTGCTACCGTTTCTTTGCGGGAGCGGCCCGTGCCATGACCGGCGCACTGTCAGGGGAGTACATGGCCGGGCACACCAGCTTTATCCGGCGAGACCCGGTGGGAGTGGTGGCGAGCATTGCGCCCTGGAACTACCCCCTGATGATGGCGGCCTGGAAGCTAGCTCCGGCGCTGGCAGCCGGAAATACCGTGGTGATCAAGCCTAGCGAGCAGACGCCCCTGACCACCCTCAAGCTGGCCGAACTACTGGCGGAGATTTTCCCGCCAGGCGTGGTGAATGTGGTGACTGGGGTAGGCGAGACGGTAGGCTCCACGCTGATTCACCAGCCGGGGGTGCGGATGATTTCCCTGACCGGCGATGTGGCCACCGGGAAGCGGGTGCTCGAGGCCGCTTCGCAGAGCCTGAAGCGCACCCACCTCGAGCTCGGCGGCAAGGCCCCGGTCATCGTGATGGACGACGCCGACCTCGAGGCCGCCGTGCAGGGCATCAAAATTTTTGGCTACTACAACGCCGGGCAGGACTGCACCGCAGCCTGCCGGGTGTATGCGGGCAAGAAAATCTACGACAAGTTTGTGGCCGAGCTATCGGACGCGGTCAAGTCCATCAAGGTGGGGGCGCAAAACGATGAAGGGGTGGAGATGGGGCCCCTGATTACCGAGCGGCAGCGGGCCCGGGTGGCCAGCTTTGTGGAGCGGGCCCGCATGCAAAAGCACATCGAGGTAACGGTGGGGGGCCACCCGATGGAGGGCAAGGGCTTCTTCTACGAGCCCACCGTGGTGGCGGGCGCCCTGCAATCCGACGAAATCGTGCGCCGCGAGGTGTTTGGGCCGGTGGTTTCGGTTACGCGCTTCTCCGACCCCGAAGAAGCCATCGCCTGGGCCAACGACTCCGACTACGGCCTGGCCAGCTCGGTCTGGACGCAGGATGTGGGCAAGGCCATGCGGATTGCCAGCCGCTTGCAGTACGGCTGTACCTGGATCAACACTCACTTCATGCTGGTAAACGAGATGCCCCACGGGGGGGTCAAGCAGTCGGGCTACGGCAAGGACATGAGTATGTACGCGCTCGAGGACTACACCGTAGCGCGGCACATCATGGTCAAGCACTAGCAGTGCCGAAAGCCCAATGCCGAAGGCTCAAAGCGAAGTTCAGACCAGGGTTCTCAGTACACAGTCGTATAAATACTCGTACAAAGTGTCCATTGCGGCACGAACTATGCAGTACGCCCTCGCAAAAGCCGTAGCAGAAACCTTTTCGTTCCTCCCCTACCGTGTAGGGCCTGTAGGGGAGGTTAGGTGAGGTTGCTGAGCAGCAACTTTGCGTACTCGGGCGGTTCAGGGCCTCACCCAATACCCTCCCCTACCCTCCCTACGACGTAG
>CALFDH010000087.1 GCA_937950405.1 uncultured Meiothermus sp.
ACCGCTTCCTCGTTGGCCGGGTCGGTCTGGGCATAAATGTAAAAGAGCCCGGCCCGGTCGGCCTCGTCCACCCCTGCCCCCACCGACTCCACCAGGCCTTTGTCGGTAAGGGCCCAGAAGAGGCGGCTGTTACCCTCCTCGCCCAGGATGTTGGCCAGGATGTTGGCCGCATAACGGCGCGGGTCCTGGGCTGAAACCCCTGGGGCCAGCAGCGCCAGATAGGTCTGGGTGGCTTTGGGATAGGGTTCCCGCATTTCGCCAACCTGGGCCTTCACCTCCGGGTAGGCCCGGCTGGCCTCCCCCCGGGGCCAGCCAGCCGTGAGCGCTTGCACCTGCTCGAGGGTTCGCTCCCAGTCCACCCGGCCCGCCAGGGTCAGCACCAGGTTGGGGGGGGTGTAGCGCCGCGCCTGGTACTCGGCCATCTGCTCGCGGGTCAGGGCCGAGATTGAAGCGGTCGTGCCCAGTACACTGTTGCCCAGGGGATGCCCGGCAAAATACCGCGCCCGCCCCCAATCGAAAAGCATCACATTGGGCCGGTCTTCGTACAGGGCAATCTCCTCGAGGATCACCTGCTTTTCGGTGTCGAAGTCTTCAGGGCGCAGCGCCGGGCGCATCAGGTCGGTCCAGAGCTCCAGGAGCCGGGGGGCAAACTCGGGCAGCACCGCTCCGTAGTAGACGGTATTCTCTTCGGAGGTGTAGGCGTTGTACTGGGCCCCCATCTGGTCGAACTCGAGGTTCACCCCCAGGGCATCGCGCCTGGCCGAGCCCTTGAACAACATGTGCTCTAAAAAGTGCGACACCCCGGCTATTTCGGGGGTCTCGTCGCGGCTTCCGGTCTTGCAAAAATAGCCCAGGGCCACGCTCTTGGCCTCGGGGTTGATCTCGGCAATCACGGTCAGGCCGTTCTCCAGGGTGGCCTGTTTGAACTCAACGGCAGATTGGGTCTGGGTCATATCTACTCCACAAACGCAGGTGGCTCGAGCAAATCAGCATTCAGGCTTGGGCCACGAGCTTTTCGCTTCTCCCCCACTACTCCGTAACGGCCAGCTTTCTTGGCCCCAGGGTGGCTATCCAGGGGTTTCGGTAGGGGTTGGCGGCCAGGTAGCGGTTGATGCGCGGCACATCCACGGCGGCAATTTCGGCCTCGATCTCGTCCAGGGTACGCACCCGGCCCAGCAGGTAGAGATCGCGGGTGATGCTGCTGGCCCTCGAGCGCGAGGACTCGTCCTGCATTACCAGGGCCGCCCGCAGGCCAATCTTGGTGCGTGCGAGCTCGGCCTCGGAGACGCCTTGCGAAAGCCGGGCGATCTCTTCCTGCATCACCTGCAGGGTCTCGTCGGCCCGCTCCGGGGTGGTGCCAGCATAGGCGGTCAGGTAGCTATAGCCCTTGATGCCGTTGGGCGCAGCATACACCGAGTAAACCAGGCCCCGCTTCTCGCGCACCTCGGTAAACAGTCGGCTGCTGCTGCCCCCAGAGAGCACCTGGGCGGCCAGACGGGCGCTGTAAAACTCGGGGTGGTCGAAGGAGATGTCGGGGTAGATCAGGCCAATCTGCGTCTGGGCGGTGTCTTGCTCGAGGTGGATGGTATGGGCGGGCCGCAGCTCGATGGCCGGATACCCCGCCCCGGCCCCCTTCCAGTCGCCCAGGGCATTCTCTACGGCTTCCCTGGCCTCCTCGAAGCGCACTCCTCCCACCAGGGCCAGAATGGCCCCCTGGGGGGCATAGCGACGGGCAAAGTCTTCCCGCAGGGCTTCGGCGGAAATGCTTTCCAGGTGGGCCTTCTGTCCGCTGGGGTTGCGCCCGTGGGGGCTGGCAAACACCGCCCGGCGAAGGGCGACAAACATCTTTTTGGGCGGCTGGTCTTCCAGCGAGGCCAGCTCTTGCAGGGCAATCTGGCGCACGGCTTCCAGGGCCTCGGTGGGCAGGTGGGGGCGCATCAGCACATCGGCATAGAGCGAAAGCACCGCAGGGAGTTTTTCGGCCAGAAACTGCGCGGCAAAGGTGGTGTGCTCGAGGGCGCTGCTGCTGCCCCGGCGCACCCCCAGGTCGTCAAAAGCATTGGCCAGGGCCCGTGCGTCGCGGCTGCCCGCCCCTTTCCAGAGCCAGCCCTCCAGCAAGCTGGCCGCTCCTTCCATGCCCTCGGGGTCGTTCACGGCACCCACCGGCACCAGTAACTGCATGGCCACACCGGGGTTCCAGGGCTGTTCCTCCACGGCCAGCGTCAGGCCATTGGCCAAAGTTTCAACTTGCGACAACGCCATACCCACCAAGTATACGAGTCCGCCCCACCCAGACCATGACATTTGAGACATTGCGCCCCCTGGGAAGCGTTACATTGCAAACCAGAATCCTCCATCAGCTTCAACCGCATCATCAGATAAGTACCTCCCGCCTATGTTTTGGCTACTGGGTTGATCGAAAATCACACAGGTATTGCGCCCGGAGCATGATTTTCTGGCGCAGTCTGGATTCATCTCTAAACCTTATACAGGCGCAACTTAGCGGTCCCAAACCGCAAAGTTGGCGGTTTGGCCTGGGTACAATGTAACTGTCATTTGACGAGGAAGCCGTGACCCGCGAAGAACTCAAAGCCCGCTTGCTACGCCCCCTGGTGCGCGAACTCGCCGATGGCGCTCAGGATCGGGTGGTGGCAGGGGGTTTGGAAAGGCTCCTGGAGAACCTGGGCCAGCCCTTTCCCGAGGTGCGCCAGATGCTGGCCGGCTACCGACAGATGGAACCCGAGGCCCGCAAAACCCGGCTCCAAAAGGCCATTGCGCTGCTGGGGGGAACAGGGGGGGACAGGGGTCAGAGCTCAGGGGGCAGGGGACAGGGTACCGAGCCCCGGTACCCGGAGCCTGGTACCCGGTACCCGGAGCCCGGCACCCGGAGCCCGGTACCCGGCACCCTCTCCTTCGACACCCCCCTCGAGGCCCTGAACCTGGGGCCGGGCAGCAAAAAAAAGCTGGCCGAGCTGGGCCTTCGGGTGCTGCGCGACCTGCTCCTCTACTACCCCCGCCGCTACGAAGACCGCCGCACCCTGCAAAGTGTGCGTGACGTGGAAGACGGCGCCAAGGCTACCGTGGTGGGCAAAGTGCTGAGCCGGGAGCTGGTCAAGACCCCCAGAAAAGGGCTGCAACTGGTGCAGGTGCGCTTTATGGACGGGTGGGGCTGGAAGTTTACCGGGGTCTGGTTCAACCAGCCCTGGGTGCTCAAGCAGATGTCCGAAGGGGCCAGCATCGTGCTCACGGGGCGGGTGCAAAAGCGCGGGGGCCACATCTCGCTCATGGTGGAATACTTCGAGGACGAAGGCGGCGAATCCCTCTCCACCGGGCGCATCGTGCCGGTGTATCCCGCCAAAGAGGGCATTGGACAGGCTTTCCTGCGCCGGGCGGTCTGGCGGGCTCTGGAGGCTTTCACCGCCATACCCGACCCCCTCGAGCCTTACCTGCGAAGTCAGGGGGCCGCAAACCGGGCCCCGCAAACCGGCGCCCTGACCCTGGACGAAGCCCTGCGCCAGGCCCACTTCCCCGATTCGGAGGCGAAGCTCGAGCAAGCCCTCTACCGGCTCAAGTTCGACGAGTTTTTGCTGCTGGAGCTCAAGGTGATGATTCAGTCGGGCGGCTCGGCCCTGCTGGGCCGGATGTTCCGGGTAACCCCCGAGATGGTCGAGCGCTTCCGCTCCACCCTGCCCTTTCGCCTGACCCGCGCACAGGAGCGAGTGCTGAACGAGATACTTGAAGACATGCAGTCCGAGCGGCAGATGGCTCGGCTGGTGCAGGGGGATGTAGGCTCGGGCAAGACCGCCGTGGCCGCCGCCGCCCTTTATGTGGCCGCCCAGAACGGCGCCCAGGGGGCCCTGATGGCCCCCACCGAGATTCTGGCCAAGCAACACTTCGACAACCTGACCCGCTACCTCTACCCGCTGGGGGTCTCGGTAGATCTGCTGGTGGGCTCCATGACCGGCAGCGAGAAGCGGGCCGTGCAGGAGCGGCTCAAAAGCGGTCAAACCCAGGTGGTGGTGGGCACCCATGCCCTCATCCAGGACGGGGTGGCGTTTCGCGATCTGGGCCTTGCGGTGATAGACGAGGAGCACCGCTTTGGGGTCTTGCAACGCCGCCGGCTCCTGGGCCAGCGGCCCGATGTGCTGGTGATGTCGGCCACCCCCATTCCGCGTTCGCTGGCCCTGACCCTGTACGGCGACCTCGAGGTCTCCCAGATTGACGAGCTACCCCCAGGCCGCACCCCCATCCAGACCAAAATCCTCACCCAGAAAACCCGCGCCCAGGCTTACGCCTTTGCCCGGCAGGAAATCCAGAAAGGCCATCAGGTGTTTGTGGTCACGCCCATGATTGAGGAGGGCGAGTCGGAGGCCACCGCCGAGCTGGCCGCCGCCACCCGGCTGCGGGAGGAGCTCGAGACGCTTTTGCCGGATATACGCATAGACCTGCTCCACGGCAAGATGAAGCCCGACGAAAAGGACGCCGTGATGGAGCGCTTCAAACAGGGGGCCTTCGACCTGCTGGTCTCGACCACCGTGATTGAGGTGGGGGTGGACATCCCCCAGGCTACTCTGATGATCATCGAAAACGCCGAGCGCTTCGGGCTGGCCCAGCTTCACCAGTTGCGCGGGCGGGTGGGGCGGGGGGGGCTCGAGTCCTACTGCATCCTGATTGCGGGCGAAACCTCCAAGCGCACCCTGCAGCGCCTGCGGGTCATCGAGGAATCCACCGACGGCTTCTATATTGCCGAGCAAGACCTGAAGCTACGCGGCCCCGGCGAACTCCGGGGGGTGCGCCAGTCGGGGATGCCCGACCTGCGGCTCGGCGACCTGGCTTCCGACCAGGCCATCATCGAGCAGAGCCGGGCGCTGGCCAGGGCCATTCTGGAGGCCGACCCCTACCTGGATAACCTCGAGCACGCCCTCCTGAAGCGCGAGCTTCAAGCCCGGGCCGAGGCCATTGGTTTCCGCGAGGTGATTTGATGACCGTATTACCCGAACAGGGCCAGATTTGCTTGGTGAGATACCACCTTTATTCGAACACTCACCGTACGGGCCAACCATATCAACGACCTACATACGTCTCGCAGAGCCTTTGGCTTTGAGCTTTCGGCTTTCAGCCCTGGGGTCGCCGAGTGTGGGGATTCATCGAAATTGAGTGTTTAGGTCAAGTTGGTGTGATGTTCCAGCAGAACCCACCCCCTTGCACACGTAAACCCGTCCTCCAACCGAACTGCGGTAGCATAACCCTATGGTTTGGGTGTGGGTGGTGGCGCTCTTGGGGCTTCTGGTGTTGTTGGGTGTTGGGGTGTACTACTCGAGCAAGCGAATCCCGCCCGGCAACCACCCAGCCTCAGACACCGGCAATCCTCAGCCGTACAACCCTTCGGTGTTTGTGGATATGGACGACAAACCGCCCATGGAGATTGACTTCGATGCTGGCATCAAAGCCAACCAGCGGGCGCTGTCCAAGAACCCCAGCAAAGACGAAGCTTCTTGAGGTTTTGTCAGCGCCACACTGACCCCATGCTGACCAAGCCGTCCTAGCGTAACGGTGTGGAGAGTTTACTGGTCGCACTGCTGTTGCTGGTAGTTGCCCTGCCTGTGGTGGCGCTGGTCTGGCGGGGGATTCTCGAGAACAGCCCGGCGGATGAAGTGCTGGACTGAGCAGGGCAGCTTTTTGCCTGATACCGCATATCCAAGTCAGCCCTTCCACGCCGCGGCGATGGCGTTCCCGACTGCCCGCCGCAACTCCAGGATGCCGGTTTCCCGGTGTCGGCTGGGGTGCACCCGGTTGGTCAGCAGGACCCAGGCATAACCCCGCTCAAAATCCATCCAGACGCCGGTTCCAGTGAAGCCCGTGTGGCCCAGGGTCTGGCGGCTACACAGGCTGCCGCCACTGTAGGGGGGATATGGAATCAGCCAGCCCAGGGCTCGCTCGGCGTGCTGGGGGCGGCACATCTCCACCAGGGCTGCCGGGGAAAGCACCTCGCCCTTCATCAGGCAATGGACATAGGCCAGAATCCCCCGCAGGCTACCGAAAAGCCCCGCGTGTCCGGTAGCGCCCCCCAGGGCAAAGCAGTTCTCGTCGTGTACCTCGCCTTGCAAGATGCGCCCGCGCCAGGGGTCTTGCTCGGTTGCGGCGCAGCCGTCGGGGTCGGTGGGATTAAAGCAAAACCCCTCCGGGAGCGCGAAATGTGTCAGGTTCTGGCCCCGAACGCGCTCGAGCACCAGCCCGAGCAAAATGTAACCGATGTCCGAGTAGAGGTGGGCACCCACCGGCCCCACCTCCCAGCGGTGTTGCAAAACCCGGTACTTGAGGGTATGGGCCTCACCGCCCCAGGTATAGATGGCCTCCCAGGCTGGCAGGCCCGAGACGTGGGTAAGCAGTTGGCGCAGGGTGCGACGGGGCAACTCCGAGCCTTGCATCCAGGCCATCTCGGGCAGAAAGCGTGAAAGCGGATCGTCCAGGTCGGCCAATCCCTCCTCCACCAGGCGAAGTATCTGGGGCACGGTAAAAAGTACTTTGGTCAGGCTGGCCAGGTCGAACAGCGTGTCGGGGTCTACCGCACCCGGTTTGTGCAGATGCTTCACACCCGCGCAAAACATCTCCGTGGAACCGTCCAGATGCACCACCCCCAGCGCGGCCCCCGGAATCCGGCCCGATTCCACGGCATCTCTGGCAATTTGTGCGGCTTGCTCGAGCATGACTCATTCAGTCTATACCGCAATCTTGCCCGCCCAAACCATTGTCCCGTGGGGTTTGCCGTATGCTAAAAAGGTGACGCTCAGCAACACCTGGCCCCGCCACGGGAAAGTCACCCTCAAGCCCTTCACCGAAACCCTCACCGAAACGGAGTGGCGGCGGTTTTACGAGTGCTTCCGCGACCCCGAAATTGCCGAGTGGAACGGCAGCCGTCCGCTCAAAATGCCCCTCTGGCTCTTCAAGCGGGTGGTGATGGGTGAGGTCAGCCGGGGCGACCGCATGGGGTTTGGCATTCTGGACGAAAAGGGCGAGTGGCTGGGCACGGTGGAGCTCTACGAAATGACCCGCACCGAGGCCACCCTGGGCATTCTGATCGGAGCCAAAAACCGCTGGGGGCAGGGCTACGGCACCGACGCGGTGAAGGCGGTGCTGGAATATGCCTTCTGCACCCTGCGGCTTCAAAAGGTCAAGCTGCGCACCTACAAGCACAACCTTCGCGCCCAACGGGCCTTCGAGAAAGCGGGTTTCCGTCACGTGCCCACCCCGCCAGCGCCTACCCCTCGCTTCAACTTTGGGCTGGCCCCCAAATCCGAGTTTGTACCGATGGAAATAACCCGGGAAGATTGGGAGTGTTTTTGAGGCTTTGTACCCCTACTCCCTGGGGCGCAACCATAGCGCCCCCCTGGGCGCCAGGGTCAGGCCGGGTCTGGGCTGGGGGTCGCCCTGGAGGGGCTCGAGCGGCCCAAACAGCGAAAGGGCAATCTCCAGCACCATCTGAGCGAAGTGCATCCCCAGGCAGGTGCGCTCCCCCCCGCCAAAGGGCAGATAGCCCCAGGCCGGAATGCGCCCCTGGAAGCGCGACGGGTCGAAGACCAGGGGCCTTTCCCACAGGTCGGGGTGGCGGTGGGTCAGGTAGGGGCTGTAGAGAACCAGGGCGCCTCTGGGGATGAAGTACCCCTCGAACTCGAGCCCCCTCATCACCCTGCGACTCCCGATAAAACCGGGCGGGTACAGGCGCAGGGTCTCCTTGATGAGCAGGGCATGGCCTGTCGGGTGGTGCCAGTCGGGATAACTCGCGGCGTGCCAGAGCGCCCAGGCCAGGGTGTGAGCGGTGGTATCGTAGCCTGCTGCCAGCCCGATCAGCACTTCTTCGGCGGGCAGATGGCCCGCCAGACCATACCCGGCGGCCTGCATCTCCCCTACCCGCCGCCGAACCCGCGCAAACAGCAGCGGACGCGGCAGCAGGGGGGCCGGAAAGGGTTCCTTGAGGGGGGCCAGGAACCGGGCCAGCTCGCCTCTGGGAAACCGGCCTTCAAAGTAGGCCACGTTCAGGCTGGTCTGAGCTACCTGGGAGGCCCAGGCGTTGGCCTCAAACTCGCCCCTGGGTTGTATTTCTTCCAGCGCGACCCGAATACGCCCTTCCAGGCCCGCCAGCGCTTTGGCGTGAAAATAGGGGTTCAGCGCCTGGCGCCTGGGCTTGTGCATCGGGGCGTCGGTGGTGATGATGCCGCCGTTCAGGTAGGGTGTCAGGCTGGAAAAACTGCCTCTGGAGTGGAAGGTTTCCAGGTCGGTGAGCAATCTTTTGTTCCATTCGGGGCTATAGCCCACCACGGCCTTGTGGCCCAGACCCAAACCGAAAAGCGGCCCCAGGGCCGCCCCTTCTTCCAGCAGCGCTAGCGGCTCGCCGGCCCAGCGCGGCAGATGGGCCAAAGGACCCCAGGGATAGCCTTTGGGCTGCGGTAGGGGCCGCCCCACAGCCACCCCCTCGAGCCTCAAGCGACGCCTCCCCTCTGCCTCGAGGCCCTGCTTAGAAGCCAGCCCGCCCCATTCCAGCCCGAGAGCATGGAGAGCGGCACCCCCCCTCCCGGGTGTACGGTGCCGCCCACCTGCACCAGATTCCACAGACCCGCCACTGCCCAGCCGGGGCGCAGCGCCCCCAACAACCCGTGCGGAGCCCGTCCGTACAAAGCACCCCGGTAGGCCGTGCGGCTATAGTCCACCGGGCTCAAGGCCTGCCACGCTCTGATGGGAAGGGGGTGTAGCTGGGCCAGCTTCTGGAGCAAATGCGCGGCGTAGGCCTGGCTTTCAGGCGGGCTCGAGGTGCCTGGCGGCAAAGGGGGCGCATTGACCAGCAAGAAGGCGGTGTCGCCGTCGGTGTGCAGGTAAAGGGTGGGGTCCTGGGGCCAGCGCCCGGCGGCAATCTGGTTCCACTCGGCGCGGTAGTCCGCCGAAAAATAGATGAAATGACCCAGCGGCACGGCCTCGGAGAGCTTCATCAGCACGGCAAACCCCGAGACCCCCAGGGCCTCCTGGGGTACCGGCAGGCCCAGCCACCCGAGGGTGAAGTGTCGATCCGCCGCCGAGACATACAGGTCGGCGCTGTGCCAGCCCTGATCGGTTTGCAGGGCTCCCACCCGCCCCGGCAGGCGCTGCATCTGGAGCACCCTGTGCCCGAACAAAAACTGGACCCCCTGGGCCCGGGCCAGTTCGTAGAGTTGCTGGGCCAGAGCCCGCATCCCGCCCGGCAGGTGAAACACACCCAGCCCCAGCTCCACCCAGGCGATGTTGTGCAGTACCGCCGGGGCCCGGTAGGGGTTGGCGCCCAGATAGGTAGCAAAGCGCAGGAAAAAAGGGGTCAGGTAGGGGCCCGACTGCACCAGGGCCGAGAGGGGTTGCAGGGGATGGGCTTTCACGCCCTCGCGCAAGCCGTACTGCAGGAGTCGGAAAACCTGTGGGGGCTGGCTAAAAATGAAGGTCTCCCGGGCCCCTTCGTACATCGTGCGGGCTTGGTCCAGCAAGCGCCGGTAATCGCGGGCTTCCTGGGCCGAAAGCTGGGCCAGGGTGGCCCCTAGCTCGAGCTCAGGGGCAAAGACCCGGCCATCCGGCCAGGCATAGCGGGTAAGGGGGGAAACAGGTTTGAGCCCAGCCAACTCCTGCCCAAAGGCACCCAGAATCTGGCGGGGAATTTCGGGTAGCGTTAGCACCGTGGGGCCGGTGGGCACACCCTCCCAGCCGATGGCCTTGCCGCCCGGCTGGTCGAACTGCTCCAGCACCGTTACTTCCAGCCCGGCTTTACGAAGCCGCAAGGCTGCGGCCAGCCCGGCAAAACCCGCCCCCACCACAATAGCCTTCATCGGGTATATTCTCGCCCTTTCCAGGTGTATCTTTTTTGCCCAGAGCGCAAATAGATGGGGGTGCTGAAAAGCGGGGCCAGCGGTACGAGCACCCACTCCCACCCTTCGCGCCCGGTCTTGAGGCCCAGCAACAAGCGCTCCAGGAGCCCCAGGCCACCCACCCAGAGCCACGCCGGGTCGAGCAGGGCCAACGGCCAGCACAGCGTGTAGGCCGTCAGGTGGCCCAGGTACGAGAGGGCCAGCAACACCCGGCTCTTCCCGTGGAACTCGATCAGGTTCTTGCCCAGCCCCTCGATAATTTCTGCGAAGCTCCGGTACATCCGCACCGCCACCAGCCCGCCCCCCAGGGCTACCGCCAGGCGTTCGCCGGCAGCTTTGGTCTTCTGGGCCAGGCGCACGTCCTCGAGCACCTCCCCCCGCACCGCCGAATGGCCCCCCGCCGCCAGGTAGGCCTGCCGTGTAAAGGCCATCACCTGCCCGTTGGCCGCCGCCGCCGAAGGGAAGGGCGTGGCGATGAGCGGATAAGGCAGGTAGCACAGCAGCACATCGTCAATCAGGGGCAAAAGCACCCGCTCGGCCAGGCTGGGGGTAATCTGGCGAGGGTAGACCGAGACCAGCCCGGCGCGCTCCCGCTCCATCCGGGCCAGCACCGCCCGCACCGCGTGCTTGCGCCAGTACACGTCGGCATCGGTAAAAAGCAGTACCTCCCCCTGGGCGGTCTGGGCCAGTTGAAAGCAGGCCCAGGTCTTGCCCATCCAGCCCTCGGGTTTGGGCAGGCCCGGCAAGAGTCGCACCCGAGTATCCTGGCGGCTGAACGCCTCGACCACCTGGGCGGTGCCATCGGTGGAGTGGTCGTCCAGCACCAGAATCTCCTGCACCCCTTGCAGGAGCATCCCCGGCAGGGTCTCGCGCAGGTTGTGGGCCTCGTTGCGGGCGGGCACCAGGAGCGAGACCGTGGGGCGTGGACCCCGCAACTTTTCCCGCCGCAGTACCGGAAAAAACCCCAGGTTGAGGAGGAGGATGCCGAGCTTCAGGCCCAGCCAGGCCAGTACCGTGTAGAGGACGTAATCGAGGAGAGCGGGCATAGGGGTTAGGGGTCGAGGGGTCAACTGGCGGTCAACCACCGGCCTTGTCTGAGCTTTCAACGTCCTCCCGTCAGTTTACCCAGCGCCGCCCCCCAGCCCGCCATGCGCTCGTGGGTGCTCTTGCGCCCGGCGATACGACGCTCGAAGCCGGGCAGGGGTTCCTCGGCGGGGGCGGTGCGAATCTGGTGGTCCAGCTCGGTGAGCATCTGTTCTAGCTGCAGGCGCAACCGGTTCAGGTCGGGCCCCAGGGGTTCGCCGAACACCAGATAGGCCTCGGCAAACTCGTGCCCGCGCAGGGCGACCCTCGAGGCCACCGGCACCACCGGCACCCCGGCCTTCTCGGCAAACCAGACCACCCCTTTGTTCAGCTCACCCAGCGCCCCCGGAGGCCGCAGTTCACCTTCCGGGAAAACGATCAGCACCTCGCCTTGCGCCAAGGCCCGCAGGCCCTCACGGGGCCTGGCCGCCGAGACCGCCCCCAGGCGATGAAAAAAGGCGAACTCGCGCAGACGGCGCTCCCCCACCACAATCTTGAAAGGCCGCCGGTCGCTCCAGAACAAAACCGGCAGCAAGTAGCTGTCCCACCAGGAATGGTGGTTACTTGCCAGCACAAAAGCCCCTTCCGGCAGTGCACCCCGCACCCATACCCCCCGCAGCCCCTGCCGCACCGAACGCCTAAACAGCGCCCGGAAGAAGGCGGCCAGCAATCGTTCCCAGGGTCGCATAACGGTTACACCCTACCAGGCCCAACCGCCGAAGGTCGAGGGGTTAGCGCAACGAGAGAGGTCGTGGGCCTGGAGCCGAGTGGCTTTTGGCCTTCAGGTATAGCAAGGGTGGGCACGGCCAGTTTCGCTTCCTTCGTTGCGCCGGCTATCGGCTGTCGGCTATCCGTCCGAATCTTTCCCCCGCCCATCCACGCAGATATTCACTCCAGGCCAGCAGATTCATGGCCAAGCCACACACCAAAGCCGCCGGCCACAGACCAAATAGGGCCAGCCCTACCGGAATAAACAGGGCCTCGAGGCGGTACGCCCAGCCAAAAGACCGGTCCCGGTGCAACCCGGGCCCCAGCCGACCATACATCCAGGAAATCACAAAACCCACCGCAAACCAGGCCAGGTAGTTCTGCAAAGGTGCGCCGTACCAGAGAGGGTGGGGGTCATGCCAGGTCCAGTAGCCCTTGGCAGGCATCAGGGCTTCCAGGCCCAGGTCCCAGGCCACCACCAGAAGCCCGGTCAGCCAGGGCCGTCCCCCGGCCAGTCCGTGCGCCGAGAGCACCAAGGCAAACCAGCCCAGCGGCACTATCAGGGGCACGCCCAGCACGGTGGGCGGCGGGGCCCCCTGGTAGGTGTAGAGCCCAAAGGGCAGGCCGGTTTTGCTGCCCAGCAGCTCTACCCCCAGGCCCAGGGCAAAGGCCAGCCCAAACAGCAGGCCAATCCGGGCTCCTATCTGCGCGAAGCCCCACCACAGCGCGGCCAGGCCAATGAGCAACATCTGCACCAGGCTAATCAGGGCAAAGCCCTCGGGCCACAGCGGCACCGGAATCCGCACCAGCACCGCCAGGGCCAGGAGCACCATCCAGGGCTTCAGGTGGGTCTGCAGCCACCAAAGCCGTGCCAGGGCCTCGGGCTGCCGCAAAAGCCAGAGCGCCTGCGCCGCCACAGTTGCCGATAGCAGC
>CALFDH010000088.1 GCA_937950405.1 uncultured Meiothermus sp.
GAGTTCGAGCCCAAACGACTCAAGATTCCTTTCCCTCGCCTGCCTCAAAGTAACCTGCCGAACTCCCGCTGAGGTTGCGAGCCTGCTGCCATAAAAAGCGCAGCCAGCCCTTGTTGACCCGGCGGGCCGAGGTGTGCACCAGCGCATTGCGCACGAAGCGTACCGGGCCTTTGCGTTTTAGCATCCAGCCCAGGATCACATCCTCCCTTGCCTCTACCAAAGGGTAGCCACCCACTTCCAGCGCAGTCTGGCGGTGAAAGGCCATGTTGGCGGCAGCCAGATTGGGCTTACCCAAAAGCTGCATGAGCTTGAGGAAGACCCCGTAGCCCAGTTCGGTGAGTTCCTCCTGCCAGGCAGGAAGCCCAAACATGCGCAAGGGGCCATAGAGGGCCACGCTGTGCTCCATGTGGGGTCGCAGGGCCTCGAGCCAGCCCGCAACCGGCCGGCTGTCGGCGTCGGTGGTGGCCACCCAGTCGCCGGTGGCGGCCTCGAGGCCGGCCTGGCGGGCCACCGCGACCCCTGGAGTTGGGCAGTTGACCAGCTTGACCCCCATTCCCACCGCCAACTCGCCTGTCCGGTCAGTTGAACCATTGTCCACCACAATAATTTCGTCGGGCGGCAAGGTCTGGCCTTTGAGCGCTTGCAAGCAGCCCTCGATAAAGGCTTCTTCATTTCGGGCAGGAATCACCACCGAGATGCGCACAGGTATACTCTAAGCCGTGCGCCTCAAGTTACAACGTTTTTCCCCCTGGCGCCTCAAAGGATTGTCGGCCATTGGGCGGCTCATACTGGCCTGGGGCTTGCTGGAAGGCGTACGCAACGGATTCTACGCCGGATATCTAGCAATTCATGGGGGCCACCTGGGTTTCACCCTGGCCGTGATTGGCACGGCCTGGAGCATTCACCTCCTATCCGATAGTTTTAGCAAAAGCCTGGGGGGCTACCTTTCACAAAAACTGGGGATGGGCATTGTCACGCTGGCCGGTGGGGGGGTGGGGCTGCTGGTGTTGCTGATTGCGCCCCACGCCCAGTCGCCCTTACTGCTGTTTGGCCTGAGCCTGGTCTGGGGGGTGTCGCTGTCGGCAATCTTTCCCGGCTTACTAACGCTGAGCAGCCAGGTAGCGGTACAGGGACGGGAGGGCCGGGCGGTTACCCTGACCAACATGCTCACCGCCCCCTGGACGGGGATTGGGGTGCTCGGGATTGGTTTTTTGACCAAGCTCAACCCTGCTTTGGCCTTGAGCGTGCTCGAGTGGGTGCAGGTTGTGGTGATCGTGCTGGGCCTATCGCTCATATTCCGCCCTGAGCGCGTTCGCCCGCCCCGGCAGGAGCTCTACCCCTGGCGGCGGCTTTTGCTCTTCATTCCCGCCGCCTTTGGACAGACCTTTGCCCCAGCCTTATTCAGTTTTTACATCCTCAAGTACGCCCAGGGCCTGGGCCTGAGCATGTTCTGGATCACGGTGCTGATTGTGCTTGGAGGGGTTATTTCTACTGTTTTGCTCATCTGGACAGGCCGCTACGCCGACCGCAAAAGCCCCCGCGAACTGCTGATTGTGGGGCTGCTGCTCATCGGGCTGGCCATGATCGGTCTGGGCCTCAAGCCAGAGCTTCCGGTCTTGCTGCTGCTGGCCGCGGTCGGGGGGGTTGGTTTTGGTTGCTTTGGCCCGGCCTGGAATGCACTGGTGGTGCGGCTGTTACCGGAAAACAACCGTGCCGCCGCCTGGGGTACACTCATGACCGTGGAGGGGCTGGGTCACGCGACCGGCCCCGCTGTGGGTGGGGTACTGGCCGCAGCCATAGCCAATAACGCCCCTTTCTTTGCCGGTGGGACGATTATGCTCTTGCTGAGTATTTTTTACATTTTCGCTTTGTGGAGGCCCTGGTGGACGCCGCAACCTTAGTGGGTTCGCTGCTGATCGTGGCCCTGCTGGCCTATGCACTAGCGGATGTGCTGGGAAGGTGGATGGGGGTGGGGGCTTTGGCCTGGGGCAACCGGGCCCAGCCCAAAATTGCCCTGACCTTTGACGATGGGCCTTCGGAACAGACCGAGCCCCTGCTGAATCTGCTACAAAAACACGGCTGCAAGGCCACTTTTTTCCTAACCGGACAAAAAGCCGAACAGCACCCTGACCTGATAGCCAAGATTGCATCGGCAGGCCACCAGATCGAAGCCCACGGCTACTGGCACCGCCCCGCCGTGCTGATGGCCCCCTGGACGGAGTGGGAGCACATCCAAAAAAGCCCCGGCAAGCTCTACCGCCCCCCCTGGGGCATCCACTCACCCTTTACGCGCCTCTTTGCCAGGCTACAGGGCAAGCAGATAGCGCTGTGGGACCTCGAGTCGCAGGACTGGCTGGACAAACCGGCTGGACAACTGGTGGAACGAATGCTGTTTTACCTGAAGGGGGGTTCGGTGGTGCTCCTGCACGATGGCCCCGTCCGCACCCTACGGGTGCTGGAGCTCTTGCTGCCCAAACTGGTGGAAAACGGCTACGAGGCGGTCACCCTGGATGAGCTGGCAGCAAAACCCCTGGGCCCACGCCAGGGGCTCATCCGGATTAACCAGGGCTACGAGGAACGCTACGACCGAAAGGTGAACAGTATCAAGGTGGGGTATCGTTATGACCACATCCTGCGCCTGGAAATCCAGCCGTACCCTGGCCCCGACCTGCCCGAGTACCCCAGGGGCACACCCTGCGCCCACATTCACTTTGAGTCGGCGCGTATGGCCGATATGTCTCCCATGCAGGTTTTGCGGGCCTTCCGTGAAACTTTCAAGGAGACCGTGAAATTTCTCGAGGAGCACCCCGAGGTACGGTTTCTGTTCGGCTACAGCTATCTGGGGCAAGGGGCGCTGGCCCTGGGTTTCAAGACCCATCCGGTGCCCAAAGCTATGGAAATGCAGTCCAAAATTACAACGGCCTGGTTTGCCTGGCTCTACCGGGGCGAAATTGCCCGCCACCTATTCACCGACCCCGCCCAGGTGGTGTACATCACCCGCGAAACCATCCTGAGCAAGTATGGGCCAAAGCCCAAGGCCCAGTAGGACAGGTTTGCATGGGGTCAATGTACACTGTCGCAGGTCTCAGGTCACAAGTCGCAGGCCCAGAGACTCGGTGTGGTGGAGTTGCCGGACAGCGCCTTCACAGAGCTGGTCTATCCAGGGCCTTGCCCAATACCCTCCCCCACCCTCCCTACGTGGTAGGGAGGGGGCTTTTGGGCTATAGCTCTGTGGAAGTGGAAACAGTAGAAGTGTATGGGTATCTCTACAACGCTGCGCTAAAAGCGGAAGGTAAAACCGATGCCGAATCTGACCCCATCGTTGCGGGTGCCATCGCCGACGCCGGTGGCGATGTCCAGGGTAAGGTCGGCCCCGATGGGGCGAATGGTGTAGCCAAAGGTTAGTTCGGGCCTTGGTTGCGGAAAAATTTCGCTGCTGAAGCGGAATCGGTAATCGCCTTGCTGGTACTCGGCAAAGATGGTCTGGTAGCCCCGCAAGTCTACGGTATAAGCGAAGAACAGCTCAGGCAACAGGTAGCGCCCGATGGTAAAACGGGTTTCCTCGATGGTTCCACCGTTGAGGGCAGGGATTTCAACCCTGACCTGATCCAGTCCCAGGGCCTTGGCCAGTTCGCGCTCGAGCTGCCCCACAATAAAGTTCTGCACCGCCGCCTGAAGGCCAGTCTGGGCAATATCGGCAGGCAGTGCCGAGAGGTCGGAGCGGCCTAGCAGCAACAGGGCGTAGATTTCGGCATCGGTATAGGGCTGGCCATCGTTCTTGCGGGCGATGTCGTTGTTGAAGCGGGCCACAAAGGTGGGGGTCAGGTTGACCTTGACACGGCCATTCTGCCGTACAAACTCACCTTTGAGGGTCAGGTTAATCTGAATGCGCCGGTTGTCCTGACCCCGGTCCTGCACCTGGGTATCCGCCACGATCTGCAAATCGGGCAGGATGCCCGCCGCCGGACTGAAGCGGGCATAGCTCCGCTCATCGGGTAAACGGTCGCGGATGGTGAAGTCCCGATCCCAGAGCTTGAAGTTGCCCCTGAGGGGCACCACTTCGCCCGAGAGGAAGGGATTGGTGAAATCGCCGTTGAGAAAGAGCTCGCCTGCAAGCTCACCCTGGGCTAGGGTTTCTTGAATGAGTACCCCCCGTTCGGCCCGAAGGCGGATGTTGTTGAACTCCACCGGTACCACGTTGGCTGCACGGGTGGCCCCCGGCTCTGGAGGTGCTGCGATAGTGACCTCGCGCTGCCCCTCCGGCAAACCCAGTCGAGCGCGGATCACATCGGCTGAACCCTGGACGATATAGGCCCCGCGCTGATAGCGCAGAATAAGGTTGGTATCAAGCAAGCCCTCGAGCAAGAAATACTGCGGGTAACTGACCGGCACCTGCCCCTGCAAAGCCAGGATGAGCTGCGGGAAAACCGTGCCCGCCAGACGGGCGTTCTGGCGCTCGAGCTGGGCATCCAGGGTATAGGCCGGGTAGCCGAAGGTCAGCACAAAAGGCTCATTGGGGCTCAGGAGCGGGAGGTCGGCTGTACCCTTGGCCCGAACGATGAAATTGCTGAGGTCTCCCTCGCCCGACAGTTCGGCCTCGGCGGGGTAGGGTGCAGTGAGTCTGAGACGCCCCTCGGCGCTGGCAGTCTCGCCCACCCGGAGCACCGCGCGGGGGGTCTCGGCCCGAACGGGCCCCAGTTTGAAATTGAAGTTTTCCAGCGTAAGGTCGAAAACCTGCCCGCTAGAAGCCAGGCGCAAGGTACCGCTGCCTTCGGGGGTGAGGGGTTTGAGGTTGGGGATTACCTGCAAAACAGGGGTGAAGCTGGTATTTTCCAGGTTCAATCGGAGATTGCTGCCCTGCCGCCCATAAAAACCTGAACCACTCCAGGTACCCTTACCCGAGAGGGCCAGTTGGTCGATGTAGAGCCGCTCCTGTTCAAAGCGCAGGGCCGCGGTACCCACCAGGGTGTCGCCACCGCCCTGGAAACGCAGGTACTCGCCCACCCAGATGCCCTTGGAGGCCCAGGGGCGGCGGGTGTTGAAGCTGAAGGTGGTCTGGCCCGTCCAGTAGGCCTGCCCGGCTAGGTCGCCCGCCCAGGTGGAAAACAGCCAGTGCAAGGGGAAAGAGGCCGCCGTGGCTTCGCCACTCAGAATGCCGTTTTCCAGCTTGACTTTGGCAGTGGTGCGGTTGGAGCCCAGTACCCCATTCTCGCCCAGCGTGCCTTGATTACCGGTGCGCTCGAAGCTGAGGTCGGCCCGCAGCAGACCGTTGCTGAAGGAACCCTGGGCGCGGGTGGCCAGGGCCAGGTCGTCGCCCCTGACCCGCAGACCGGGACTCCCGAGGTTAAACTCTAGCGCTCCCTGGTTGTACTCCAACGACCCGGTAGCGCGTCCGGTAAGGAAGGGCAGACGGCTACTGACCTGTGGGACTTCCTCGAGGGCCAGGTCGCTGAAACCAGCGCGGGCTTGCAGTCCATCGCGGGCCAGGCGGGCTTCCACTTCCAGGCGGCCCAGGTCGCCCACCAGGTTACCTTTGGCCGTCAGGGTTTCCTTACCCTCGAGGGTGAGTTGCAAGCGGCTGGCCAGCAGTTCCAGGGGCAGATCAACGTTCAGGTTGCCCTGCCAATCTCCCCGGCCTGTATATTTCATCTGCCCCTGGAGCCAGGGCCCCCTGGCGCTCAATACGGCCTCGAGCAGGCGCCCTTCGGCCTCGAGCTGCTGTTTGTTTTCAACGTCGCGGTAAAGGGCCTCCCAGCGCCCGTCCAGGCCAATCTGTCCATTCAGCGTGCCGGTTTTCCAGGGCAACCAGGGCGTCTCAGGGTGCGACACCCGCAAGGTGGCTTTCTGTCCAGACCCCTCCACCGCCACGTCCAGCCCAAAGGCGGCCAGGTTGAGCCCCCCGCTGAGCTGACCCTGCTTGAACTGGAGTTCTCCAGACCCCAGCTCGGGGGCTGCCAGGCGTACCGCATAGGTCTGTAAATCCAGGCCTGCCACCAGGCGCCCCCCCGCAAAAGGATAGACCGCCTCGAGCTCAGGCCCTTGACCCCGCACTTCTACATTCCGCACATCGAGCTCGCCCGAGGCGCTGCGCTCGGAGAGGTTGATTATCAGGCTGCTGGCCCGTCGTGTACTGGACGGGGTTGGGCTGTTCAGGCTCTCGCGGTTGGGGGCTACCTGGAGCATGGGATAGCGCAAGCGGAGCGCCAGGCCCAGCACCTCGCCCTCCACCACCGGAATTCCGGCGCCGGAAAGCTCGAGGTTGCCCTCGCGGAAGCGCAGCCGCCCCGACCAGGTCTGGGCGTAGCCCACCGAACCGGCCAGGTCCCCGCTCAGGCTGGCCCGCAACTGGTTCTGCTGCCAGGCGGCCTGGATGGCACCCCGGCGGCCCAAAGCATCCCAGTCCAGGTTGCCCTCCAGGCCATTCCAGGGGCCGCCGACACGCCCGCTCAGTTGAAGGCCGCTCAGGTTGTAGTTTTGCAATCGGGCCTCGAGCCCCTCTGGGGTCAGGGTGGCCTCCATGCCTGGGGCGCGGAGGTGCAAGCGGGTCGCCTGGCCCTCGAGGTTGGCACTCTGGCCGGCAATCTGATACCGGCCCGCAATCCACTGGCCCGGATAGGTACCCCGGGCCTCGAGGTTCCCCAGCCCACGCGGCAAAGCCCCCACATACGACCAGTTGACCTGTAAAGGGTTCAGGCGCAGGCGTCCGGTAAGGGGGGCCAGTTCGGCCAGGCCGCGCAGGTCAATTTCACTGCCCTGGGCGCTGAGCTGCACCGCACCCCACTCCGGCACCCGCACCTCTGCGCTGCCCCGCAGGGCCAGCGGCGCGGCGTCGAGGTCGAGGCGGCCCTGCAAAAAAAGCCGGGGGGCCTCGGATGCACCCTGAATGGGCAAAGGGCCTTGCAGGCCAGCCTCGAGCTGCCAGCGGGTCGGCTGGGCCCAGCCCTCGCGCAACTGCCCCCGCAAGGAGCCCTGCCAGCCCTCCCGCCCCTCGAGTTCGACCCGGCCCTCCGCCAGGCTGGCCCGCCCCACCAGACGTCCGCCGGGCAGCGGAAGGTCCAGTTGCAGCAACCCACTTGGCCCAGTGGTGCACGGGCTCTGCCCGTCCCGACAGGGGATCGCCCCATTGCCCACCCAGCGGGCGGTGCCGCTCGCGTAGGGGCCATCGAGCCGCAGTTGCAGCGTGGTGCACGGGCTCTGCCCGTCCCGACAGGGGATCGTCCCCTCGCGGTTGTAGCTCAGGTCGAACCGCTGTTGCTCGTAGCGACCCCCTATCTGGGCCTGTAACTTGGCCGGGAAGGCCGTACCGCTGGCCTCGAGGTTGGGGCCGCTGACCCGGAGCGGCAGTTTGAGGGTCTCCCAGGGCCCTTCGCCCTGGGTCTCCAGGCGGATCGGCAGGCCCACAAAGGGCTCCAAGTCGCTGTCCATGCTGAGCTTCACCACACCGCCGGCAAAACTGGCCGACAACCCCGCCCCCTGGGCTTCGGCCCAGAGCTGCTCCTCTAGGCGCACGGGCTCCCGCCCGTCCCGAGGGGAAGCTGCCTGATAGCCGAACTTGAGGGCCACCTCGGCCCCGCGTCCGGCCAGGGTGCCCTCACCCAGGAGCTCCGGCTTGAACAGGGTTCCGCCCAGGGTGCCCCGCGCTCTCAGGGTGTTGGCGGCCAGGGTGCGGGTATAGCCCACCTGGCCGCTCAGGTCGCCCCGGCGGTTGGTACGGGCCTCCACATAGGCTTCGTAGACAGTTCCCCGCGCCACCAGGCTCGGTCCCTCTCCCCGGAGTTCCAGGGCAATCTGCTCCCCCCGGGCCTCCATCTGTCCGGCAAAGGTTTCGCTGCTGAGGGCCATATTGCCCGAGAGGGCAAAGCGGCGCTCGGCCACCTCGAGGCTCCCCTGCCCCGAGAGCCGCACCTCGTCCAGACTGGCCGCCTGACCCTGGGCTTCCACCCGCATGGGGGCAGCCCACACAAGCGTCCAGCGGGCTCCGTCGCCGCTCAGGCGCACCGGCCCGTTCTGTCGCAGGTATTGCAGGCTGGCCAACCGCCCGCTGGCCTGGTACCTGCTACCCGTGCTGGAGAGTTCCAGGCTGGCCTGAGCGTAGGGGCTCTCGAGCCGAACCTGGGCCTGCCCCCGGTTCTGCTGAAGGGCATAGCTCCCCTGCGCCTCCACGGTAGCTACCGGCGTCTGGGCCAAAAGCGAAAATGTGGGCCGAAGGCGCGGGCCTTGAATCTGGGCCTCTACACTTACATCCTGCACGCGGTACGACAACCGGCCCTGAAGCTGCTCGCCCACACTGAGCAAGCCCTCGAGGTCGCCCACCCCAATGAGCCGGGGGTCGAGGCCGGGCTCGAGCTCCACCACCACCCCGGCCCGGTACTGTGGTAAAAAAGCCGAGAGGGAGCGGTCTTTGTAATCCACCACCACCCGCTGCCCATAGACCAAGAGCTGCCCCGCCATCTCGCCTTCCGGCACCGCGGACGCAAGGCCCCCTGCCGAAAGCAACCCCGCTAAGTCCAGGCTTCCGCTCAGACGCCCCTGCACATCGGCGCCCCAAATTCGGGCCAGGTGGACGGTCTCGAGGTCGAACCCCACCTCCCCTTTGGCCAGTTGCACCCGGCCTTCGGGCAGGTTGAGGGTCGCACGGAGCTGCTCAAGATTTGCACCTTCGGCCTGCACGGTAGCACTCAGAGGAAGGCCCGCATAGGTGGTGCGAAAGCTCCCCGCCACAGCGAGCGACTGCCCTTCCAGGCTGCCCTGCAAAACCCCGCTGCGCTCCAGGAGCCGGTAGGGCCAGTTGACTCTTCCGGCATAGGAGAGCCCTTTGCCCTCCAGTTCCAGCGGCCCCTCCAGCCTCCAGGTTTGTTCCAGCACGTTCGCGCTGAGCCGCCAGGGCTGGGGTTCCAGATAAGGCAGGTTGTAGCGCCCCTGGCCCTGGGCTTCCAGGTTGTTCCAGGGCCCAGCCACCTCCACCGAACCGCTCAGGTAAGGAAGCCGCAAACTACCCCGCAGCGCCACCGACTGCGTGGAGAGCAGCCCCCGCAGCGTACCGTAGGGGCTCTGGGCCTCCAGGCTTACCAGCCCCAGCAAGGCCCGACCCGTCATCTGGGCCTGCCCATAGGGGGTTTCCAGATTCAGGCGCCCACCCTGCTCCGACCAGTTGCCCGACAGGGTTCCGGGTAGCCCCCAGCGGCGCAGGTCGTAGCCGGTGGCAATGGCCCGCAGGCGCAGCCCTTCCAGGGGCCTGCCCGTTACCAGGCGATAGTCCCCGGCCAGCGTCAGGCGGCCATTCTGAAAGAGCCCGGAGTAGCTCAGGTTGGTGCTGCGGCCCCAGAACTCGAGCGCCCCCTCCAGCTCTGGCAGGCGCAAGCGCCCCTGATAGCCCAGCCCGAACAGATCGGCCTGCCCCTGCAGCTCGCCCGCGTACCCGGCGTAGCTCAGGCGCCCCCGCACTGCCAGGTTGCGCCAGGCACCCTGCCCGTTCAACACGCCATAGGGGGTTCGCAGTTCCAGGCTGCCCCGCTCGAGGTTCCCTCGGGCCTGTAAGCTGCCCGGTTCGCGGTTCACTAAAAGCGGCAGGATGCCTTCAAAGGGGAGCCCGGCCTTCAGCTCGAGCCGCCCTCCCGGCCAGCGCACCTCGGTGCGGTTTGCTCGCAGGGGCACCGGGGGAACTTCAATCGCGCCCGAGAGCGGCAGGGTCAGGCGGCCCTCGAGCGCGGTGGTGGGCCAGACCGGGCCTGTAAGCTCGGCATAGCCTTCGGTGCTGGCCCACAACGTGGCCCCGCGCCCCTCCACCCTGCCGCGCAGCCAGGGTGAGTCGAAACCGACCTGGCCCCGGTAAAGCGAGCCCTGCAAACCCAGGTTGGCTTCCAGGCGGATCTGCGGCCCCAGCACCAGCGGCCCCTGCAGCCGCAGTCCGCTGGTTCCGTTGGCGGTGATATCGAGGGTCTCGAGCCGGGCCTTGAGTCCGCTGCTGTCAGCAGTACCGCTGAGGGGCAGCACCCGCAAGGGGGTGCGAACCTCGCCCCGGTAGCGGGTGGCCAGGTCGTATAGCTCCCCGTCAATCGCTACCCGTTCGCTCTGCAGGTTCCAGCCGCCCGAGAGCCTGCCCTCGGCATAGCGCACCTCGCCCGAGAGCTTGAAGGCTTCCAGAATTTGCAGCGGCAGGTCACGCACCCCCAGCGAAAACACCCCGCCCCGGTAAAGGCCCTCGGCATAGCGGTTGGAAAGCCGCCAGGTGTTCCCCTCCTGCCGTACCGCAATGGGAAAGCGGGCATAGGGCGAGTCGTAGTTGAGGTCGCCGCTAAAACGCCCCGCTTTCAGGCTGGCCTGCCCCGTAAGCTGGCCCACCAGCAGCTCCAACCCCGTAAGCTGCATCTGCAGGTTATCCCAGGTGCCGTTCAGCTTCACCGCGCCCAGCCGGCCCTGCACCGCCGCCCCCTGCCCTTGCAGGGCGCCAGACAGGCTGAAGGGCTTGGCCGTGGGCAGGCCCACGTTTTCCGACTGCACCGCCAGGCGCCAGCGCGGCCCGGTACTGGCAAAACGCACCCCCGCCTCCCCCAGCAGGGGCCGGGGCCAGACCAGGGTGCCCTCGGCCTGGGTGTTCGAACCCTTGCCCCGGAGGCGCAGGTTGCTCTGGAAGGAGTCGCGCAGGGCCACGGTGTACTCGTCGGTGTTGCGCAGGGCCACCGTGGCCTGAAAGGTTCGGTCGAAAAAAGCGCCGTCCACCACAGTATCCAGGCGGAACCTCCGGTCGAAGGCCAGGGTGCCTTCGTAGGTCAGGGGCTCGTTCAGGAGGCGGCCTTCGCCGCGGTAGCGCCCGCTCAGCACCAGGTTCTGCCAGCCGCGGCCCTCGAGCACCAGCGGCCCGCCGCCGCTGACCGGCAGGCGCAGGCCAAAGTTTTGCGCCAGGGCCGGCAGGGTGGGGTTGCCCTCGACCCGGAAGCGGTACTCCTGGTTGGGCAGGTCCACTGTGGCCGAGCCCTTGAGGGGGCCCTCCAAACCCCGCCCGACCAGGTTGGCCGTGACCCTCTGCCCATCAAAATCCACGCTACCGAAAATATCGCTGAGGCTGAAGCCCACAATCTTCACCCGCGCGTTCTTGATCTGGTTCCTGCCCAGGATGCCGTTCTTGACCCTGGGGCCAATGGTCCAGGTGCCCTCGAGCTCCCCCGCCTCGAAGCCATCGAACCAGTAGCGGGCCGCCCGCAAATCGCCCCTGGCCTGAATCTGCCAGGCCTCGAACTCGCGCCCGGTGCGCCAGACCGTGCCGCTCAGTTGGCCGTCCGGCAGCGCCACCGAAACCTGATAGGGGCCACTGCCCCGCACCGTTGCCCGCAAGGTGGGCAAAAAAAACTTCTGGCTCTGCTCGATCTGCACACTGACGCGGTTCAGCACCAGCTCATCTACCCGCAGGCGGATGGGCGCAGGGGCCCCGGGCTGGCGCTGTTCGGGAATAATCGCGTCCCAGCGCAAAAAAACATCGCCCTCTTCGGCGAATATCCGTAAGGGCAGTTCGCGCCGCTGCAAGCTCAGCAGGTTGTAGCCAATCCGCAGGCGCTGGGCCTCGAGCCGTAACCCGTTGCCCTCGAGCCGGGCCTCTCGAAGCTCGAGGCCCCCCAGCAAATAGCCTCCCACCGCCCGCCATTGCCCGGTGAAACCCACGGCTTTGAGGCCCTCGCTGAGTGCGTAGTTAATTAGCGGCGGAAAGGCCGGCAGCCCCACCAGCAGGAGGAGCAAAATTGCCGGAAGCCAGCGCCAAAACCGCACGACATTCAGTCTAGCCCAATAGTCTGAGTGGAATCTAGGAAAATGCCCATTGGAAGCCAATCCGGTCTGTTACGAGCTACCCAAATTTATGCCTGGTTCAAAAATCACTTTACCCTGGTTGGGCAATCCCTCTTCCGAGCCTCTACACAAAGCGCATCAGACTTTTATCGTTTTCCCCTTTCCCTCTCCCCTTGCGGGAGTGGGTGGCGACACCGCTGGCCGGTTTGGTACTCATTTGAATAAAACAACTCTGACGACAACCCGGTGTCGCCAGGTGAGGGGTTGCAATGACGATGTCCATGCAAATGATGAGAACCCGAAAGTACCTTTACCTTGAGGATGGAAAGATTTCCTCGTGCCGAACCGCACCGATACGAAGCTTCCCGGAGCGAACTTCACGCTCAAGACCAATCAACTGTGCACTCTGAGCAGTTACCCATTCCTTCCCGCACCACACGGGCCGGTTTGCACCTGGCGCTGTTGTAGATTGGAGTCGTGCTGCGAATAACCGTGTTGGTCAGTGGACAGGTGCAGGGGGTGGGCTACCGCTACTTCACCCGCAAGAAAGCCTTTGAGCTTGGCCTCTCGGGCTACGCCGAGAACCTGCCCGATGGTCGGGTTGAAGTCGTGGCTGAAGGTGAAAAGACCGACCTCGAGCACCTCATCTACCATCTGCGGCAAGGGCCCAGGGGGGCTAAAGTTGAGCACATAGACGTACAGTGGAGCGAGGCCACCGGACTCAAGGGTTTTCAGACCTTTTGACGCCAATCCCAGAGCCGCAAACTCCAGCGTGCAAATGCAAGTCTACACAAATCCGCTTAGCGTCAAAGCAAACGCAGTTCACTGGGGCCGGACATCAGTCAGTTGAAGCCGCTACTACTGCCGTCGCTTCAGGGGGCACATAGGCCCATGCCGCCGGACGCACCCCCTGGGCCACCAGGGTACTGGCCAACGCTTCCTTGAGTTCCTGGAGTCCGGAGCCCTTGACAGCCGAAATGGGCAAGCCCCCCAGACGCTCCTTGAGGAACTCGAGGTCGTAGCCACCCGCTTTGTCGGCCTTGGAAAGCACCAGAAGGCGCCTGGCCTCCACGCCCAGGTCGGCCAGCAAATCCTCTACCACCTGATAACGCTCCAGTGCTCCTTCTTGCGAAGCGTCCAGTACGTGCAAGAGCACATCGGCATCGCGCAGCTCCTCTAAGGTCGAGCGGAAGGCCTCCAGCAAGTCGCTGGGCATGTGGCGAATGAACCCTACAGTATCGGTGTACAGCACCTCTCCAATGCCGGCCAGGAAGCCCCGGCGGGTTAGCGGGCGCAGGGTGGCAAACAGTTTGTTCTCGCCCTCCTCGCCCTTTTTGGCCAGAGCCTGCATCAGCGTGGTTTTGCCCGCGTTGGTATAGCCCACCACCCCCACCATGGGCAGGCCCGATTTATCACGCTGGCGCCGGGTTTCCTGCCGCCTACCGGCAATTTCGCGCAGCTTACGGGTAAGCTCGGCGATGCGGTCTTGCAAACGGCGCCGATCCACTTCGAGTTTGGTCTCACCCGGCCCCCGGGTGCCGATACCGCCCCCCAGACGGGATAGCTCTTTGCCCTTACCCACCAGCCGGGGCAGCAGATACTTGAGCTGGGCCAGCTCCACTTGTACCTTGGCCTCGGGAGTGCGGGCGTGTTGGGCGAAGATGTCCAGGATAAGCTGCGTACGATCCAGCACTTTTAGGCCAGTGACGGCCTCCAGCTCGCGGGCCTGCGCTGCGCTCAGCTCGATGCCAAAAATCAGGGTGCCCGCGTTCTGGTGGTAGGCCTGGGAAACCAGTTCCTCCACCTTGCCACGGCCAATCGCATAGCGCGGGTCAAGGCTGGGGCGGAACACCAGTTCCTTGTGGGCTACTATGGCTCCGGCGGTACGGGCCAGCTCGGCCAGTTCGGCCAGGTCTACCTCGGCCTGCACCCCCTCGCCCTGGTCGAGCCCCACCAGCACGGCCCGCTCGCCAGAGCCGTCGCGCAAATCGAGGCCGCGGGCCTGGCGTGAAAGCTCCTCCTCGAGGGCAGCCACTGCAGCGCTTAAGTCCCACTCGAGGTATTCATGGTAGGGCCTGGAGGGCATAATCTGCCAGTCTTCCTCATCGGCCTTGGGGGGTGAAAGCTGGGCCAGGTGCAGCTTGCTGGGGTGTCCCCCTGCTACCTCCAGGGCCGCCATTGCATCCAGTCGGTGCAAGAACAGCATCGAAAGGTCGGGCCGCGAAAGCCCGCCGTTGCCCAGATGGGTGTGCAGCACACGATACCCGGACAAACGGGTTTCAACCAGGGCCGACTCGGGCACGGGCAGTTCCTTGGCATCCCCCACCGCTACCCGGATCACCCGCCCGCCCCGGTCAAACAGCAGGCTGATAGGCTTTTCCAGCTCCTCTGACAGAGCCGCCAGCGTGCGGGCCAGTTCAGCCGAGACGAGCCGGTTGGCCCCCACACGGCGGTTATACAGATTGGCAAGGCGCTTCTTTTCGCTAGGCTTGAGACCGTTGGTGCGTCCGAAGATTTTCTCCACTAATCAATCACCCAAGTTGAGCAAAAAGACAAACCCGCTCCATCCACCGTTTTGGGCTTCAGGGAGCGCGGCTCGTGGTCTCAACTTGCAGTAAGTATAGCATCTGCTTTGTCAGGGGAAGATGATAAAAGTCACAAGACTACAAAACCAACCACCCACGTAAACTCCAAGTAGGCTTTAGGGTGTGGGAAGGTTTAAAGCCATATTCTTCGATCTCGATGACACGATACTAAAGCCAAGGGCCTTCAATCCCTGGTCGGAGTTCAAAAAAAGTCATGGCCTCGAGCCTGACCTCCTCATTCTGGATGGCATTGCCAGGCGCCCGCCGGGCGAACAAGCTATCTTGCATCACCAATTATTGCAGTACGAGCAGGCTTTGTCGGCCAGCTCCGAAGTACGTGAAGGTATGGTGCACTTGCTGGGTGAACTGAATACTGTAGGGCTGATCACCGCACTCCTCACCAACAACCACCGGGCCGCAACCGAGCTTGCTTTGCAAAAGCACGGTCTGCGCTTTGCCCTGGTGCTTACCCGCGAGGATGCCCCACCTAAACCCAGCCCGGCCCTGTTGCAACGAGCCCTGGCCCACTTTGACCTGAAACCCCACGAGGCCCTCTACATCGGTGACTCGGAGGGAGACCTGCAAGCAGCACAGGCCATAGACTTGCCGGTGTGGTTTCTGGCCACGCCGCACAACTCGACTTTGCGCCCCCGTTTCGAGTACCCTGGGGAGTTGTTGCAAGCGCTATTGCAACGCTGGGGGTAGAATTTGCATATGCGGTGGTGGACACTCGGGTTGCTCTTTCTGGGGCTGCTTTTCTTTAGCCCCAAAGCCGCTTCCAGCCCGTTGCAAAAAGCCGACTGGATTGCGGTGCTGGGGGCCGCGCAGTACAACGGCGAGCCCTCAGTTATTCTGCGAAACCGCCTCGAGGCGGCCCTGCGCCTGTACCGCCAGGGTTATGCGCCCCGCATTGCCGTCACCGGAGGCCGTCGCCCCGGTGACCGCTTCAGCGAGGGCGAGGTCGGCTGCCGCTATCTGCAAGCCAGGGGCATCCCACGTTCGGTACTTTATTGTGAACAAGAAAGCCGCCGCACCTGGGAGAATTTGAGCAACATAGCGCCCATCATCGGCAAGTCCAAAGTGATTATCGTCACCGACGAACCGCACCTGCCCAGGGCACTCATCCTGGCAGAGCACCTAGGTCTTCAGGCCCGTGGCTTTGCCGTGCGGGGTCAGTTCAAGGAGACCTACTGGCAGCGGGAAAGCTTGTT
>CALFDH010000089.1 GCA_937950405.1 uncultured Meiothermus sp.
GGGCTCATCCATCAGCAACACTTCTGGCTCGACCGCCAGGGCCCGGGCCACCGCCACCCGCTGGCGCTGCCCACCCGAGAGCTGGGCGGGGTAGCGCTCGAGCAGGTTCTCGATGTGCATCAGGCTGGCGGCCCGCTCCACGTTGGCCCGCAGTTTTTCCGGTGTAACTTTTTGCATCCGCAGGCCAAAGGCGATGTTCTCGAACACCGTAAGGTGTGGAAAAACCGCGTAGTTCTGGAAGACCATGGCGATTTTGCGCGAGCGCGGGGGGAGTAGGGTCACGTCCCGGTCGCCAATCCAGACCCGCCCCTTTTCGGCCTGCTCGAGGCCCGCAATGATGCGAAGCAAGGTGGTCTTGCCGCAGCCCGAGGGCCCCAGCAACACCACAAATTCCTGGTCGCGCACCTCGAGCGAAACCCCGTTCAGGGCCTTGAACTTGCCAAAGGTTTTCTCGATGTTTTCCACTCGGATGGAAGCCATAAACCTCCTAAAGGGTCGAAAGCTGAAGGCTTAAAGCCAAAAGCCAGCGGAGCAACTGTCAAAAGAAGCCACTGCCACCATTCTTTCTTGCTCGCTACCCCTAACTCACCGGTTGGCGATGCCCCACAGGGTAAACAGGTAGCGCCGGATAATGAAGATGAAGATCAGGGCCGGCACGATCAGGAAGAAGCCCCCAGCAAAGCGGAAAGGAAGGGGGGAGTCGTTGAGCGAGGTCAGCAAGAAAGCGGGCAGGGTGCGCTCGCGCAGGGTGAGCAGGGTGGCGGCAAAGACCTCGTTCCACGAGATCACAAAAGCAAAAATGGCGGTGGCTGCCAGTCCGGGCAGGGCCAGCGGCAGCACCACCCGAAGGAAGGCCTGGATGCGGTTGCAGCCCAGGGTCCAGGCCGCCTCTTCCAGTTCCTTGGGGATGCCCAGAAACAGGCTGCTGGTCACCAGCACCGCAAAGGGCAGGGCCAGCGCGGTGTGCACCAGCGCCACCCCAAAGGCGGTGTCGTAGATGCCCACCTGGATGAACTGCACCGCCAGCGGGATGGCCAGAATGGCCAGGGGAAAAGCCCGCGTCATCAGAATCAGCAGGCGGTAGGCGTCGGCGCCCGCAAAAGGGTAGCGGGCCAGGGCATAGCCTGCGGGGGCCCCCAGCAACACCGAGAAAACCAGGGTCATGGCGGCCACGGTCAGACTATTGCGGATGGCTTTCCAGACCCCCTCCACCCCAAAAAAGAAGGAGATGGTTTCCAGGGAAAACTGCTGGGGCAGGAGGCCCTTGGGCCAGGCAAACACCGAAGGGCGGTCGCTAAAGGCCAGGGTGGCGATCAGAAAGATGGGAATCAGCACCCACAACACCAGCACAACCGCCAAAAACAGATAGAGCCAACGCAGGTTCATGCGGCACCCTCCTGCTTAGAGCGCATCAGTCGCAAATAAAGTATGGTGGCGACCACCGAGATCCCCAGAATGATGACCGCGTAAGCAGCCGCCACCCCCGGATTTTGATAGGCGTTGTACCAGTAGTAGGCTTCCCCGGCCAGCACCGGCAGGTTGCGCCCGCCCAGGGCGACCACCACCGCGAAAACCTCGAGGGCCAATATCGTTCGCAGAATCAGGGCCACTTGCAGGCTGGGCATGAGCAGGGGCAGGGTCACTTTCCAGAAGCGTTGCCAGGGGGTCGCGCCAAACACCTCGGCGGCCTCGCTGTACTCCTTGGGAATCAGTTGCAGGCCCGCCACCAGAATCACAAACACAATGGCGGTGGCCCGCCAGACTTCGGCAGCCACCACTGCCACAAAAATCATCATGGGGGTCTCGTAGCTCAGCCAGAGCTGCGGCTGCTGAATCACCCCGATGCCCTGCAAAAAGCTGTTCAGATAACCCCGCTCGGTGAAAATGGCCAGCCACACGATACCGGCGGCCAGATCGGAAATGCCCAGGGGGATGGTCCAGACATACAGGAAGAGATCCCGACCTTTGGAAATGCCCCCCAGCAGCATGGCCATCCCAAGGGCCATCACCACCTGTAAGGGCACAATCACCACCGTCAGGAGCAGGGTGTACTTGAGGGCATCCTTGAAGTAGAGGTCGGCGGCCATCCGCTGGAAATTCTCCAGCGTCCACTGCCCCCCGCTGCCCCGCACCGACAAGAGCAGGGCCTCCAGGAGCGGCCAAGCAAACAGGAACAACAAAAACAGCACGCTTGGCAAAATGAGCACGTAGGGGATATACCGTTCACTACGCATCTAAGTGCCTCCCGCCTATGTTTTGGATAATGGCATGATCGAGAATCATTCGGGTATTGCGCCTGGAGCATGATTTTCTGGCGCAGCCTGGATTCATCTCTAGACCTTATGCGGGCGCAACTTAACCCTTCCGATTTCGTCCCAAACTGGGCGAGTACTCTTGGGAAAGGGGTCGGCGCCCCGAACACCGACCCCTTGGCTCTCCGATTACGCCGATGACGTTTGCGGTTTGCCCGCACACAACCTGCATCGTTGCCCGAAAAGTTCTAGGCTTTTGGCTTTCAGCCTTCCGCTTTAGTTCACCGGACAAGCCCCGCTGCTAGCCGGGTCGGGCGACCAGCAAGGAGCCCTGGTTTCGTTCATGATGCGGCGCAGGTTACCTGCTTCGCTATCGAGCACCCGGCGCACATCTTCGTTGCGAAGGACGATGCGCGCAAAGGTATCCTGGAAGACCTTGTTGTACTCGCCGCCCCTGGCGCCCAGGCCCACCGGCAACAGGCTGGGCAGGGCCACGTTGCTCTGGGCCTGCCGCGCGATGGCATCGGCACCCATGCGAATGCCCTGGGGCAGGTTGTCGGGCAGGCGCACCTGGATGACCGGGAAGAAGCCGTTTTGTACCAGGGTGGTAATCTGCACCTCGGGGCGGGTCAGATACTCGATAGCTGCCACTGCTGCCGCCCGGTTGGGGCTGCCCTTGGGAATGGCCAGCCCGGCCAGCACCGGCATGAAGCCCCGGCCATAAGGCCCAATGGGGGCCGGGAAAGCCACAAAGTCGCCCGGTTTTTGGTTCAGCGCATCGCGCAGGCGGGCGATGTGATCCCAGGCAATCCAGACCTCACCCGCCAGCAAGGGTTCTTGCATGAAGTCGTAGCTGGTGGACTGGGGGTTCACGTGCTGCCAGAGGCTCTTGAACTCGAGCCACATGCTCTCGGCTTCGTCGCTTCTAAACTTGGTGACCGCGCTCTTGGTATACGAAGGGTACAGATAACCCTGCGTGAAGCGGTGCATCAAGCCCCTGGGGCCTGCCGGGAAGCCCAGCATGCGCCGACCGGTGGCCCGCTGGATGTTGGCGGCCCACTCCTTGAGCTGGGTGTAGGTAAGGGTATTGACGTTCGCACCCGCCGGTAAATACTGCAAGGCTTGCCGGTTGGCCACCATGATGTAGGTGGCCTGCATCCAGGGAATGTAGAGCTGGTTGCCCGTGCCCATCTTGCCCAGGTTCACAAAAGTTTGCGAGAACCGGCGGTCTTTGAGCTGGGCCATTACGTCGTCCACGGGGTCCAGCGCACCCGCTGCCACTAGCGGCGGGAAGTCGCCGTGCAGACCCCCGGCCAGGCCCACATTCACCCGGCCCGCCCGCACTTCGGAGAGAATCCGGTTGGTAAAGGGGGCGTTGTCCTCGGGGATGAACTCCACCCGCCCCTGGAAGTCTTTCAGGATCACCTGCCGCATGCGCTGGGCTTCCTCGATGGGGGTGAACTGGGTAGAGACAAACAGCAACGATGCCGTCTGTTGCGCCAGCACCCCGGATAGCACCAGCAAGGTGCTCAAGAGACCCCACCACAACCACTTGCTCTTCTTCATGCCTTCCTCCTTTTACGTTTGCGGGGGACCATCCGAACCCCGCAGAACCAACTCGGGAACCCAGACCTCCTGCAACGCCGAAACCGGTGCCCCACCCAGCCGCGCCAGCAACATCTCCACCAGCCGCTTGCCGGTATCGCGGAAGGGCTGGTGTACGGTGGAGAGCGGGGGATCGCTGAACTGGGCCTGGGGGATGTCGTCGTAGCCAATCACCGAGACCTCCCGACCCCCCCTGAGCCCGCGCTCGCGCAATGCCCGCAGAACCCCCAGGGCCATCAGGTCGTTGGCGCACAGGATGGCGGTGGGCAATTCGGGTGGCTCCAGCAGACTTTGGGCTAGCTGATGACCACTTTTCTCGCTGAGGTCGCCCTCGAGCAGCCACTCGGGCCGGATGGGGACGCTGGCCTCGAGCATGGCCTGCTGAAAGCCTGCCAGGCGGTGCGTAGCAAAGTTGAGTTCGTGTGGAGCCCCAATGTAGGCGATGTCGCGGTGGCCCAGGTGCAGCAGATGCTGCGTAGCCATATAGAAACCCTGCCGTCCATCCACATCCAGATAGGGGTAGGGGGTGCTGATGAGGTCGCTGCGCCCGTGCGACACAAAAGGGATGTTTTGCTCGAGCAGATAGGCGATGCGTTCGTCGTAGCGGCGGGTGCGGGCTACTACCAGACCATCTACCCGTTTACCCTCCACCAGGCGCCGGTAACAGGCCAGCTCCTCTGCACCCGGCGGGCAGGTGGCGACCAGCAAATCCAGACCGGCATCCGAAAGCCCCTCGCCCAGTCCGGCCAGCAACTCCAGAAAAAAGGAATCGGCAAAACGCCCCTGCGGAGAGGGAATCACCAGGCCGATGGTCTCGGCGCGGCCCTTGCGCAAGCGTTTGCCGTTCGGATTGGGGCGGTATCCCAGACGGGTCGCAATCTCCAGCACCCGTTCGCGGGTTTGGGGACTGACGCGGCCGGGGTTATTGAGCACCCTCGAGACTGTGGCAATCGAAACACCGGCCTCCGCAGCTACGCGGCGGATATCAACAGCCAGGGAGGAGAGTTTGTGGCCAGACATAGAACTACTCGCCCAAAGGAGAACTTCTCCAGTACGTGATGTAAACGTTTTCCATACCTTATCATGACAGCCCACTTTCTGCAAGCCCCTCTAGGGTCATCACCAGGTCAACCCGGCATTCCTTCCGCAGGCAGCGCAACACCTCTCGTGGCAGCGCAGGCGCTTATCATTTGCATAAACATGGTCGGTGCAACCCCTCACCCGGCGACCCCGGGTTGCTGTCGGAACTGTTTTATTCGGCAAAATGGGTATCAACCTAGCCGTTGGAGTCGCCACCCTCTCCCGCATGGGGAGAGTGAAAGGGGAAAACGATAAAAGCCTGGTGGCAGCGTAAAAGCAGCCTCAATGCGAAGAAGGGTTGTAACCTGGGGTCATGCGCCATCTACTGTGGCTGGTTCTCCTGCTGGCAGCCTGTATACCGGCCCCACCCCAGCGCAACCTGCGCCCGGCTGGGAGCCCCGACGTGGTGGTGATCGGATTTGCAGGACGCTGTGCTTCATTGCCGGTGGTGGGGGATGGCTGCAACCCGCCGTTCGACAACTACGGCTACCTGGACGATGAGGTGTTTCCCCGTAGCAGCACCCCGCGCCAGACCGCCCAGGCGGTGGTTGGAGCCTTTCGTAATCTGGGTTATAGCACGGAGTATTTCGATGTATCGGCTTTTCTGTATGCCCACACCAGCGGCATTTCGAGGCAGCAGGAGAACGGCTACCTCGAGGCCCAGGGCTACCTGCGGCGGGTCTACGATTACTGGATCAAGGGATTCGAGAACCCTACCAGGGTGGTGCTGCTGGCCCACTCCCACGGCACCGTCTGGGCCAGCCTGCTGACCTGGAACCACCCCGAGGTGCGCTTCGACTACTTCATCTACCTGGATGCCATTTGCAGCTTCTGGGATGCCGACAACCTGCGTAACAACCGCATCATTCAGGATTACTACGACGTCCGGGGCCTGCGCCGCCCCTTCCCCTTGGGCGAGGATGAAGGCGGCAACCCCTGCAAGGTTATTGCGGTGCCGGGCCAGAGTGCCAGACAAGACCTGAACGATGTGGTTCCACCCAATGTGCGGGTGGGCCTCGAGGTGGTCAGCCGCAGCCCGGCCAACCTGGCTCCGCTCAACTTCATTTACGACGACGACCCCGACTACCGCCTAGATGGTTCGCAGGCCAATCTTTTCCGCTTCCAGTCACGCGAAGATCATAGCGGCGTCACGGCCCGCAATAGCGATGCCATGCAGTGGGTGGTGGCCAGGATTCGTGAAATCGGCTTGCCGAAGTAGCACATGACAAAACACTCCTCACCGCCCTAATACCTAATCTGCTCAGAAGTGACCCAAAAGCGATATACAAGTCCCTCGGACGCGCCCCCTGGCGCGGCAAGTGAGGGGCGCGTTTAGCGCCGCTCACGCGCAGAGTTGGTATAAGATGAGCAAACCCATGTCCTCTGCGCCCATCATCCAACGCATGCAAGACCACCTTCGCCGGTGGGAAGAAGCTGGCGACCGCCGGGCGGTGTTTCTACGTTGTTATTCGATGATGACCGAGAACATGCTAACCGCGGTTGCCAGGGGCGAATTTCAGGATCCGGTATGGGTGAATAACCTCCTGCACCACTTTGCCGACTACTACTTTGTGGCGCTGGAAGCCTACGAGCAAGACCCAGCCACAGCCCCGCCCGTATGGCAGATTGCCCACGACTGCTGCAAGAGCCCCTGGCTGAAAGCCCTACAAAACCTGTTGTTGGGGGTTAATGCCCACATCAACTACGATCTGGTGCTGGCCGTGAGCGACCTGCTGCAAGACGAATGGGAGGCCCTGAGCCCCCAGCAGCGCGAGCTGCGCTATGCCGATCATTGCAAGGTAAACGTAATTATTGCCCGAACCGTGGATAGCGTGCAGGATCAGGTGGTCGAACGCTATGACCCCGAGATGGATCTGGTAGACAAGCTGATGGGTTCGCTGGACGAATGGTTGATTTCGCGCCTGATTGCGAGCTGGCGTGATCAGGTCTGGCGAAATGCCATTGACCGGGTGGTGGCTTCCCAGGCCGAGCGTGCATTGCTGACCCAGAAAGTCGAAAAGGCCTGTTTGGAGATTGCCGACTTCATCTTGTTCAAGCCATAGCTTCTTTGTTACCCGGCAAACTTACGCAACATCGCCGCAATTTGGGCGGGTTTTTGGCTGTTGCCTTTGGCGATGTCGGTAGCGCAGAGGGTTAGAAATTCCTGCAGGATCAGGGTAGAGGCGGACTCCATGGCTTTCCTGGTGGCGGTCATCTGGGTGAGCACCTCCTCGCAGGGGCGGCCCTCCTCCACCATTTTCTGCAAACCCCGCACCTGCCCTTCGATGCGCCGCAGGCGCTTGAGGATGCTGTCCTGGGTTTCCCCGTTGAGATCGGTGGTCTTCATAGAACCATAGTCTATACCAGTATCCGTTTAAGCTGAGCGGCGGGGCTGGGTTGTGCCCGGTCTGTCCGAGGCGCCAGACTGGAGATGGGCCAAGGGCGAAGCTTCCTTCCGGTATTAGGCGCTTATTCCTCCGGCTCCTCCTCGGCATTGCCTGCGGCCTCCTCGATGATCTCCAGGGGCCTGGTTTCACGGTAAAACTTGCGCAGTCTTCCGCCGAATAGCTGTACCAGTTTTTGAAAACGTGGGTCTTCCAGCAGGCTGGCCTGGTTGACGGGTCTGGCCTCGGTATCCTCCGACATCTCCTCGGGCGGGGTTTCGTCCAACAGCAAGGCTTCGGGGTTCCAGGGCTCTGGTTCGGGCGGCCCGGCTACCGGAGGGTGTAGCAGCGATGGATCGGGTTCATCCCTGGGTATGTCGGCAGGGGCAGCGTGGCTTGGAAAGGGTGTAGGAAGGTTTTCAGGGGGTAGTGGTTGTGGGTGTTCTTGAGCCGTGGGGGTAGGCTCGGCTGTCGGTACAGCGGGCGCTACTTTGCGGATGGCCTCCGCTGAGGTGGGCTTGCCCGGAGGCGAGAAAGGAGGGGCCGAGGGCTCATCCGCTAGTTTTTTTTTCCCGCCCAGCCGCAGTTCGACCTGCTGGACACCCAGCACCTCCCGCACGGCTTTCTGAATCTCCCCCAGGTGCCTCTGCGCCCCCTGGTGGTGGAAGCTGGCCCGCTCGGGGAAGAGCAACACCACCTTGTCCTCTTCAAAGCGGGGTTCGGCCTCGCGCACAAAGCCCCGTATGGTCATCTTGAGCGCGTTCATGACCTGCCGCCACTCCGAGGCCAACTCGGCCACACTTGATGCGGAGGCGCTGGGGGGTATGGAACGCTTCTCCTGGCCCTCGACCCTCGACCCCCGACCCTCTACCTTTTTGGGCCTGGGGTCGAAGTCGGGTATGGCCGGGGTTGCGGCAGGCGCGGCAGAGGCCCCAGGGGCCGCATGGAGGGCCTGGTAAGCGCTCAGGAGGGCCAGCTCCAGCGACAGGGCATCGGAGCGCTTTACGAGGCGCTCGAGGGCTTCGTCCAGGGCGGTCATGGCAGCTACTATGTGCTCCTCGGGCTGGTTCAGGTGGGGGCCGGTGCCCAGCCCCATACGCCCGTACAGTCCGGCTCGCAGCGCTTCCAGGAGCCCCTGGGCCAGGGTACGTGCCGCAAACCCCTGGGTGTAGAGGTGCTGGGCTTGTTCCAGCGCCTGCCGGATCTGCCCCTTGTCCAGGGCCTCGGCCACCGCAAACAAAGCCTCCTGGGGGGGCAGGCCCAGGGCGTCTTCGGTTTGCTTTAGGGTGAGGGGGCCCTCGAGGGTCAGTAGCCGGTCCAGCAGGCTCTCGGCATCGCGCATGGCCCCGTCGGCCAGCCGCGCGACCAGTTGCAGGGCCTCTTGCTCCGCCTGGCGGCCCAGACCGGCCAGGATGCGCTGCAACTTCTCCACAATCTCGGCCTCGGAAAGCCGGCGGAAGCGGAAGTGCTGGGTGCGCGAGAGGATGGTGGGGGGCATCCGCTCGGGCTCGGTGGTGGCAAAGATGAAAATCACGTGCGGAGGGGGTTCCTCGAGCGTCTTCAAAAGCGCGTTGAAGGCGCTTTTGGACATCATGTGGGCCTCGTCGAGAATCACCACCTTGTGCTGGCCCAGAATGGGGGCCAGCAGAATCCGCTCGCGCAGGTCGCGCACGTCCTCCACCGAGTTATTCGAGGCGGCGTCAATTTCCAGCACATCCGGGTGCCGCCCCTCCCGCACCAGGCGGCAGCCCTCGCAGACCCCACAGGGCTTGGGGTTCTGGCTACAGTTCACGGCCTGGGCAATCAGGCGGGCACTGCTGGTCTTGCCCACCCCCCGCGGCCCGGAAAAGAGGTACGCCTGGGCCAGCCTTCCTGAACGCAGGGCGTTCAGCAGCACTTCTTTGACGTGCTCTTGGCCCACCATCTCGTCGAAGGTGGTGGGGCGGGCCTGGCGGTAAAGGGCACTCACGGGTTCTAGCTTAAGGCCCATAGCCTAAAGCGCAAAGCCAGGGCCAAGCGCCTCTTCGAGGAACGAGAATGTCGGTATGAACATTGCTGCACTTGCTCTAAATACACCGTCGTAGAGATGTTCGTACGCCTCCAGGTTTCCGGGAGGGATTGACCTCGTGCCCCCTCCCTACGCAGTAGGGAGGGTGGGGGAGGGTATTGGGTGAGGCCCTCAACCGCTCGACTACACAAAGTCCCTGCTCAGCAACCCCTCCTGACCTCCCCTACGCCGTAGGGGAGGAACGAAAAGGCGTTTGCTTCGGCTTCTGCCAAAGAAC
>CALFDH010000090.1 GCA_937950405.1 uncultured Meiothermus sp.
CCCCCAACCAGCGCATCCCTGCGCCCCCCCCACCGCCTGCCGGAACCCCACCCGGCAGTGGGACACCCGGTTCGGGTTCAGGGGACTCTAACCCCAGCGACGTGAAAAACCCCGACAGCTCAGAGGGCAAGTAATGCAGCCAGTGCTGCCGCAGAAGACCCGTTGAAGCGGGTGGCGTGATGGTGGCAACTGTGCTATTTGGACTTGGGTTGGGCTGCTATCCTGAAAAGCTGTGGGCAGAGCGCTCGTGGTTCTGGCATTTTTGTGGGTCATCGTCCTGGCAGGGTTTTTGCTGCTGCGCCAAACCCCCAGAACCTCCCCGCTCTGGGGCCTGCGGGACTTTTTCTGGATGCTTTTACAGGCCCTGAGCATCGTCAGCCTGCTGGCCATAGTGGCGCTGGTCACGGGCATCATCAGCCTTCAACGCAACCCATTCGTACCCGGAAACTGAGTATGCGCGTTGCAATCTTGTCGGATATCCACGGCAACCTTCCGGCGCTCGAGGCCGTCCTGCACGACCTGAAAGAGGTACGGGCGCACCTAGTCGTGGTCAACGGCGATATTGTGAACCGGGGGCCTTCCAACCGCGAGGTGCTGGAACGCCTGTTGAACCTATCCGCTTCCAAACAGGGCCATACCCTGGCCCCCCAGGGCTTCTGGTTCACCCTGGGCAACCACGACGACCTGCTGGTGAAGTGGGCCCAGCGCGACCCCTCGCTGGCCGACCTCTACCACGACCCCCTGTTCGAGCCCACTGCCTGGTCGGTTGCCCAGCTCCCCCAGGCGCACCTGGACTGGCTTGGCAATCTGCCTTTCCAGGTAGCCATTGGAGAATGGCCCCAGCGGGTGTTCGGGCTGGATAAAGCCGAGGGGATGGGCGAAAGCATGTTGATGCGGGTTACCCACGGCTCACCCCGCCACTACCGGGAGGGCTACGACGAGCACCAGGCCCCAGACACCCTTGCCGAGATTAGCGTGGACTACCCAGCCCGCCTGCTGGTGGGGTCGCACACCCACCGCCCCTTCATGCACCAAGTAGGCGAGGCTCTGGTGCTCAATAGCGGCGCGGTGGGCGCTCCCTTCAACGGCGACGTGCGGGCCCAGTACGTGGTGGTGGAAATCGGGGAAAACCACGTGCAGGTGGACTTTCGGCAGATACCCTACAACCTGCAAGCGGCCCTGCAAGCCTACTACGACTCCGGCCTGATGGAAGAAGGGGGCCTGGGGGCCGACATTTTTTATCACGAGACCCGCACCGCCCGCTCCATGTTGATGAACTTCTGGAAGTGGTCGGAGGATCAAAACCTGCCTCGAGACTGGGACGCCTGGCGACTCTACCAGGCCACCCACCCCGAACGCTTTGTGGAGTAGGCTTGAGCCATGCCCTCGCCCGAACGCATCCGCGAGTTTGTAATGGCCGCCCACGGCGACCTTTCCAGGGTGCAGGCCCTGCTGGAGGAAACCCCCGAGCTTTTGAACCTGGCCCACGAGTGGCGGCCCGGCGACACCGAGAGCGCCATTCAGGGCGCGGCCCACACCGGACAGCGGGCCATTGTGGAGTACCTTCTGGCGAAAGGGGCCCCCCTGGCAATTTCTACCGCAGCCATGCTGGGCGACTTGCAGCGCGTACAGGCGATGCTCCAGGAAAACCCGGCCCTGGCCCAGCACAAAAGCGCGCACGGCATCCCCCTGCTGCCCCACGCGGCACTTTCGGGTTTGCCGGAGATGCTCGAGCTGGTCTGGGGGTATGGCGCACGGGAGGGTGTGCAGCAGGCCCTGAACCTGGCAGTCATGCAAGGCCACACTGCGGCCGTGCGCTGGCTCCTGAAAAACACCAGCCCCGACCTGACCGCGCCCAACTTTCAGGGCAAACCCCCTCTGCAGGTCGCCCAGGAAGCCGGGTTTGCCGAGATTGTGGAACTCTTACGCTCCGGAGGCTAAAGTGGAACATCTACGCGAGTTCTTGCGCCAGGCCCACACCATTGCGGTACTAGGCGCTCACCCCAACCCCAGCAAACCGGCCTTCTACGTGCCCGACTACCTGGCCCAGCGGGGCTATACCCTGCTTCCGGTCAACCCTGCTTATGCGGGACAGGTGCTCTGGGGCCGCAAAATCGTGGCCCGCCTGAGCGAGCTGGGGGAAGCTCCCGACATCCTGGACGTATTCCGCCGCAGCGAGGCCCTACCCGATCATCTGGAAGAGATCCTGGCGGCCCGGCCCCGGCTGGTCTGGCTGCAATCGGGCATTAGCAACGATGCCTTTGCCGAAACCCTGCAACAGGCCGGGATTCCGGTGGTGCAGGATCGGTGTTTGATGGTGGTTCACCGGCAGCTCCTGGGCTGAAGCCGCGAAAAACCATCCCTGGACGATTTTTCTGATGCCCGGCCAACTGCACAGCGCCCTACTCCACTGGTACCAAGGCCACAAGCGCGCCCTGCCCTGGCGAAATACATCCGATGCATACCGGATACTTTTGTCCGAGGTACTGCTGCAACAGACCCGGGTGGAGCAGGCCCTCCCCTACTATGAGCGTTTTGTACAAAAGTTTCCCACTTTGGCAGCCCTGGCCAGCGCCCATCTGGAAGAGGTGCTGAAAGCCTGGCAGGGCTGCGGTTACTACGCCCGGGCCCGCAACCTGCACAAGCTGGCCCGGCAGGTAGTTTCCCTCGGGCAATCTCTTCCGCAATCGTCCGCTGAACTGCGCGCCCTACCCGGTATTGGCCCCTACACCGCCGCAGCGGTGGCCTCTATTGCCTTTGGCGAGCCGGTCGCGGCGGTGGACGGCAACGTGCGGCGGGTCTTGTCCCGGTGGTTTGCCTGGGAAAACCCAGGCCCCAAACAAGTTCAGCAAGCTGCCGATACCCTGATGGCCGAGTTGGTGAACCCGGGCAGTCAGGCCCACCCCCCCGATGGCTCCCTGCCGGGCGACTGGAACCAGGCCCTGATGGAGCTGGGGGCCGCGGTCTGCACCCCCAAAAAGCCGCGCTGCGAAGCCTGCCCGGTGGCCTCCTTCTGCCGGGGTCGGCAGCACCCCGAGCGTTATCCGGCGGCCAGAACCCGCCCGCAGAAAAGCCTCGAGCTCGCCGCACTGGTCTTGCAAGGGCCACAGGGCTACCACCTGGAGCTGCGCCAGGGCCCTGTTCTGGGTGGGCTGTGGGGGGTTCCGATGGAGGAAGGCCCAGGGGCGCTAGAGCGATTGCTGACCCGCTTCGGGCTGGAAAAAGCCGAGCCGGTAGGCACGGTGCGCCACGACTTCACCCACCGCAAGCTGAGCATCCAGGTCTACAAAGCCCCCTACGAGGCCAAAGAAAACCCTCGGCAGCGCCCCTTATCCAAGCTGGATCGCAAGATACTCAGCTTAGTTGAAACCGAGTCGCTGCGGCTGTAGTTGCAAGGTCTATGGTTAATGGTCGATAGTCTATGGTCATTCGTTCATCGACTTCTGATAGCGGATTCAAAAAGATGCTTTACAAAACCAAAAGCCCCAGGGGCTATCTTTTTGAATCCTAGAGCACTCCCTTCGGTCGGGTTAGTTCGCCGCCGTTTGGCGACGAACTAACCAAATCTGGTATGAAGTCTTTCTGCAAGCCGCAAGCCTTCCTCGGCCATCTGACCATAGCTTCCCTCCCCCAGCACGCACAGCCCAACCGCATAAAGCCCCTCCAAGCGGCTGAGTCGGAAGCTAGTCGGTTCCCACTCTGAGCCAGCGAATACCTGGTATGCCACCCGGTAGCCAGGAGTTCCGCTCTGTTCAGCCACCTCGGCCTCTGCGGCAGTGAAGGCAAAACCCAGCCTTTGTAGGTGAAGGTACAGGTCGGGGTAGGCCACCTCCGAGAGCCGGCCAGCCTCCTCCACCACGCTGCCGATGTAAAGCTGGGGAGCGAGAAAACTCCCCACCGCCAGCACCACCCGGGCGGCGGTTTTGCGCGGGCCTTCCCAACTTTCAATTCCCACCACCCGCTGCCCCTGTAGCAGCAAGCCGGTCACGGAGAGCTGTAGCAGATGCAGGTAGGGTTGGTTTTCCAGCTTGTACTTGGCCCGGCTGTGCAAAGCCCAGCCCGCCAGACCGTCCTCGCCAACCTCGGCCAGCAAAGTGCCGCCTGGAAATGGCGCTTGAACCGGGGTGAA
>CALFDH010000091.1 GCA_937950405.1 uncultured Meiothermus sp.
AGACGATGCCGATATGCCTCACCCGTACCTGCCGGGCCCGGTACCGATTTAGCGCAAGGAGATTCTGGCCCGAGTAGCCGGGGATTTCCATCGCGTAGTGGCCCTGATCGGCAGGCTCCTGCAAGTTCAGCAGGCGCAGCAGGGTGGATTTGCCCGAACCCGACTCCCCGACAATACCTAGCACTTCACCGGGATAGACCGACAGCGAGACCTCAACCAAGGCAGTAACTGAACCATACGATTTACTCAGGCCCCGCGCTAACAGGACGGGCTGCTGCTGTAGGAGGCGGGGCGGCTCGAGGGGCGGCGGGGCTTCCATGAGGTCAGGCGGGTAGGTCATCCGGGCTCCCATGAAGGAGGCGCTCGAGGCGCTCGGCTGGGGTGCGGGGGGCCAGGTAGCCGGGGTGGTAGAAGCGGCCCTCCTCGTTGTAGTAGGTGGGCTGGGTGGGCAGCCCTGCAGCCCGCTTGCGGGCGTAGTCCCGGTCGGAGAGCTCGTAACGGCAGTCACCATCGGCCTGGGGCAGCTCGGTCATGAACTTGTGGCGCACGCCGGTCTGCCAGTCGGCCCAGCCCCGCTGATCTTCAACCTCGAAGGGTACGTCGCTGAACTCCACCGGGCGTACCTCGGTGAAGGGCGGCACCGCATACACCCGCTTCTCGCGGCCCGCCGAAAGCAGCGTCAGGTGCTGGGCCTGGTGCAGCTTGGGATTGTCCCAGCGAGGGATGGGGGAAGGGGCCATCAGGTAGCGCCCGTGGACCAGCACTGGGTAGTCCGCCCCCTGGGTGGGGGTGCGATAGCGCACCAGGTCTTCGTAAAGACCCAGCCAGACCTGCCCGTACTCCGCGTCGGCGTGGAGCTCGCGGGCCCTGGCAAAGCTGGGCTCCACACGGGCCAGGGGCTCGGGGTAGGGCACCTGCAGCACCAGAATCTGCACGGGGCCCAGCATTTCCTCAGGAATGCGGTGGCGGCTCTGGATCAGGGTGGCCAGGGCGGTGTCGGTGGTGGTGCGCGCCCCGGACATACGGGCGATAAAGCGGCGCAGGTTGGCGGCATTTACTGACTGATCGTCCCCTTGGTCGATCACCTTGACCACGTCCTCAGGCCCGACAAGGGCCAGGGTCACCTGCAGGCCACCGGTACCCCAGCCCCGGGCCAGGGGAACCTCGCGGCTGGCGTAGGGCACCTGGTAGCCGGGGATGGCCACCGCCTTGAGCAGCCTGCGACGCAACTCGCGCTTGGCGAAAGCATCCAGGAAGGCGTAGGCGTAGTCCTGCCGGGGGTGGGCGAGTTCGGCGAGCCTCATTCTGTTACCTCTGCAGACCGGGAGGCTTCCTGTTCCGCTACGGCCTGGGCCCGGGCCTTGCGCAGGGCATCGAGGTCGGAGCCAAAGGTCACGTAGTGGGGCAGCTTGTAGTGGATGCAGAAGCCACTGGCCTCCACTGGCTCGGTGTGCGAAAGCACGAACTCCTCGGTGTGGGCGGGGTGCGGCTCGGGCAGATCCATGGCGGCATCCAGCATGGCGGCGGCAATTAGCTTAACCTCGTTCCAGCCCAGCGAGGCGGCAAAGCCGAGCTCGAGGGTCGGTTTGCCGTCGGGCCCGGGTCGGAACTTGGTCAGCACCTCGGCCTGGGCGTAGCGCACCCGGCCTGCGCTGAAGACTGCCCCAGTTGCTGGGTGCTGGAGCCTTACTTCGGCATAAGCCAGGCGTACCTCGTTCACGGTGGGGTGGATGGCCCCGTAGCCGCGCATATTGGCATAGCCCAAGGCCAGTACCCCGCCGGTATCGGCCCGGCTCAGGGCCTGGAGCCGCTGGGCCCGCGGGGCCGGGAAGAGGAGCGGCTCGCGGGTCAGGTCAGGGATCGCAGGGCCGGGGGTGGGGTCTGTGGGCCGAGGGGGCATCAGCCCGTTCTGGCGGTGCCAGTCGGCTACGAAGGGCACCTGCTGCGGCTCGAAGTCGCAGTTTTCCGCGGAGACAGGTTCGGGGACGGTGGGCGGTACATCGCTCTGGAGTCCCCCCAGTCGCAGCAAACGATGGCTGTAGTCCAGGGTGGGGCCCAGGATCTGCCCGCCAGGGATGTCCTTGAAGGCCGCCGAGACGCGGCGTACCGTGAAGAGCACCTCGGGCTCGATGGGCAGGGCATAGGCCAGCCGGGGCAGGGTGGTGCGGTAGGCCCGCAGAAGCAGGACTGCTTCGTACAGGTCGCCCCCAGTCTGGGCCAGCGCCAGGGCGGCCAGCTCGGGGGCATAAAGAGAGCCCTCGCTCATCACCCGGTCGAGCAGGTGGGGGAGCGCCTGCTCCAGACCCTTTACCAGACCGGGGTCGAGCGGCCCCAGCAGCCGGCGGTAGAGGGCCTCGGCCCGTTCGATGGCGGCCTCGCCGCCACGGGCGGCCACGTAGGCCACGTTAGGCCACCTCCACGGTGGTGCTGCGAGGCACGGCCCGGCAGACCCCTTGCGGCTCCACTAGCAGCACGTCCCAGCCCAGCGGAAAGCTCACACGTTCGTTGCGCAGCCGCCAGAAGCCCTCTGGCAGCCCGGTCTCGAGCGGCGCTGGCGCAGCCAGGCCCGGCCCCGACAGGCGTAGCCTGGCTCCTGGGGACGGCCTGGTGAGCACCACAACAGTGGCGCCTGTCTCAGGGTGAAGCAGAGAGCCGATGGGGGCTTGCACGAGGTCGGCCCAGATGCGCTCATCGGCCTCGGGGAAAAAGAGGAAGTCGGCCTCGGCAGGCCCTGAGGCCCGGGATCCGAGCCGCAGAAACTGCTGCTGGAGGTGGGGGTCAGGGGTGTAGAAGCGGGTCTCGAGGTCCAGCAGGGCCTGACCGATCGCTTGCAGGGCAGCCTTCGCCCCAAGCGGCAGGGGATTGGCTTCGCCAGGGCGGCTCATGGCCCTCAGCAGGCTTCTAAAGACCGTGTGGTCTTGGGATTCCTGGGGTGATAAAAAAATCGTGGGCATACGATTTGCTCAAAAGGTCTCCATCGTGACACGGGTAGCGGCAATCTGCCGGGCCAGCCTGGCGTCTTCAGCGCTCTGCTTGGCGGCCTGCTGCTCCACAAAGGCCCGGACACGTTCGGCATGCCAGCCCCCTTGCAAGGCGGCGTCCAGGATGGCGATAGCCAGGGTCTGCTCGAGGTCGCGCCCAAGGCAGACCGCATACCCCTCGAGGCCTCCCAGGCGCACCCGTGAGGCCGCAACCAGCACCTCACCCACATGGAAGCGTGTCCCCTGGGCGGTGTCGGTAGCGGGTAGCATCACCAGCCCCATGCGGTTCTCCAGCACCTCCAGGCCTTGCCTCTCGAGCTCTGGTAACAATTTTTCGGTAAAAGCCTTGACTGCTTCGGCCTCGGCCCGGGCCAGCACGCTCAGCCAACGGCCCTGCTCTTCAAGGTTAGGCGGGGTGGCATGGCTCATGTCAGACGCTCCCGCACCTTGCTGCTCAGGTAGTCCACAAGCACCACCGAGAGGATGATGACCAGCAGGATGGTGCTGGCCGACTTGAAGTCGAAAGAGCGGATAGACTCAGTCACATACAGGCCAATGCCGCCTGCGCCGACAAGCCCCAGCACGGTGGCTGAGCGCACGTTGGACTCAAAGCGGTACAGGGTCATGGAGATCACGGTGGGCAGTACCTGCGGCCAGACCCCGTGGGTAAAAACCTGTAAGCCGCTGGCCCCACTGGCCCGCACCGCATCAAGCTGCCCCGGGTCCACCACCTCGATGGCTTCGGAAAAGAGCTTACCCAGAATCCCCGCCGTATAAACCGCCAGCGCCAGGATGCCTGGAAAAGGCCCCAAACCCACCGCCGCCACAAAAATGAGTGCCAGTACGAACTCGTTGAGACCCCGGAACAAGTCCAGCACCCGGCGGGTGAGTTGGTACAGCAGGTGGTGAGGAGTGGTGTTGCGCGAGGCCAGGATCGAGAGAGGTACGGCCACCAGGAACGCCAGGGCAGTGCCCCAAACGGCCATTTTGATTGTGATTACCATCTCGTTCAGATACTCGCCCAGCCGCGAAAAGTTAGGGGGAAAAAAGCCGGAGCCTGGCCGTTCGGGGTTGCCTGCTATAAAGAGCCAGCTTCGCTCGAGGCCCGAAAGCAGCTTTTGCGGGCTGATCTCCGTCCCAAAGCTGGCCCAGTAAAGGACTACAGCGAGCCCCGCCCAAAACAGACGGTTCCAGAGGCGCTGCACCTTGACGTGGGGCGGAGGCTCGAGGTTAGTGGAAGTTCGTGTGGGGTTCATTTAGCGCAGAAGGGCCCCGAGAAGCGTCCCGGCGCCAGAAACAGCAAGTTATTTGGGGCAGACCTGCTGACGGAAGCGGTTGACCTGGCGGAATTCCGTGTAATCGCGGGGGCTGGCCGCCACAAAGCCTTTCAGACCGCTGGACTCCAGGAAGTCTTTGTCCTTGAAGTCCACCAAAGCCTTTTGTAGCTCAGTCTTGAGGGTGGCGGGCAGATCCCTGCGGACCGCGATGGGCGAAGAGGGAATCATCTCAGACTTGAACAGGACATTGAACTCCTGGTCGAGCCCCTTGATCTGGCCTTTGTCGGCCGCAGCGATGATGCCGAGGTCGAAGGTGGCCCCCACGTCAATGGTGCCGTTGGCCACGCCCAGGATTACGTTTTCGTGGGTTCCGGCAAAGGTGATCCGGGCAAAGTACTGGGTGGGCTCGATGTTGAGCTTGGTGCAGAAGGAGAACATTGGCACGCGGAAGCCCGAGGTGGAATTGGGGTCTACGAATGCGAAGTTTTTGCCCTTGGCATCGGCCAGGGTGCGGATGGGACCGCCTTTCCTGGAGATGATCAGGCTGTAATAGCCCATGCCCCCGGTCACCGAGTTCTCCTTGACAATGGCCTCGGCGCTGGCCTGGTCCTCGGCGTCCAGGTAGGAGCTGGGGCCGTAGTAGGCCACATCCACCTGCTTGTTTTGCATGGCGATGATGACCGCAGCGTAATCGGCGCCGTTGCGAAAGTTGACCTTGAGGCCTAGGCGCCGCTCGAGGTGCTCCACCAGCGGCTTGAAGCGGGCGGTGGCATCTTTGCTGGCTTCAGTAGGCACGGTGGCAAAGGTGATCTCGCGGGGCCTGCCGGTTTTGTCCACGCCCTGGGCTAGGCTTGCTCCCAGGGCGAGGCTTGCAATCGCGACAATCCAGTTCTTCATAATTTCACCTCCACCGTGTAGCTATCGGTTCCTGGTCAGTGAAGTATGCGGTTCGCCTTTACGCTGGGCTGAACTGGGGCAGGGCAGCCTCGGGCTGCCCATCGGGGTTGGACTCGCCGTAGTAAAGTTCCCTCGAGACTTCCCTGCTGAGATCGCCAACATTTCCATCAAAGAAAACCCGGCCCTTTCGCAGGGCTACCACCCGGTCGGCATAGCGGCTCACCGCATCGAGGTGGTGCAGGTTGCAGATCACCGCAATGCGGTCCTTCTTGTGAATTTCCAGAAGCAACTCCATGACCTGCTCGGCCGTTTTGGGGTCCAGGGCCGAGATGGGCTCATCGGCCAGGATGAGCTGGGGCCGCTGGGCGAGGGCACGGGCGATGCCCACCCGCTGCTGCTGGCCGCCCGAGAGGGTGTCGGCCCGCTGCCAGGCCTGGTCGGCCATGCCCACCCGCTCGAGAAGGTGCATGGCCCAGGCCAGGTCCTCTCGTGGATATCAGCGGAGTGTGGAGCGCAGCGGATCCAGCTCCCCCAGACGACCTACCAGAACGTTTTCCAGAGCTGTCAGGCGCCGCACCAGGTTGAACTGCTGGAAGACCATGCCGATCCGCCGCCGAGTCTGGCGCACCAGCCGTTCAGGGGCGCGGGCGATCTCCATATCGCCCACAAAGACCTGGCCACTGGTGGGGCGGAGGAGGCCGTTAATCAGGCGCATCAGCGTGGACTTGCCGCTGCCCGAGGGGCCGATCACGGCGGTGAATGCGTTTCCTGAGAAGCTCAGGCTTACCTCGCGCAGGGCGGCAGTGCCTTCCGAGAAGAGCATGTTGATCTCATTGAGCTTTACAAATTCGTTGCCCACATCAATAGAGATACCTGCGGCTTGTCAGGGGAGCATGCTGTCAGATGCTTCAGGCGCAAATAGTTTTTTCACAGTATATACATCGTGAACAATGTCACACAGTAAGCATGCCAGTCTATGATGCCCACCTGACCAGAGCCCTATACCGTGCCCCCATGAGCTCGAGCACTCTGCCCGTGTTGGGCATGGCCCTGCCCATCGAACTGCTGCCCACCTACCATACCTGGCTTCTAGAGCACGGGGGGCGCGACCTCGAGATCCAGGACGCCGCCCGCCCCGAGGTGCTGGACGGGGACTGGCAGCCCCTGGTGCGCAGGGCCCGCGAAGCGCTGGACGGCTTCACCGGCAGGATCGGCATCCATGGGCCATATGACGGCCTCTGGATGGCCTCCTCCGACCCCTTTGTGCGTCGCATGATCGCTGAAAGATACAAAAGGGCCCTGGAGTTCTCCGCCGAGCTCGGGGCTACCCACATGGTCATCCACAGCCCCTTCCTCTTCTTCGGCCATCCCCAAATGGCCCATGCTCCGAGCAATAGCCTGCAGCGCGAGCTCGATTTCGTGCACGATACCCTAGAGACCGTCCTGCCCCTGGCGCGTAACCTGGGGCTCACCCTGGTCATCGAGAACATCCGCGATACCAACCCCAACCCTCTCCTGGCCCTGGTGCGCTCCTTCGACTCAGCCCATGTTCGCCTGAGCCTGGATGTGGGCCACGCCTACTTAATGCATCAGATCGGCGGCCCTTCGCCCGACCAGTGGGTGCAGGAGGCCGGGAACCTCCTTGGACACCTGCACCTGCAGGATAACGATGGGCTCCTGGATCGGCACTGGCCGCCTGGAGAAGGGCGCCTCCACTGGAGAGCGCTCTTCCAGGCTCTGAGCATGATTGAGAGCCGGCCCCGGCTGATCCTCGAGGTGCGCCACGAACGGCTCTCCCAGGCAGCAAGCTGGTTGGTGGGGCAGGGCCTGGCGGTGTGAAGTCCAGGCGTTTTGCGAGACCCCAGGGCAAAATCGACGATCGTCTAGATGACGTGCTTCCTGCCAGCGGACAGATGGGCTGGCTTGAAGAAGATCACCACGAAGACAGCCCATACCATCACCATGGTGCTGATAAGGGCTGACAACATGCCCGCTTTGCACCCCACGCACCCCGTGGTCAGGTTGAACACGCCATGAAACACCGCAGCGACCAAGATGCTGCCACCCGTGCTGTTGTACAACCACGTGAACACGATCGCACCTGCAAGGGTGCCCAGCAGGAATCCTGCCGCGATGGCGGGGTCATACAGGTAGAAAAAAGCAGGCAGATGCCAGAGTGCCCAAAATATCCATAGCAGTAGTGTGGCTTGGAGCGCGCTGCGGTGCTTCTGCAGCCGGGGAAGGGCAAATCCGCGCCAGCCGGTTTCCTCGCCGATGCCATACGTCAGAATCCAAAGAAACAGCGCCCCCAAGCCCAGGTAGGGCAGATGATTCACCTGCCCCAGTTCGCCCAGGTCGAAGGGTTGTCCCTGAACCACCGTGAGCCCCAGGGCAACCATCACGTACAACGAAATGGGGGAAACAGCCACCAACCACCACACAGGGGCAACCCGCCATCTTAGCAGCCCGCCGAGGAGCTCCTTGACCCCATTCGCGCCACCTACTAGCCAGGTCGTGATGACGGCGGCCAGCATCGGCCCATAGCCAGCCAGATAGTGTATGGATGGCGGGATGGTGGCCTGAATCAGGCCCTGTGCCTGGAGCGCAAGAGGAATTTGCACAGCCCACGAGATCGCGTAGGCAAGGATGAAATAGACGAAAAGCGCATTTCGTCTTGCCCAGCCTGATAGAGTGGCCATAGCTTTGACCGTTACGAGCACCTCCCATTAGCATGATGCTTCATTGTCATACCGGATTCAAAATGATAGTTATACTAATCGAAAAATCAGAGGCTATCTTTTTGAATCCTGGAGCACTCCTTACGGTCGGGTTAGTTCGTCACCAAAAAGTGACGAACTAACCAAATCTGGTATTAGATGCAGTGATAAGCATATTTTGGAAACGCTTGTACAGGATGCAGGTAAGCCAACCACCTTTCCATGAGACACCGTTGCCGGGCCCTTCTTGTTGTTTTGAGACAGCAGAAATGACAACCAATGCAACGACCCAGGCCGCATTTGCTCGAGTAACACCGCTATGCAGCTTGAGGTTTGGGTTTGGCCCCGACATAGCGCGTAGCAGTCCAGATCAACACCACTGCAAACACCAGCCGTAGCCAGAATTCGGGTAGTTGATTGGCCGCCAGACCGCCCGCAAAGGCCCCCACCAGAATGCCCACCACCAGCCCGGGCACGTACTCCTGGGCCAGATTGCCGTGGCGGTAGTGCGTGTAAGACCCCACCAGGGCCGAAGGAATCATGGCTAGCAGGGAGGTACCCTGGGCGGTGTGCTGCTCGAGGCCCACCAGCAAGACCATTATCGGCACCGTGATGGTGCCGCCCCCCACCCCCAGCATCCCCGAGGCAAAGCCGGCAACCACACCCGTCAGAATCAGGGGCAGCACCCGTACCCAGCCTTGCAAAGGCTCCTCTACGTGGGGGATATAGGGCTTGAGCAGTAGCGACAAAGCCACAAAAATCAGGTACCAGCCGAAGACCCGCTTGAGCTTCCACTCGGGCAACCGATTGGCAAACCGGGCTCCAAGGTTGGCGGTGACCATGGCGGTAGGGAAGATCAGCAGGGCTGCTATCCAGTCCACCGTGCCCTGGGTGGCATAGGAGAGCGCACCCGCTAACCCGGTAAAAACCACCATCACCAGACTGGTTGCCACGGCTTTGTGCTGTGTGAGCTTGAGGAGAGCCACCATCAGGGGCATGGCCACGATACCCCCGCCCAGACCCACCAGCCCCCCAAAGGCCCCCGCTACCAGTCCGATCCACAGGCTAGAAAGATTCACAGCCCCCGTTATACCACGAACGGATCGGATTTTAGATTCAAAATGGCTTTATGGCAGGCTCTTATCATTTGTGAGGGCATCGTCGTTTCAACCCCTCACCCGGCGAC
>CALFDH010000092.1 GCA_937950405.1 uncultured Meiothermus sp.
CCGGTACGTGAGGGACTGGCCCGTACCATCGCATACTTCAGAAACCTTCCGGCAGCGGCTTCGCGGTAGAAATGGGCTTCAGGAACATTTTTGAGATCGAGGTGCTTTGATGAACGTTTTGGTTGTGGGGGGGGCGGGCTATATCGGCAGCCACACCGCTAAAACCCTGAAGAGAGCCGGTCATAACCCTGTGGTGATTGACAACCTTAGCACCGGCCACCGCTGGGCAGTGCGCTGGGGGCCGTTGGTCGAGGCCGACCTGGCCGACAAAACAGCAATTCTGCAGGCCATCCGTGACCATCAGATCGAGGCGGTGATCCACTTTGCTGCCAACGCCTATGTGGGCGAGTCCATGCAGAACCCGGCCAAGTACTTTCGCAACAACGTGGCCAACATGCTCAACCTGCTCGAGGCCCAGCACGAGTCAGGCGTCAAGCACATTGTGTTCTCCTCCTCGTGTACCACCTATGGCATCCCCGAGCGCGTTCCAATCAGTGAAGACTTCCCCCAGTCGGCCATCAGCCCCTATGGAGAGTCCAAGCTGATGGGAGAAAAGATGCTCAAGTGGTTTGGCGAGTGTTATGGCCTGGGCTGGGTGGCCCTGCGCTACTTCAACGCCAGCGGGGCCGACCCCGAAGGTGAGATTGGCGAAGTCCACGACCCCGAGACCCACCTCATCCCCCTGGTAATAGATGCCGCTTTGGGCAAGCGGCCTCCGGTCAGGATTTTCGGCACCGACTACCCCACCCCTGACGGCACCGCCATCCGCGACTACATTCACGTGATGGATCTGGCCGATGCCCACGTACGGGCCTTGCAGTATTTGCTCGAGGGCGGCGAATCTACCGCCTTCAACCTGGGTACCGGCCACGGCCACAGCGTGCGCGAAGTCATCACTGCCGTCGAGCAGGTAGGAGGCCGCAAGGTTCCCGCTGAGGAGGCCCCCCGCCGGGCCGGAGACCCCCCCGCTTTAGTCGCCGACCCCAGCAAGGCCCGCAGGATACTGGGCTGGGAGGCGCAGTACCGGGGGCTCAACCAGATCGTCGAGACCGCCTGGCGCTTCGCAGAAAACCGAAAGCAGTAACCCACCAGCAACCCCATCTAGGCTTACGGGGATGATTTCATCGCTCGCAGCGTCTTGCGGCAGCTATGGAATCAGGGTATCCCCTATTGGAAACCCCCATCGCCTTTCTCACAGTTCACTGCGATGGAAAGCGTGAATCAAGGGTTTTTGGCTCATTGTCGTATCGAGCTTGACCGACAGTGTACCTGAACCCTGAAGTATCTTCCCTTCCCACTTGACAAAATATTTAGCTTAGCCTAAAAATAATAATCTATTTAGGCAGGTATGCCTAAATAGCCAGAGGGCAACGATGTGGACCAATACCACTGCCAACTGCCGGGGTGACGCCTGTGAATAAATTGGCTGTCCGAACATCTCTTTCCGAAGCCCAGGAAGACTATTTGAAACAAATACTGTTGCTGGGCAGCGGGGGCCAAGGAATGGGCAAGCTGGAAGATACTCGCCCCGTATCCACCCAGTCGCTGGCCGACCAGATGCAGGTCAGACCTGCTTCGGTCACGGGCATGCTAAAAAAGCTGGCCGAGCTGGGGCTGGTGGACTACGAAGCCTACCGGGGCGTGCGCCTCACCGAGGCCGGCTACAAGGTAGCCCTCGAGGTACTCCGCCACCACCGGTTAATCGAGGCTTATTTGCACCAGGCCCTGGGCTATGGCTGGGAAGAAGTCCATGCCGAGGCGGAAAAGCTCGAGCATCACATCTCTGAAGCCTTCGAAGAACGCATTGCCGCGTGGCTGGGTCACCCTTCCCACGACCCCCACGGCGACGCCATTCCCAGCGCAAGCCTCGAGCTGCCACAAACCAGGCCCAACCGCCGCCTGGCAGCATTGCAAACTGGTGAATACGGCAGGGTGGCCCGGGTCGCCACCCAGGATCAGGACTCGCTCAACCTGTTTGCCCATCTGGGCCTCAAACCCGGCGCCCCCATTCAGTTGTTGGAGCATATAGCCCAGGGCAGCCGCATCCAGGTCGGGAAAGAGCGCTATCTACTACCCTCCAGCCTGGCCCAGGTGCTGTGGGTACACCTCGAGGGAGGCCCCCATGATGAATAGAAACCGATGGATTACCGGGCTGGGTCTCTTCATCCTGACTGCTTGCATTTTTTCTCCAGCCGGTGCCCAGCAAGACAAAATTGCCCAGCTCCGCCCCGTTCAACAAACCCCCATTCGGGTGGTCACCACCGTTAACTTCATTACCGATCTGGTGCAGCAAGTGGGCGGCAACCGCGTGCAGGTCGAAGGCCTGATGGGAGCGGGCGTGGATCCCCACCTCTACAAGGCTTCGGCGGGTGATGTGCGCAGGTTGCAACAAGCCCACCTAATCTTTTACGGAGGGCTCCATCTGGAGGGCAAGATGATGGAGCTCCTCGAGCGCCTGCCCAAGGCCATCGCCGTGTCCGACGCCATCCCGCGCGAACGGCTGATCCGGCCTCCGGGGGGGTTCGGAGGCCAGTACACCTACGACCCGCACGTCTGGTTCGATGTGACCCTCTGGAGGCTTACAGTAGCGCTCGTGCGTGATGCCCTGAGTAAAGCAGACCCGGCAGCGGCAGCCTACTACCGGGCCAACGCCCAGGCTTATGACCGGCGCCTGGGGCAACTCGATACCTTTATTCGCCAGCAAATTGCACGGGTTCCTGCCCAGCAACGGGTGTTGATTACCGCCCACGACGCCTTCGCCTACTTTGGGCGGCGCTATGGCCTCGAGGTGCGCGGCCTCCAAGGGGTCTCAACGGTGAGCGAGGCCGGAACCCGCGACG
>CALFDH010000093.1 GCA_937950405.1 uncultured Meiothermus sp.
AAAAAGTTTTTCAATTTTTGCTAGCGTGGTGGATGGCGGCCCAAATCGAATGATGTTATCTTTGCCTTAAGGCAATGTGTATTGGGAAGCGGTGATGCAGAGGGGGCAGGGACAGGGGTTGAGACCCTCACAACACTCTTCACCGAGGCGGCGGCCCACCCCGACGGCCTCTGTTCTGTCCAGGGCAAGACTTACTTGAAGTCGGATGGCTCAAAATTGGTGAAAAGCGCTCTAACTGCGCCGGGTTGGGTTGGCGGTGAGTTTGAGTTCAATCTTGAGGGTCTGGCTGCCCCGCCGTATGGTCAGGGTCACGTTGTCGCCAACCTCTTTGCTGCGGATATAGCGCTGGAGCTCGGTGACATCGTTGAATTTCCGGCCATCGGCCTCGAGGATCACGTCAAAGTCGTAGACTTCCTGGCCGTTCTCTCGGCGAACCACAAAGCCACGCAAGCCGGCCCGCTCGGCAGCCCCCCCACGCAACAGTCCCCGGATCAAAACCCCTTCCTTGGGGATGCGCAGAGTAGCGGCGGTGTCATCATCAATCTGGAAAAGTTGCACTCCAATATAAGGCACATCGCGTTTACGGCCCACCTGGAGCTGGTCAACTACCTCTCCCAAGCCCAGTAAAGGTGACAGGTAGCTCTCAAATACCCCGTTAGGCTGGCCAATCGCCACCACTACCGCAACCACCCGCCCGGCCTGGTTGATGACCGGGCCACCCGAGTCGCCGGGGGCCAGGGGAATAGTAGTAGAGATGGCGATGGAGTTGAAGAAGGGGAAAATATCGCGTTCAACAGTATTAACCAGCCCATAGCGTGGCGCGATAAAGGCCCCCCTTGAGTTCCCGATAGCCAGCAAGGGCTCGCCCACGCGTGGACCCTGGACGGTCTCGAGCAGCAAGAACAGTACCGGTGCATTCACCCTGGCCCGCAAAATGGCAATATCGCGAAACTCGTCGTAGCCGACCAGTTCGGCTGGGAACGATTCGCTCTTGGAGTTGATCACCCGGAAACTACGGGCATCCTCGACCACGTGATAGGCAGTCATAACCAGCCCATCCGCATTGATAAAAAAACCGGAACCCGTACCTTCGGGAACCGTCTCGATACGCACCGCCGCCGGCAAGGCACGGGTATAGACCTGCTCGAGGGCGCTCCGAATCTCGGCGGTCAGGGTTGGGGGCGTCTGTACGGGCTGTGCGTGAATCACCGCAGCCCATACGCCGAGGTAAGCCACCACCGCAAAAATCAGCCAAGAACGCCGCATGTAGGATCTCCTGTCCGCGCGCTAGGGCGCAGCTATAGAAGTTAGAGTAGCCTATCGGCGCTTAATTTCGATGTTGGAACGCACACTTTTTTCTCTCATCTACCCATGGACAGAACCCCCTTCGTGCGAAGGGGGTTCTGGAAGTAAAGGTTTTCGCTCTATCAGGTGTTCGTAGGAGGACGCTCTATCGACCCGAAAGGCCCCGGTTAATTTCTGCCACCATGGCTGCCACGATCTGAGCCACGTTGGTGTCCGACTTCTGGACGGCCTGCGAAAGGGCATTCCCCCAAGGCCCCCACACCTTACCCATCTCGGGGATGTTGGGCATCGGCGAACCCAGCGCAATGGTCGCCGAGAAACCCGCTACCACAGGGTCGTTACGCAACTGCTGAACGGCCTGCTTGGATACCGGCAAGCGTCCCCCAGCCTTGTTGAAGGCCACCTGGTTCTGGGTGGACACCAACAGCTTGGCAAAGTTGGCAGCCGCAGTCTTGTTGCGCGAATAGGCGTTCATGGCCACACCCTGCACCCCTACAAACGGACGCCACTGCTGACCACCAGGAGGGTTGGGAAGGGGAGCGATTCCAAAGTCAATGTTGGCCTTCTTGTAGTCGCCAATCGCCCAGGGGCCGTTGAGAATCATGGCCAGAGCCCCTTCTTTGAAAGCACTGTCAGCCACGCCGTAGTCCACACCCTCGGGAATCAAACGGTAACGGTAGCGAAGATCCTTGATGAAGCTCACCGCACGGTTGCCCGCATCGCCGCCCAGGCGGGTTTGGCTGGCGTCCACGCCTTGTGCCGTGCGACCAAACACCGAGGCCCCATACGCCGTGAACCAGCCATAGTTGAAGTAGGGGTTGGCCAGGTCGTAAAGGAAGCCAAAGGAGTTACCCTTGGTGTTGTCCTGGGCAATCTTGAGAAACTCGTCCCAGTTTTTGGGGGCTTCCTTGACCAGCTTTTTGTTGTAAATCAAGGCTACCGACTCGGCAAACATGGGCAAGGCAAAAAGCTGATTGCGGAAGGTGAGGGCTTCTACCGCTACATCCGAGAGGCTCTGGATATAGCTGCTGGTCGCATACTTACCCATGGGCTCCAGCACACCCGCCGCCGCCATAGCCCCTACCCAGTCGTGGGGAATGCTCACTACCAGATCGGCAGCCTGGCCCTGGGGCGCTCCCAGAATAAACTTGTTCTGGATATCGCCAAAGGGTACTTCAACGATCTCTACCTGGGTTCCGCTGCTCTTGCTAAAGTTGGCCGCAGTTTGCTTGAGCCAGGCCAGTTCAGGGCCGCCGTAGTGCGTCCAGACCGTAAGCCGGCCCTGTGCCATAGCCGAGCCCGCCAAACCCAGAGCCGCTATAGCTGCAATCAAAAGACCTTTTTTCATGTCCTCCTCCTCGTTTCAAGCCATGTTCTGGCAGGACACAGCTTGCTTTGAACCTCTGACGGCAGCTCTGGCAGCGTTTCCACAACGTTCACAACGTTGTTTTTAGACCATCCGCCTTCTGCGTCAAGTGGTATCTTACTACATTCTTTGATGATGTAAAGCGTCTGGAATCACCCCAAGTCATGGCTAAAAGTTGCTTCAAGATATGCGTACTCGAGAGGTTTTCCGATGAGTTTACAATGAAGGGTCACAAAGCCTGCATTGGGGACAATTGTCCGGTTTCATCGAACCCTAACCCCGCAACCTTTATCCTCTCACGAATACCTCAGTGCTGCATCAAACAACGATTATTGCAGTGCACGGTACCTCCTACCAACTCTGCGCGTGAGCGGCACTAAACGCGCCCCTCCCTTGCCGCGCCAGGGGGCGCGTCCGAGGGACTTTTATACCGGATTCAAAAAGATGATCACCCAAACCAGAGATTTTCAGAGGCTATCTTTTTGAATCCTAGAGCACTCCCTTCGGTCGGGTTAGTTCGCCGCCGTTCGGCGACGAACTAACCGAATCTGGTACTATATCGCTTTTGGGTCACTTCTGAGCAGATTTGGTATTACGCCAAGGCTTTTATCGTTTTCCCCTTTCCCTCTCCCCTTGCGGGAGAGGGTGGCGACAGCGCTGGCCAGCAAGGTGCTCTTTTGGCCAAATACAACAATTCTGGTGGTAACTGCTGTCGCCGAGTGAGGGGTTGAAACGATGATGCCCAGGCAAATGATAAGAGCCTGTATTACGCCCCACCGTGTAAGGCACAGGGTGAGAACCGCGACAGGCATCCGAAAGCCTTTTTCCGTAGTTCACTTCCTCGGCGGCTGGCTGGGGCGCAAATCGAGCTGGCTGGGAATGATTCGGGGATCGCTTTGTAACAGGTACAACACTGCCTGGGCAATATCCTGGGGCTGGATTTTCCAGGCGGCGCCGGTGGTGTTGCCAGCAAAGGGGGTGTCTACAGAGCCAGGCAGAATACTGCTGACCCGAATACCGTAGTAGCGCAGATCAAGCATGGAGGCTTCGGAAAAGCCCAGCAGGCCAAATTTACTGGCATTGTAGGCAGCCCCATTCGCAAAGGCATTCTTTCCGGCGAGGGAACCGATATTGATAATGTGGCCCCCACCGCGCTTCTGCATGGCCGGCACGGCGGCTTTGGTGGCAAAAAAAGGACCGGTCAGATTGGTTTGCAGCACCTGCTGCCACTCCTCAGGCTCGAGTTCGTGGACGGGTTTGAAAATGCCTACCCCGGCATTGTTGATCAGGTAGTCCAGGCCGCCAAAATGGGCCTCGAGCTGCAATACTGCTTTCTCTACATCCTCGTAACGGGTAATGTCTCCTGGCAGGGCCAGGCTGCTACCCAACTCCCCCGCAAGGCGGGCCAGCTTGGCCTGGCTACGGGCAAACAAACCCACCCCCACCCCATTTGCAACCAGTTGCTTGGCAATCTCGAGGCCGATTCCCGAGGAGGCTCCGGTGACCAGCGCCACTTTCCCACTTAGTCTAGACATGGCCCAATCGTGCACAAAAAAAGCAGGCGAACACAAGGTTCGCCCACACGATTCGTCTAACCTTACTTGCATTACTTGGGCTTAAAAATATCCACACCACCGGCTTTTTCCAGGCTCTGCATGAGGAACTGCGCGGTGACCAAAGGTTTACTGTTGGCATCGCCCGGTAGCGTTCCGGCAAAGACCTCGAGCGCATCGGCATAGCCATCGCCATCGGAGTCTTTCATGGCCTTGAGGGCTTCATAGAGGGCATCGCCGATGTTGCCCTTGAAGTTGGCACGCACTTCATTACCAAAAGCGTTCCAGGGAGCCCCTCCGTTCGCATTAACGTGACAATACTGGCACGTTACCGTGCGCACATCACCGCGGTCGGCCACCAGATTGAACTGCGTAATGGCCTGCAAGCGGTAGGGGCCACGGGCCTGGACATAAGGCATCAGGACTACTGCAAAAACCAGTACCAAAAAACCAACTTTACGCATAGTTGCCTCCTTTTAGGGTTGCACCGTGATTCTACCGTTCATGGTAGTCGCATGGTTACCCACCCCGCAGATATATTCGACTTCTCCCGCGACATTAAAAACCACCTTTTGGCTTTCGCCGCGTGCCAGAATTGCTGTGTTGAAGGCCAGGTTGCTGGGCGCGCTCGGACGGCTTTGTGCGTTGTGGAAGTTGTTGGCATCGTCGTTGACAAACTCGATGCAACCTCCGGCCTTAACGGTCACGTTGGCACTGCTGGTGTTGGCTAGCCTGAAACCCGCCTGGGTACTCACCATCCGCACCACCTGACACGCATCGGGGTTGGGGTTGCTCAATTCACCACAGGAAACCAGCAAAATCATCAGCGTCGCAAGGCCGAGCATTCGCATAGCCTTAACCTACACAGGCCCTTCAGGGCAAGTATGGGTTTGGGAAAGAAAAATCCTTTAACTCCCCTTAATCCTGACACCCAACCAGCAGCTAGTCAGAAACACCCTATGCCAACACAGCCCCGGAATCAGCTAACATCGTCTCATGTTGTGGCCTCCAACCCAAACTACGCACCAGAGGTAGATTTGGATTCATGTCAGTGGCGGAGACAATGCCCAGGGGCCAACGGTAGATCGAGAAGCTAACCTGCTACTGCAAAACTATTCTTGAATAGGTTGCTCTTTGCGGGGCAGTCCAAACTTGTGGGCCTCTACCAGCATTCGCAGGGCTTTGCCCCGGTGGGAGTGGGTGGCTTTCTGCTCGAGGGTCATCTCGGCGAAGGTTTTGCCCACATCTGGCAGGTAAAACAAGGGGTCATAGCCAAAGCCCCACTCCCCCCTGGGAGCCTCGAGGATTTCCCCTTCGGTCTCACCCCGGTAAAGCTCCATGTAGCCATCGGGATAGGCAATCACCACCACCGCCACAAACTTGGCTTTGCGTTCAACCTTGGGAACTCCCTTGAGGCGCTCGAGCAAATACACGTTGCGCTCCGTGTCGGTTTTCTTGTTGCCGTAGCGGGCCGAGTACACGCCTGGCTCTCCCCCCAGAGCCGCGACCTCAAGGCCCGAATCGTCGGCCAGGGTGGGCATACCGCTATACTTGGCAGCAAAAGCCGCTTTCAGCACCGCATTGTCTTCAAAGGTCGAACCCTCTTCAGGGGGCATTTTGAAGGGATAGTCAAGCAGGGAAAAGAGCGTCCAACCCAAGGGCGCAAGCCCTTCTTTGATTTCGCGGAACTTGCCTGGGTTGGAGGTGGCAATTAAGAGACGCATCTAGATCATCTTAACTGCAGACTAAGGAAAAAGAATGGGATTATGGGCCAATCGATCCGAGCCACGTGCCCGTATCGTCCCATTCTGCTCTATCATGCCCAAAGCGATTTGGCGCCGGGATTGACTTTTCATCCATTGCGATTTTTGAGCTGTCCGTGAACCCGTCTCACCATCTCGGGAATTTGGGCCAGCCCCAGTTCCAACATGGCCTGATAGGTTGCTTTGGGTACCGGGCGGCCCTCACCTGCTCCGTGCAGCTCGATGATGTCGCCAGACTGGGTAGCCACCACCGTCAGGTCGGCCCAGGCGTTTTCGTCTTCGACCTGGGTTAGGTCGAGCAACAGCGTGTTCTCGCCCATCCAACCCACACTCACTGCCGCAAACTCGGTCAGGGGCCATTCGTCTATCTTGCCCTGGTTCACCAGCCGATCCATCGCCACATGCAGGGCGGCGTACCCCCCTAGCAGCGAGGCTACACGGGTTCCACCATCGGCCTGGAGCACATCGGCATCAATCACAACGGTCTTGTTGGGCAACAAGCTCAGGTCGAGCGCGGCCCGGAAAGCCCGGCCCAGAAACCGCTGAATCTCTGCCGTGCGACCCGAAATTTTTTGCCGCTCACGCTCCTTGCGTTCTTTGGTGGAGCGAGGCAGCAAGTTGTATTCGGCCATCAGCCAGCCTGACCGTCCCGAGACATGTCGGGGTACGCCCTCGGTAAGGGAAACATTCACCAGCACCCGGGTATTTCCCAGTTCTACCAGGGCCGACCCCTCGGCGTACTGTACATAGCCCGTCCGAATGGTCAACGGTCGTAACTCATGGACTTGTCGCCCGTCTCTACGCTTCATCTGCGAGACTCTACCACCGCAACGGAATATTTGCCAGTTGAGAATGGGAAAAAGTTTGAGTTTTCAGGTGGGTTTGCCTCGGTGCGGCATCGTGAAGGTAACCAAGTAGCCCAAAAATTCGCTAACGAGGCCTGCCGAGCTTCGCCTGTAAGCGCCCCGTTCTCCCGATCCTGCCCAGATACTGCTCAAGCGGAGCATGGGGTTGTACGCTCTACCCAAAGCCGCTAAAATAACCCGGCGCGCCGGTGTAGCTCAGCGGTAGAGCACTCGATTCGTAATCGAGCGGCCGTCGGTTCAAATCCGACCACCGGCTCCAATTCCCACACAATAACCAGCACTGATCAGTCTAACGATTGCTTGATCCAGGGCACCACATCGGTCAGGTGGCACATCTCTGGCAGATGGTCGGCCTCAGGACCACAAACCACAAGGGGCACGGGGTTAAGGGTGTGCTGGGTATGCCAGGGTTCTTCTGCATTGCCGTGGTCGGCGGTGAGGATCAGTGTGGCTCCGGAGTTGGCGTTCAGGAAGCCATACAGGAACCGATCCAACTCTATAAAGCGCTCCTCGAGCTTTTCCGGCAAACGGTGGGCGGAATAATCCAGCGCCCAGTTTTCCAGGATGGTGAGGTGGTGCGCCCGGGCAAGCTGGGCGAAGCGCTGGCCCGCGGCTTCGGGTTCGGGCCAGAAAGCAGGTAAAAGTGCTTGGGGATAATCAATGGGAAGCAGCTCTAACCCGGCCATTTTGGCGGCAAAGCCGAAGGCCGAAAGCAGATTGCGGCGGCTGACCATCACCCGTCCCAGGTACTCCCGCCTGTAGCCGTTGGCGTGCAAAACCCGGAAGCCCTGCCGGACAGCCCAGACCTGGATGCTTTCCTGCCGCAACAAAACTTGCAGCTTGCTCAGGGGGTGCGGCCCCTGGTGGTGGCCCAGCCACTGGGCCGCATTGAGCCCGGTTAGCAAAGCAGTCTGGCCGGTACCCGACTGGGGCAAACCCTCCACCCCGAGCCTGGCGTCCAGAACGCGATAAGCCAGATGGGACTGGTTGAAGGGCCGCTGGCTAAATCCACCACTCAAGGTGCGAAGGGTGGGCAAATCCAGGCGCTGGAGTGGACTTCGGGGGTCGTCCGTAAGCCCTAGCCCATCCACAAACATGAAGGCCAGCACCAGGGCATTGTGCGCTCTTGGAAAGGAAAGGTCAAACCCGAGCCTACTGTAAATAGCCATTATGCTCAGCCCCCTATCTCGCTCTGAAACCAACATGCGACCTGGAACACAGCCGACCCCGCCCCTAGAACCGCATGATGGTAAGCGAAAGGAGCCATGCTATGCCGATACGTTCAGCCAACGCGGTCTGGAAAGGTACCCTGAAGGAAGGTCAAGGCCACCTGAAGCTGGAAAGCGGGGTGTACGAAGGGCCTTACACCTGGGCCTCGAGGTTTGCCGATGCCCCCGGCACCAACCCCGAGGAGTTGATTGGGGCAGCCCATGCGGGCTGTTACGCCATGTTTCTTTCGGCTTTGCTCACCAACAACAACACCCCACCCGAAGAACTAAACGCCACGGCAAGGGTACACCTGGGCGACGGCCCCACCATCACCAAGATCGAGCTGCATTTGGTAGCCAAAGTGCCCGGCATTGACGCGAACCAGTTTCAGGAGCTGGCCCAGGAAGCCAAGGCCAAGTGCCCCATTTCCAAAGCCCTGGCGGCAGTTCCCGAAATTACCCTCGAGGCCCAGTTGGCCTGAGAACCTCTAGCGACCGAAAATCCCCTATGCACATTATTGGAACGCCTTGCATGCCCAAGGGGGTAGGCAGTAGAGGTTAGGGCCTGGGGCATAAAGGAATAGGCGTTGGTGACCCACCATCTACCTTCATCACTTGCGAAGCTAAAAGTTGGGCACAGGCCGCAGTTGGTATCAGCGGAACAGGTGCTTGAGGACTTAATCTACTTGAACATCTATAGCGCCATCTGCGGGCGTAGTGTTGAATAGAGGCGTGGAGCCAGACATTGCCCTGATGTCGCGCCTCGCCCAGGGGGATGAGCGTGCTTTGGAAGAGCTATACCGACGCTATAGCCCCTCGTTGTACGCGCTTCTCCTGCGGATGCTCCAGAGCCGTGAGGAGGCCGAAGAGATCTTGCAAGACAGCTTTGTTCAGCTACACCGGGAGGCCGCCCGCTACCAGCCCGAGCGCGGGGGGGTGACGGCATTCCTGTTTACCATAGGGCGGAATTTGGCCCTTTCACGCTTGCGAAGCCGCAAGGCAAGGTCCCAGAAGCTGGAAGACCACGACCTGCACAACCCCGACCAGGAGCTGGGGCTGTGGCGACAGGACGACCCCACCGACCGGATTCTGGTCAGCCGGGCGCTGCACCGGTTGGAGCCCACCGACCGCAGGCTGCTCGAGGAAGCCTTTTTCGATGGCTACAGCCACAGCGAGCTGGCCGAGCGCCACCACCTCCCCCTGGGTACGGTCAAGACCCGGCTGCGCCGGGCCCTGCTCAAGCTGCGCGAATACCTGGGCGGGCCCGAGGTCTCGGAGGAAGCATGAAAGACCTCCGCGAGCTGCTGCCCGATTATGCCCTGGGGCTACTGGAGGGCGAGGAGAAAGACCGGCTCGAGCAAGCCCTGCAATCCTCTCCCGAACTGCGCCGGGAGCTTACTGAAATTAGAGAGGTACTGTACCGGCTCCCTAAAAATCTGCCGCCGGTGGTTCCGCCCCCGCGCGTATGGGAACAGATTCGGCGTAGAACCTTTCCAAAGCGGAATTTCCTGCCCTGGGCGGCTGCGCTGCTGGTGCTCTTGGGGCTGGGTGTGGGGAGCTGGGGCGTGGGCCTGTACCGGCAGTACCAGGCGCTCGCTCAGGAACAGGCCAAGCTGGCCCGCTGGCTGGCCGACCCCGAGGTGAAGTGGCAACCTATCAAGAACAGTGAAGGCCAGTCCTTTGGCACCATGCTGTGGCGGGAGGAGGGGCCCTGCTTGATGGTGCTGCGCGAGCCCCCGCCTCCGGGCAGGGTCTACCAGGCCTGGGGCCGCAAGAATGGCGAAGAGCCGGTTTCGCTAGGGGTTTTTTCGGGGCGGGTGTTCGAGACCGACTACGAAGGGTTCGATTTTATGGGGGTGAGCCTCGAGCCTCCCGGCGGCAGCCCCCAGCCCACCGAACCCCTGGGCCGGGTGCCTACCTCGTAGCCCTATACCCGGTACCACAAGCGGGTCAGCCACTTGAAGCCCCGGAGGGCCGCCGTCACGATGCGCCCGTACCAGCCCCTCGGAAGCCAGGTCGGCCCGGTAACGGGTATGAAGCGCTCGACGGCGATGGTCTGCACCTCGGTAAAGCGGTAGAGCCCTTCCCGGCCGTGCCGCCGCCCCAGCCCCGAGGCCTTGAAGCCTCCCATAGTCGCATCCATCGAGGCCCAGGCGGCAGCGTAGCTCTCGTTGATGTTGACCGTTCCGGCCTGGATGCGTGCGGCCACCTCGCGGCCCTTGCGGAGATCCCTGGTCCAGACGCTGGCATTGAGGCCATACTCGCTGTGGTTGATGAGGGTAAGCACCTGCTCGAGGTCGCTAAACCTGTACAAACTCACCACCGGGCCAAAAGTCTCCTCGCTGTACACGCGCATTGCAGGGGTTACGTCGGTCAGGATGGTTGGCTCGAAAAAGAGCGGGCCCAGGTCGGGCCGGGGTCGCCCGCCCGCCAGCACCCTAGCGCCCTTGGATACCGCATCCTGTACGTGGGCCAGCACCGTGTCGAACTGCCGCTGCACGGCCAGGGAGCCCATCTGCGAACGGTGGTCGAGGGTAGCCCCCAGCCGCAGGGCCAATGTTTTTTCCACCAGGCGCCGGGTAAAGGCATCGAAGACTTTTTCATGGATGAAAATGCGCTCGAGCGAGACGCAAAGCTGCCCCGCATTGGCAAAGGCCCCGTGAATGGCCCCGTCCACGGCGGCCTCGAGGTTGGCATCCTCTAACACCAGCATAGGGTTTTTGCCACCGAGCTCGAGGCTCACCCCAATCAGCCGCTCCCCGGCCTGCCGGGCCACCTTGCGCCCGGTGGGGGTGCTGCCGGTCAGGGCGATGAAGTCGGCCGAGGCCACCAGGGCCGCCCCCACCTCCGCCCCGCCGGTCACAATCTGAAACAGCCCGGGTAGCAGCCCTGCCTCTTCCATCAAGGCCTGGATCCACAAGGCCGTAAAGGTGGTCTGGGGGTCGGGCTTTAGCACCACCGCGTTGCCGGCCATCAGGGCCGGAATCGGCTCGCTGACCGCCATAACCAGTGGGTAGTTCCAGGGCGAGATCACCCCCACCACCCCCACCGGATGGCGGTATTCCCAGGTCTGGGTCAGGCCCACAAAGGTTCCACCCGTGCGCCGGGGCCGCAGCCAGCCGGGGCTGCGGGTGGCGTAGAACTGCGCCACGATGGCCGAGTCCAAAAGCTCCTCCTGGGCATCGCGGCGGGCTTTGCCGGTTTCGTACTGGGTCAGGTCGAGGATTTCGGTCTGGCGCTTTAGGAGCTGGTCGTGAAAGCGCAGCATGATACGCGCCCTGGCTTTGGGGTCCACTGTAGCCCACGCCGCCTGGGCCGTTCTGGCTCGCTGGACGGCTTGCTGGGCATCCTCGGGGGTACAGATTGGAATGCTCCCCAGTACGCTTCCGTCGAAGGGGGCGTACAGGGTTTGGTAAGCTCGCTCACCGAACAGCGATACCCGCCTGGCCAGCCGTTCCAGCAGTTCGGTGGTGAACTGTGGGGCCTCGCGGGGCGGGTTGATGACACTGAGGCGTCCGGTCTCGATCATGTTCAAGGTTTATGGTGCCCCGAAGCAGAAAGGGCGTCAAGCAAGAGATGCTCAATTGTCCGACCTCTGCCGTCGGGCCAAGAACATCCGCAAGCGCTGCGCCCAGTCGGAGTCCAGGGCGACCCTGGGGAAGCGGCTCAGACTGGTTTCCAGGCCAATCGGCAGAACCATCTGGTACCCAAGCTAGCACAAACCAACCCTCCAGAGGGGTTGCCAACCCGATGGCACCACAAAGAAGCAACTCAAGCAACCAGACTATTGTTCGGATGCTTGTTTTTTGTACCCATGCGTTTAGTAAACTTGGTAAAAAAATCACTTGGCGTCGGTGCAGTTCACCTTATTCGGGCCTTGCAATTAAGCCATGAAGACCTCCAGAGCAATCCATGCGAGCCCGAGGAACCGCAGAAGCGTTTCCACCATGACCAGCACTGCAAGAACAAGTCTCGAGGGGCTTACAAATTGTGGCCCCGAAGTATATGCTGGTGGCGTTCGAAAAGGTTCGTTGATTGGGTTTATACCAAACAACGTTAACGGAGGTCGTTTATGTATCGTTCCCCCCCTGGCGCTCGAGGTTTTTTGGTCGCGATTGGGTTGTTGGGTGGAGCCCTGATCGTCGCCGCGCTGGCCGGATTGCTAATTTTCTGGGGTTTACAGGCTGCTTTCCCCAGGCCGGTGGATGAAAGCTACCCCGGTTATCTGATTCTGGTTTTTGGCACCATTGTGCTCATCCCCATTCTGGTATTGCTGGGGCGGCGGGTTCCCTACCTGACCGACTGGTACTACCTCCTCCCGGCCATCACCTTCTTGCTGGCCTTCACCTTGTTTCCCATCATCCTGACCGTCTATTACGGTTTCACCGATTACACCGGCATCCGCAACGGCAAGCCCGACCGCTCCACCGAGACCGAGATTGTGCGCGTGGAGGGACGGCAGTTGTTTGTGGACGGCAACGCCCACGACCTGCTTCGCTGCGACCAGCCCGACTGCGCGGGCCAGGCCCTGGAAATCACCACCCGCACCCAGCGAGCCCGCGTAACCGCAGAGCAGGCCCTCGAGGGCATCATCACCCTCACCGCGCCTCCGCCCTTCACCCCAACGCTGGTCTACAAAATCAACGACTTCAAGTTTATCGGCTTCCGCAACTTTGCCGAGATCTTTAGCCGGGCTGGCGCCATTCTGATTCCGGTGCTGATCTGGAACATCATTTTTGCGGCGGGGGCGGTGTTTGTGGGGGCCATCCCCGGACTGATTCTGGGCCTGATGCTCAACAACAAAAACCTGGCTTTGCGGGGCTTTTATCGCACGGCCCTGATTATCTCCTGGGCCATTCCGGTGGTCATCAGCGTGCAAATTTTCACCGCCATGCTCAACGTGCAGTTTGGCCCCATCAACCGCTTGTTGGGTCTGCTGGGCTCCTACCCGGTTCCCTGGCTCACCGACCCCGAGTGGTTCAAGATGTCGGCCCTGTTTATCAGCCTGTGGCTGGGATTCCCCTACTGGATGACCGCAACCCTGGGCGCCCTCTCCACCATCTCGGATGACGTCTATGAGGCTGCCAAAATAGACGGGGCCAACGGCCTTCAGACCCTCACCGGCATCACCTTGCCCCTGTTGCGCCAGCCCTTCATCCCATTGGTGTTGGGTTCCTTTGCCTTCAACTTCAACAACTTTGGCCTGATTTATCTGATGGGCCCCCAGCCAGGCGTGGAAGGACGACCTTCCACGGCCCAGGCTGCCGACATCCTCATTACCTGGGCCTACAAAACAGCCTTCCAGTCCGACGGCGGCCAGGCTTACGGCCTGGGAGGAGCCATATCTATCTTAATATTCTTCCTCACCGTGGCGATTAGCCTCATCAACTTCCGCTTTACCGGCGCGCTTAAGGAGGTGCGCTGATGGCTGCCCTTTCACGTTATCTCGGCTGGGGGGTGCTCGGCCTCATGGCCGCCTGGGTGCTTTTTGTCTATTTCCCGAACCTTCTGGCCCGCATCCAGCCCAACACCCCCCCGGGCTTCATTCGTATCGAAAACGGCTGGGTCTATGCCCTGAGCGGCCTCCTGATCGTCATTGGGTTGATTCTGGCCTATGCCTGGTTGGTCACCTATATCAGCAATAGCCGCAGCAATCGCAAGCGTAGCTTTTTACCCCTGTTTGGGCAGGGCCTCACGCACCTGTTCATGTTCATGATGCTGGTCTTTGCCTATTATCCAGTGCTGCAAATCCTGGCCGCCTCTTTCGACCCCCGCAACACCCTGTATCGCATTCTGCCCCCAGCCAGCGACAATCTGCTGGTACGGGCCCGGGTCATTCCGGATTTCTCGCAGCTTAGCTGGGAAAACTACGCCAAGCTTTTCGATGGCTTTATCCTCTATCCCTATCAGGCGGTGTTGCTGGCGATTGCAGCCCTATGCCTGGTTCTTGTCATTGCCATGGCTGCCTATCGCCGTATCGTTGGTGACGACAGGACCGATAGCCCCTGGGCCCTGATTCAGGGTCGCAGCCTGACGGTCTTTGCCATTCTGGCATTTATCCTCGTCATCTTCCTCTCCCCCGTGCAGTTCACCGGCCAGGGCACCGAGGCCAAGTTTGTGCTCTGGGTGCGCAATACCCTGTTTGTTTCCGGCATTACCGGCATTCTGGCGGTGCTGCTGACCGCTACAGCAGGCTATGCGTTTGCCCGCTTCAACTTTCCGGGCCGCTACACCATGCTGCTGGTTTTCATTTTTATCCAGATGTTCCCCGGCTTCCTGGGCCTGGTCGCGACCTACATCCTGATTTCCAACCTGGGCCTCCTGAACACCTTTACCGGCCTGGTGCTGGCCTACTCGGGCGGCATCATCAGCTTTGGCACCTGGGTCTACAAGGGTTTTCTGGAAAGCATCTCCAAGAGTTTGGAGGAGGCCGCCCTGATTGATGGGGCCAGCAAGTGGCAGGTTTTTACCAAAATCCTGATGCCGCTTTCGGCGCCCATGTTCGTGTTTATCTTTTTGCTACAGTTTGTGGGCACGTACTCGGAGTTTATCGTGGCCAACCTGTTCCTCACCGGGGTGGAGTCCTGGACGGTGGGGATGGGGCTACGCAACTTTACCACCGGGCAGTTCTCCACCCGCTGGGGGCTTTTTGCAGCAGCGGCGGTGCTGGGGTCGCTGCCCATTCTGCTGACCTTCTACGGGTTCCAACGCTACTTTGTGTCGGGCTACACCGCAGGCTCGGTGAAGGAGTAACGTACAATACGAGCGTGAACCGTGCGCCCGACTGGCTGCTGCAAGCCGAAAAGGACTTGAGCATGGCTCGCATTGCCCTCGAGGCGGGTCGGCACGAATGGGCCTGTTTTGCGGCTCACCAGTCTGCCGAGAAGGCCCTGAAAGCCCTGCACCTTTTTCTGGGCCAGGAAGTGTGGGGCCACCTGGCGGCGCGGCTTTTGCGAGAGCTGCCTTTTTCAGCGCCTACCGAGTTCGTTGATATGGCCCGTGCTCTAGATGCATTTTATATCCCCACGCGCTATCCCGACGCTTTTCCTGAGGGTGCGCCTGCCGAACACTACGGCCCAAAACAAAGCCAGGAGGCCCTTAAACATGCCCAAGCGATCCTTGAATTCGTCCGTGCTCAGATGGCCCAATCGGGTCGAGGTTGAGCAGGCCTTACAGGACTGGCTCCCGCAGGTGGAGATTCCCGGGCTTCTGGCCGCTGGATACTTTGGTTCCTACGCACGGGGAGAGGCGGGCCCGGGTAGCGACCTGGACTTGATACTGGTAGTTAAGGAAGCGCCTGAGGCTCCCTGGGAACGTACGCGCAGCCTGCCCCTCGAGCTTCTGCCTGTGCCAACCGAGGCTTTGGTGTTCTCACGGCCTGAATGGCAAGCGCTGCCCCAGGCCAGGCCCCGTTTCTGGCAAACCCTGGTTCGGGAAATCCGGTGGTTGATACCCCCGCCCTAGCTTTTTGGTTCATTACCGGCTAGTTTTTCCTCATGCACTACCACGACTGGGAGCCTTTCTGTGTAGACCCCCTGAAGCCCGAGCTGGGACAGGAAATCACCCTGCGACTCCGGACACCGGCCAAAGAGGGGTTTTTGATCCTCGAGCGCTACGGCGAGGTGGAGCGTCGGCCCATGAAGGCTGTGGCGGGCGGGCTGGAGATTCATCTGCCGCTCTACAGCTCGCCCCTGCGCTACTGCTTCTTCCTGACCGAGGAAAAAGCCTACCTGACCGCGCACGGGCTGCACGGGGCTATGCCGCGCTACGACCGGTTCTTTCACCTCCTGGCCCAGCCCACCGTACCCGACTGGGCGGTGGGGGCGGTGTTTTATCAAATTTTCCCAGACCGCTTTCGCAACGGCAACCCCGACAACGACCCCCAGACCGGGGAGTGGATGTACATGGGCCGCCCTATTGTGAAAAAACACTGGGACGAGCCGGTGGACTATGGGCCGGGCGAGGGGCCCCTGCAGCACTACGGGGGCGACCTCGAGGGCATCCTGGAAAAACTGGACTACCTGCAAGACCTGGGCATCGAGGCCCTTTACCTCACCCCCATTCTGCCCTCAGGCTCCAACCACCGCTACGATGCCCGCGACTACCTGAACGTGGACCCCCACCTGGGCGGCAATGAAGCCTTCGACAGGCTGGTGGAGGTGCTACACCGGCGCGGCATGAGGCTGGTGCTGGATGGGGTGTTCAACCACATCGGCAACACCCACCCTGACTTCCAGAAAGCCCTGCACGACCCCACCGCCCCCGAGGCCGGGCAGTTTACCTTTTACGCCGACGGCTCCTATGCGGCCTTCTTTGGGGTCAAAACGCTTCCCAAGCTGGACTACGCCAACCCCCTCACGGTGGAGCGCTGGCTGGATAGCTACCATGCCCCGGTGCGGCACTGGATTCGCAAGGGGGCTGATGGCTGGCGGCTGGATGTGGCTCATCAGATAGGCGAGGGAGGCACCGACCGCCGCAATGCCGAACTCCTACGGCTCATCAAGCACAATAGCCTCGAGGAAAACCCCGAGGCCTTCGTGTTTGGCGAGCTGTTCTTCGACACCCTGCCCACCCTGCGGGCCCACACCCTGGATGGCTTCATGCACTACGCAGGGTTTGCCAACCCCCTGATGGAGTGGCTGTCGGGGAAAAATGTGTACGGCTGGGAGGTGCAGGTTTCCACCCTCCAGCTCTGGGAGACCCTGTGGGATCACTATGCAGCCCTGCCCCTCCAGCTTCGCCAGAGCATGTACACGCTGATCAGCAGCCACGATATCCCCCGTGCACTCTGGCGGCTAAAGGGGGATGTGGAGCGCTTCAAGCTGGCGTTGGGCATCTTGCTCACCTTTCCCGGCGCACCGGGGCTTTACTACGGCGACGAAATCGGGCTCAACCAGACCAACCCCTACCACGACTGGAACGGCGACCCCATGTGCCGGGGAACGTTTCCCTGGGACGAAGGGCGGTGGAACCAGGAGGTACGGGCCTGGACCAAGACCCTCATTCGGCTCAGGAAACAGGTTCCCGCCCTGCGACGGGGGGGGCTGCTTCCCTTGCAGGTTTCCGAGAAGCTCCTGGCCTACAAGCGCCGGTACCAGGAGGAAGAAGTCTGGGTGTATGCGGCTCTGGAGCCCACCGAGGTACAGCTCCCAAAGGCCGAAAATCTGTTGACGAGCCAACCCGTAGAAGGCACTGTGCGGCTCTCCGGCCTGGGAGTATTTCGCTTGCAGCAATAGGGTCAGGCTTTTATCGTTTTCCCCTTTCCCTCTCCCCTTGCGGGAGAGGGAGGCAACAGCGCCGGCTGGTTTGGTGCTCCTTTTGCCAAATATACCGGTGGTAACCGCTGTTGCCAGGTGAGGGGTTGAAAAGACGATACCCAGGCAAATGATAAGAGCCTGATTAGGTAACACAGGTCGCATCCTGCACGGGCTGCTGAGCTATACTGGCCCTTTGGGTTGGTTATGCAAGGGGTTCTTGAATCGCTGGATTTTGACCGTATCCGTGAGGCGCTGGCCGAGCGGGCCTCTACCTTCATGGGCCGGGAGGCGCTTCTGGCCCTGTCGCCCAGGGCGACCCTGGCGGAAGCCCTGGCCCAGCAGGCCACCGTGGCCGAGGCCCTGGCCTACCCCTACCGGCTGGGGGGCATCTCCGACCTGCGGCCCGCCCTGGCCGCTGCTAGGGAGGGACTGCGGCTCGAGGGGCCGCAACTGCGCGAGGTGGCCGCCAGCCTGGAATCGGCAGTAGCCCTCAAGCACGAGCTTCTGGAGATTGGCGAACATTTGAAGGCCCTGGCAGCCCGCATGGGGGAGCATACATACTTCCTGCGGCGTATCCGGGAGTGCCTGGACGAAGCGGGCCATGTAAAGGACGAGGCCACCCCCCGGCTGCGGGAAATCCGTCGGCGGGTGAACCCTTTGCGCGAGCAGATTCAGGACAGGCTGCACCAGCTAATGGATCGGCACCCGGAGGCCATCCAGGAGCGCTTTATCACCCTGCGGCGCGAACGCTACGTGATACCGGTCAAGGCCAGCTTCCAGCACAAAATTCCGGGCATCATCCTGGATCAGTCCGACTCGGGGCTCACCGTGTACATGGAGCCTTCCTCGGTGGTGCCCCTCAACAACCAGCTCGCCAGCCTGAAGCTCGAGGAGGAAGCCGAGGTCAACCGGGTGCTCTTCGAGCTATCGGCCATTCTGGGCAACGACCTCGAGCTAGACGATACCCTGAAGGCCCTCACCGAGCTCGACATCGCCCGCGCAGCCGCCCACCTGGCCGAGGACTGGAACCTAGTGCGGCCCCGGCTGAACCAGGAGGGGCATTATCTTCTCAAGGCCGCCCGCCATCCCCTCATCGCCAATCCCGTCAGCAACGACCTGGCCCTCTCGGCAGAACGGCGAATCCTGCTGGTAACCGGCCCCAACATGGGGGGCAAGACCGCCCTCTTGAAAACCCTGGGCCTGGCGGTGCTGATGGCCCAGTGCGGGCTGTTTGTAGCTGCCGATGCTGCCGAAATTGCCTTCCCAGACAGACTGTTTGTGGATATCGGCGACCAGCAGTCGCTTCAGCAGAGCCTTTCTACCTTTGCCGCTCATGTCCTCAAGCTCAAGGAAGTGCTAGAGGCCGCCACCCCGAATAGCCTGGTTTTGGTGGACGAGCTGGGCTCCGGCACCGACCCCGAGGAGGGGGCCGCGCTCGCGCAAGCCTTTGTGGAGGGCTTATTGAACAAGGGGGTACGCGGGCTGATTACCACCCACCTCTCCCCCCTGAAGGCTTTCGCCCAGGACACCCCCGGTGTGCAAAACGCCTCGATGCGCTTTGACCTGGAACACCTGCGCCCCACTTACCAGCTGGTAGTGGGCGCGCCGGGGCGCAGTTATGCCCTCTCGATTGCCCGGCGGCTGGGCTTTCCGCAGGCCCAGCTCGAGCAGGCCGAGGCCCTGCTGGGGCCCGAAGGGGGGCGGCTCGAGCGCCTGCTGGCCTCCCTCGAGCTCGAGCGCGAAGGTTTACGGGAAGCACGGCAGACAGCCGAGCACCAGCAGCAAAGGGTAAAGAACCTGGAGCAGGAGCTGACCCAGCGGCTCGCCGAACTGACGCAAAACAAGGAACGTTTGCTCGAGGAAGCCAGAGCCGAAGCCGAGCAGGTGGTCAGGGAAGCGCAGGAGCGCATCCGCCAGACCCGCGAACGCAGCAAAACCCAGGGCCAGGGCCAGGCTTTGCAGGAACTCATCCAGCTTCGCAGCCGCTACCAGCGGGAAAAAACCGCAGCCCCCAAGCCGGGCTTGCAACCGGGGTCGGTGGTGGAGGTGCCGGAGTATGGGGGCCAGGCGACCATCGTGGAGCTTCGGGGCCAGGAAGCCGTGTTGCAAATGGGTGCGGTGCGGCTCACCGTGCCCGTCGCCCGCTTGCAACCCAGGGAAGAACCCAAACCCCGCCAATCGGGGGGCCGTGTCCAGCACAAAGCCAAGATTGCCAGCGAGCTCAACCTGCGGGGCCTCACGGTGGAGGAAGCCTTGCTGGCGGTAGACGATTATCTGGCCGAAGCCAAGGCGACCGCCACCACCCCCGTGCGCCTGTTGCATGGCAAGGGTACGGGGGCCTTGCGCAACGCCTTGCGCGATTCGCTCAAGCGCGACCGCCGGGTAGACAGCTTCCACGACGCCGTGCCCTACGAAGGCGGCCACGGGGTAACGGTGGTGCATCTGCGTATTTAGGGCAGATGGAATGCCGTCTGGCGGCTATCCAATGATGCTGGCTTCAAGCGTTGGGCCAACTTTCAGCAACGCACATGGTGGGGGAAGCAGGTTGTGCGCTTCTAACCCCTACCCCCTACCTCCTTGAATGTGAGTGGGGTGCTTATAAAGACGGCATGCGACCTGCGACCTCGGACATGCAACATCCTTCATGCCAGGGGCACCCACATTAGCCACAGTCGCTCTCTGTCACGGTCTCATCCGAGCCGTCAAAGTGAGTTAATCCTTAGTAGATTAGCCATATTTCTCATGAGAACTCCGGCTACCCTACTCCTATGGAAGGTATGGATCAACCCCTGATCCTTATCGTCGAAGACGAGAAGGACATCGCCCGCTTTATCGAGCTCGAACTCCAGGCCGAGGGCTACCGCACCGAAGTGGCTTACGACGGCATCACCGGGCTGTCGCGCTTTCGTGAGACCAACCCCAACCTGGTGGTGATGGACCTCATGCTACCGGTAATGGATGGGCTGGAAGTGGCCCGTCGTATCCGCAAGACCTCGAATGTGCCCATCGTCATCCTGACCGCCAAAGACCGGGTGGAGGACAAGGTGGAGGGACTGGACGCCGGAGCCGACGACTACCTGGTCAAGCCCTTCAGCATCGAGGAGCTGCTGGCCCGCATCCGCGCCCACCTGCGCCGGGTGACGCCCGCCATCACCGGCGAGATTCGGGTCTCCGACCTGATCATCAACCTCGAGGGCCGCGAGGTGTACCGGGGCGGGCGGCGCATCGAGTTCTCCAACAAGGAGTTCGAGCTGCTGGAGCTGCTGGCCAAGAGCCCGGGCAAGGTCTTCAGCCGCTTCGAGATTGAGGAAAAGGTCTGGCCCGGCTACCAGGGCGGCTCCAACGTGGTAGATGTGTACATTGGGTATTTGCGTAAGAAGCTCGAGGGCACCGGCGAGCGCCGCCTGATCCACACCGTGCGGGGGGTGGGCTACGTGCTGCGGGAGGACTAAT
>CALFDH010000094.1 GCA_937950405.1 uncultured Meiothermus sp.
CTTTTATCGTTTTCCCCTTTCCCTCTCCCCTGGCGGGAGAGGGTGGCGACAGCGCCGGCCAGTAAGGTGCTCTTTTGGCCAAATACAACAATTCTGGCGGTAACTGCTGTCGCCGGGTGAGGGGTTGAAACGACGATGCCCCGGCAAATGATAAGAGCCTGCCCCTTTCTTGCCGCGCCAGGGGGCGCGTCCGAGGGGCTTGTATATCGCTTTTGGGTCACTTCTGAGCAGATTTGGCATTACAACGGTTTCCTGGCACTGCAACTTTTCGGAGCGAAATAGCCCATTTGCTTTAGCGAAGCACCCGTCCGGGCTTATGATTTTTCGAGTGGACTACTCGCCCCTTGCCCCGTTCTACCACCTGCAATACCAGCACTACACCGACGACCTCGAGTTCTACACCCGCCTGGCGCTGGACTACGGCGGCCCGGTGCTGGAACTAGGAGCCGGAACCGGGCGGGTGGCCAGGGCCATTGCGCGGCAGGGCGTGGAGGTATGGGCGCTGGAACCTGCCCAACCCATGCGCAAGCTGGGCGCCAGACACACCCAGGGCCTGGGCGTGAAGTGGCTGGCAGGCGACATGCGCCAACTCAAGCTCAAACGGCAGTTCCCCCTGATCATCGCCCCTTTCAACGCCCTGATGCACCTCTATACCCTGGACGAGCAGGATGCCACGCTGGAAGGGGTACGGGCCCACCTGGAAGCGGGCGGACGCTTTGCTTTTGACGTGTACAACCCGGCTCACATCGGCCCACCTGGGGTTTTGCAGCACGAGGGCAGTTACGGCGAAACGGAGGTTTTTCTTTATCAGGAGCATCACCCCGCAGCCCAGGCCCTCCTCACGCACTACCTGGTGGATACGGTTTCGCCCAGGGGAACGCTCAAGCGACAGCGCCACACCCTGACCCAGCGCTACTACACCCGCTATGAACTCGAGCGCTGGCTGCGGGCTTCCGGCTTCGATTTCCGGCTTTTCGGCGGTTTTCATAAAGAACCCCTCACCGCCGAATGCCCGGTGTTTGTGCTCGAGGCCTGGAAAAAGTAGACGGCGTAGATTGCTTACTTTGTGTATAGCTTCACGATAAAATGCTCGTGAAATCAATCTGTAACAACAGTCCCGAGAACTTCTTGGGCTTTTAGCGCCCCGAGGGTTAGCATACGGGCATGAAAATCGAAGCCGCCGAACTCCGCCTGATCTCCCTGCCGCTCAAGTTTCGCTTCGAGACCTCTTTTGGGGTGCAGACCATGCGCCACCTGGTTGTCCTGACGCTATACGGTGAGGGCCTCGAGGGCTACGCCGAAACCGTTATGGAATACACCCCACACTACCGCGAGGAGACCATTCCTGGGGCCTGGGCGCTTTTGGAAGAACTGCTCATTCCCAGGGTGCTGGGCAAAGACCTGGCCAACCCCGAGCAGCTCTGGAGCGAGATTGCCGGCTTCCGAGGCAACAAGATGGCCAAAGCCGCCCTCGAGATGGCCTTCTGGGACCTCTGGTGCAAAAGCCTGGGCCAGCCTCTGTGGAAGGTGCTGGGAGGTGTTCGCACCGAGATTCCAGTGGGCATCAGCCTGGGCATCGAGCCCAGCATCGAGACCACCCTCGAGAAGGTGGGCAAGGGGCTGGCCGATGGCTACAAGCGCATCAAGCTCAAAATCAAACCCGGCTGGGATGTCAGGCTAGCGCTGGCTGTACGGGAAGCTTATCCTGAGGCCAACCTCACCGTAGACGCCAACTCCGCCTACAGCCTGAACCACATCTCCACCTTCAAAGCCCTGGACGCCGCAAGCCTCGACTACATCGAGCAGCCGCTGGCCTTCGACGACATCCTGGATCACGCCAAGTTGCAGGCGGCCATCTCCACCTCGATCTGCCTGGACGAGTCCATCACCTCGCCCGAGGACGCCCGCAAGGCCCTGGAAATCGGGGCTGGACGGGTGATCAACCTCAAGCCGGGCCGGGTCGGCGGCATCCTGGCCAGCCGCAAGGTGCACGACATTACCCAGAGCTACGGACTGCCGGTCTGGATGGGCGGAATGCTGGAAGCGGGCATTGGCCGGGCCGCCAACATTCACGTGGCCACCCTGCCCATGTTCATCAAACCGGGCGATACCAGCAGTGCCAGCCGCTACTGGCAGGAAGACATCATCGAAGAGCCCCTCGAGGCCAAAAACGGCCTGATGCCCGTACCCCAGGGGCCGGGTCTGGGCGTGACGCTGAAGCGGGACTTTATCCAGAAGCTCACCGAGAAATCGGCGTATGTGTCCAGTACTGCCCTAAGTCAATAGTGCTTAGCCGTATGAATGTGTTGATTCGTGAACTGCATGAGCCTGAGGAAATCGCCGAAATACCCCGGCTCGAGCAGGCCATCTGGAACGACCCGAGCGACACCATCCGCACCGGCACCCTGATGGCCCTGGTACACGAGGGGGCCCTGCTGGCGGGAGCCTACCGGGTCGAAAATTCAGCCGCCCCTTTCTCTCCCTCCAGGGAGAGCCAGACGACGGAGAATTCGGTTTTGGTTGGCTTCATCTTTGGCTTCCCCACCAACCGCCCCCGCGAGCACCACTCCCACATGGCCGGGGTGCTTCCCGAATACCAAGGAAGCCAGATTGGGCTGCTGCTCAAGCGGTACCAACGCGACTGGGCCTTGAGCCAAGGCTACGAGCGGGTGGTCTGGACTTTCGACCCCCTGCGAGGCCTCAACGCCCACTTCAACTTACGTAAGCTGGGTGCCACCTTCCGCCGCTACATCCCCAACTGCTACGGCCCGATGGGGGGTATCAATGCGGGGGCCCCTTCGGACCGGGCCTATGCGGTCTGGGAGCTGCGTTCGCCCAGGGTGTTTAGCCGGATTTACGCGCCACCCCCGGCCAAGAGCGTAGAGGGACTGCCCCAGGCCAACCAAGTCGAAGGGCAAGAGCCCCTGGAACTCCGGCTCGACCTGTCCGAAAAACGAATCCTGGTGCAGATTCCCGAAGACTGGGGTCAGATTCTAAGCACCGACCCCGGCCTGGCCCTGCGCTGGCGGGCCCACAGCCGCGAAGTCTTTGAACACTACTTTGCCCAGGGCTACCAGGCCACCGATTTTGTGCGCGGCCCCAACCGGTATGTCCTCGAGCGAGAGCACCCTTGAAAACCCGTATACTCCCTGACTGCGGCAATGGACAATAGACCATCGTCCATAGACTGGATTTCACTTGCGGCCTTGCACATTCAGCTTTGGGCACCCAGGAGGATACCCTGACACTCACCCCTGAAATCTGGACTGCCGAAGTGGTATATGTCGGCTTTGGCACGCCCATGCTGAAGGGAGGCCTGGTGGTGGTGGGTGAGCACGTGGTGGCGGTGGGGCCTCTGGCAGAGTTGCGACAAACCTATCCTGAGGCCCCGCTCATTCACAAAGGCAAGGCCCTCACCCCAAAAGTGGTCAATGCCCACACCCACCTGGATTTGTCCACGGTTCCCTATTTTCGCGGCAGCTACACCGACTTCATCAAGCACGTGATTGACCACGGTTCAAACCGTACCGAGGAGGCAGCCCTACAGGGCCTAAGCGAGCTTCAAACCTTGCGGGTGGGGGGATTTGGGGACATCGCGTACAGGTCCGAAGTGGTGGAGTGGCTGCTGGAAAACAGTTCGCTCCCCGGGGTGGTGTACCTGGAGGTTATCAACCGCAACCCCGAACAGGCGGAGGCCGTAGCGCGTCGAGTGGCCCAGCGGTTGACCGAATGGCGCAAGCGAAAGAGCCCGCTGCGGGTGGGTATTTCTCCCCATACGCCCTACAACGTGAGCCCGGCCCTGCTTAAAAAACTGGTGGAGATGGCCCGACTCGAGGGCTTCCCCCTGCAGATGCACGTAGCCGAAAGCCCCGAGGAAACGGCGCTGATGACCCAAAGCAGCGGCCCCCTAAAGGCCCTGCCTGAGCGGTACGGTTATCCCCCCTACCAGAACCTCCCCGGCCAGACCCCGGTGCGCTACCTGGCCGAACTTGGGGTGCTGGGGCCGCACCTGACGGTGGTGCATGGCGTACAGGTGGACGAGGAAGAGGTGCAGATGCTGGCCCAGTCGGGCACCCAGGTGGTGGCCTGTCCGCGCAGCAACGAGGCCCTGGCCTGCGGCCAGATGCCCTGGGAGCTCTACCTCAAGTACCGCCTCGAGCCCGCCCTGGGCACCGACTCGCGCAGCAGCAGCCCTGATCTGGACGTGCGAGGCGAGGCGCTTTTTTTGTGGGGGCGGGTAGACCCCCGGGTGCTGGTGCGGGCTGCTGCTCGCAACGGCTACCGGGTGCTGGGGCTGGAAGCGCCCCGCATCACCCGCGGAACGCCGGTTTCCCAAGTACAATCCTGGTAGTCGGCCTCAGTGCCGGGATTTTTATGCAGATTGGTGCGCTCATCCTGTACAGCGCTTTCGTGGGGGCCCTCACCGGGGTTTTTGCTGGCGGATTTGTGTTTTTTTTGGGGGTCATTGAGCGGTATCTGTTGGGCGAAACCCTTGGCTACCTGCCGCCCGGCCTGCCGGGCGAAGGGGGGCTCTCCCAGATTTTTCGCGGGCCTGCCTTCTGGTGGCTGGCCTTGTTGCTGCCGCTGGTGTTCGCCGCCTCGAGCTATCTGGGCTCAGGGCGAGGCTTGGGGTGGCTGCTGGCAGCCTATCGGGCAGGCCGCCCGGTGCGGGCCAGCGAGTATTTTCGGGGCATCATCGGTTCGCTGGTACAGCTGGGCGCAGGCTCCCCCCTGGGCCGCGAGGGGCCTATGGCCGCGCTGGGCCTGTGGGTCGGCAGCGTGATGGGGCGGCGTATTCCGCTGGGGGAGTCGAGCCGGTTTCTGCCCTTTGCCGGCATGGCGGCGGGGTTTGCCTCGGCCTTCCATGCGCCTATGGCCGGAGCGCTGTTGGCCAGTGAGATTGTCTACCGTGGGCTGGCCCTCGAGGTCGGCGCCCTGGCCCCTGCGCTGATCGGCGCCCTAGCCGGCTTCACGGTATACGGGCTCTTTCACGGCTATGGCCCTCTGCTCGAGCTCACGCCGGGGCCTTTGGAGTGGCCGCAGCTTCTGTTTGGGTTGGCAATTGGCCTGGTATGTGCCGGGGTGGGCACCCTGTGGCTCGAGGCCGAGCGGTCTCTGCAACGCCTTTTGCGGCGCCTTGCCTTTGGGGTACGCCATGCCCTTTTCGGGCTGGTGCTGGCGGGGGTTTTGCTCTTGATGCCGGAGGCCCTCGGCAGCGGGCTGCCCTGGGTACAGCTCGGCACATCTCCCATCCTGACGCTGCCTTTCTTGGGAACACTCTTCCTGGCCCAGTTGGCCTTGTTGATTCTGGGCGGGGGCGTACGGGCCTACGGGGGGCAACTCACCCCGGCCCTTACCCTGGGCGGCCTCAGCGGGCTCATACTGGCACAACTGCTTGGCCAGGTCTTCCCTTCTATCGCACCCCCACCCGAAACCGCTGCTCTGGTAGGTATGTCTTCCCTACTGGCAGGGATTGCCCGTGCACCCTTTGCCGCCGTGGTGTTGGCAGGCGAAATTGGGGGTTACAGTCTGCTGCCGCTGACCCTCATTGCGGCTTTTGCCGCCTACACCTTCACCAGCCCACGCGGCAGTTTTGAGGTCGGAGAGCTCAACCCAGATCCAGATAAGGATGGGCCAGTGGAGCCTCTGCCTGAAAACGCTCCGCAAACTTCACTCCAGCCTCGGCCCCCAGCCTCGAGCGATTCGCCCTAAAAGCCTCCAGGCTGTACTCCCACTGGTAAAAGTCGCGGTAAAAGCCAAACACCCGGTCGGCCACCGCCTGACCCTCTTCACCCACGTCCACATATACCGCAGGCCTCGGAATGTCACTGCGGTAGTAGTGCAACAGGCGCACCGGCTTGCGATGCGGTTCGCCCACCAGCTTGGGGATGCGGCAGAACTTGATCGCCGACAGGGTAGCCCAGTAAGCAGCCCGATGGTCGGGGTGCACATCATGGGGGTTCCAGGTCACCACCACATCGGGCTTCCAGCTCGCCACCACCCGGGCTATGGCCAGGGCCTCTTCGCGGCCTCCGGTCAGGCTCGAGTCGGGGAAGTCGAGAAACTGACCCTCTGCGCCAATCATTTCAGCTACTGCATGGCCGTGCCCTTCGCGGATACGGGCCACCTCCTCGGGGGGCATATCGCCAAACTGACTGGCCAGCTCGCCCCGCGTGAGCCAGAGGATTCGGGCTGCATCGCCTCGCATGACATGCTTGGCCAGGGTGCCGGAAACGCCTATTTCGTCGTCGGGGTGGGGAAAGACGGCAAGTAAACGCACCTCCAAAGTATAACCCTACCCAGCTTGACGCCCCTAGAAGCGCCCTGTACACTCAACGTTGCCTGCTAAGGTAGGCATAAGCTGCGCTGGAGTGGTGCCCGAGTGGTTGAAGGGGCACGCCTGGAGAGCGTGTATACGGGTTTCCTGTATCGAGGGTTCGAATCCCTCCCACTCCGCCAAAAAACGCATCCGGGGCCATCAACCCCGGATGTTTTTATTGGTAGGTCTCGAGCGCTCCGGCGAGCCGCTCCACGTCCTCGAGCTGGTTGTAAACCTGGGCCGAAAGCCTCACCCACAAGCGCTCATCTATGCACAGAATAGGAGCCTCGAGCTGATGCTCGTACAAGAGGGCGTACTGCAACCGGGCCGCTTCCTCGCGGGTTTTCCCCAAAGACCCCGGCAGGGGCAGGGTCACCATGCACCCAACCATCGCCTCAGGCGCAGGTAGGTCAAACCCCCATCGGCTGGTGAGCAGCAAGGCCGCTTCCCAGGCCAGGCGGTGATTGTAGACGCGCATGGCCTCCCAGCCCCATTCCCCCAGCAAATCCAGGGCTGCCGGGGCGGACAGATAGGGCGTAGGGTCTTGGGTGCCCACCCAGTCGAACGCCTGGGTGAAACCCTGCCCCAGACCCCAGGAAATTACCGGCGGGTGCAGGTGTGGCTGCCGTTCCGGGGCCGCCCACAAAATGCCGCAGCCTTTGGGGGCCAGCGCCCACTTGTGCAGGTTGCCGGTGTAGTAGTCCACCCCCAGGCTGGGAATGTCCAGCGGAATGGCCCCTGGCGCGTGGGCCCCATCGGCCAGCACCGGCACCCCCGCAGCCCGGCAGCGGGCCGCCATCTCGGCCAAGGGCAGCACCAGGGCAGTCGCGGAGGTGATGTGGTCGAGGATGGCCAGGCGCGTGCGGGGCGTCAGGGCCTGGGCCACCGCCGAGACAAGTGGCGCCTTGTCTGAGAGCGGGAAAGGGAGCGTTACCGTCACCAGGCGAGCCCCGGCCCGCTCGGCCACAAAGCGGGCTGCATTCGCCACCGCGCCGTAGGCCAGGTTGGTAATCAGAATTTCGTCCCCTGGCTGCAAATCCAGGGATTGCAACACCGCGTTGACCCCGGTGGTGGCATTGTCCACAAACACCAGATCCTGGCCTTTAGCGCCCACAAACCGGGCCACCGCCTCGGCAGCTTCGCGCAGCCGGGGCACCGGGCGACTCGAGGGGCCCGACAGGGCCGACAGCTCCCGAAGCAAAAAACGGGCGGGCTGCCGCTCCATCTCCTCCCGCAAGGCTTGCTGCTTGGCCAGCACTTTTTTGGGGGTGGCGCCCACCGTGCCGTGATTGAGGTAGGTGATGGCCGGGTCGAGCGGCCAGTGCCGGAGCATCTCCCTGCCGAAGCGAACAGAACCCGTGCCGCTCATGGGTCGAGGGCCAGCTCCTCGTAGGGCACCCCCAGGTAGTCGGCCAGCACCTCCACCACCAGCTCGTGGTCTTCGCGCTGCGGCAGGCCCGATACCGTAATGGCCCCCACACACCCCACGCCCTGAACGAAGATGGGAAAACTCCCCCCGTGGGCCGCGTAATCGCGGACATCCAGACCGCGCTCCTCGAGGCCGCTCTGCTTCTGCTTGAGCATCAAGCCCACCGCGTAGGAGCTGCGATGAAAACGCTGCACCACATTGCGCTTCCGCCTGACCCACTCGGCATTATCGGGGCTGGTGCCGCTCATGGCATAAAAGAACAGGGTTTGACCAAAAAGGCTGATTTCAATCGCAATTGCACGGTGCAAGGCTTCGGCAGCCTGTTTGAGCTTTTGCCCCAGCTCCCAGGCGGTGTGGGGGTCAAACCGCTCAAACCGCAAGCGGGCCTCCTGTTCAGAAATTCCGGCCAGGTCTTGTTCAAGGTTCATCCGTTCACCCCCAGGGGTATCTCCCGACGTTCGCTAGCGCTTTCAATAGCGGCCTCGAGCACCTCCATTAGCCGCACTGCCTGCTCCGGGGGCACCGGGTTGGGCCCCTCTTGCCGGATGGCATCGCGCACCCCCTCGTAAAAGCGCCGATAGTCCCCAGGCTCCATGGGCACGGGCTCCGCTGCCTGATCGGGCCGGTAGAGCCAGCCTTCCGAGAGCGCCGGACTCCAGCCTGCCTGCCCCGGACAGAGGCCTTGTTTGAGCAGCGCTTCCTGGCCATCCAGCCCCCTGGACACAAAACTGGCCTCCGTTCCATGCACCACAAACCGCGGGCTTCCCCCCGGCACCAGTGCGCTGGCGTGCAGTACCACCCGCAGCCTGGGGTAGCGCAGCAGCACATGAAAGTAGTCCGGGGCCTGGGCCCGGTAGCGTTGCTGGGCAATATCGGCATACACCGCCTGGGGCTTGCCGAAAAGCTCCTGCGCCTGGTCGGCCAGATGCGGCCCCAGGTCGTACCAGAGGCCACTGCCCGGCCCGGCCTGTTCACGCCAGCGGTTCTGCACCTCGGGGCGGTAGCGGTCGAAGTGGGACTCGAGGTAGACCACCTCCCCCAGTACACCCTCCAACACCAGCTTTCGCAAAGTCAAAAAATCGCCGTCCCAGCGACGGTTCTGATAGACCGAAAGCACTTTGCCCCTCTCGGCTGCCAGGCTTGCCAGGGCTCTGGCCTCGCTCGCATGAACGGTAAAGGGCTTGTCCGTCACCACATGTTTGCCGGCCTCCAGGGCCCGCCGGGCCAGGTCAAAGTGTGTAGCGTTGGGCGTAGCAATGACCACCAGATCAATCAGGGGGTTCTGTACCACTTCATCGAAGGTCTGGCTGACCCAGACCTCGGGCCAGTCGGCGTGAACCTTCTCGGGCTGGCTGCTCTGGATGGTCACCAGTCGCAGGCCCGGTACCGTTTGAATAACCGGGGCATGGAAAACCCTCCCGGCCAGACCATAGCCAGCTAAAGCAACATGCAAAGGGATGCTCATACTAATCCTTGAGGCACGACAGGCGCCTTAGCGTTTTCAGCTTTAGTTTATATTGAGTGGGAAGGTTCGCAGAAGGGTGATGGAGGAAGACGCGGGATAACTTATACCAACTCTGCTCTGCGCGTGAGCGGCGCTAAACGCGCCCCTCACTTGCCGCGCCAGGGGGCGCGTCCGAGGGACTTGTATATCGCTTTTGGGTCACTTCTGAGCAGATTTGGTATTAGACTCCCGCCGGTAGGAGCCCGATATGAAGATTGGGATTGTAGGTGCGGGGTGGTGGGCGGGTTTTGCCCATCTGCCCGGCTTCAAAGAGGCAGGGGCGGTAATTGCGGGCATCTACAGCCGAACCCTGGCCCATGCCGATAAACTAGCCCAGCAGCACGGCACACTGGCTTTTGCATGCTACGAAGACCTGCTGGCCGCCTGCGACGGGGTGGCCATTTCCACCACCGACGATACCCATGCCTCCCTGGGCATCCAGGCTGTACAGGCGGGCAAACACCTGTTCATGGAAAAGCCCCTGGCCCGCACCACCGAAGAGGCGCGGGCCATTCTGGAGGCTGCTATAGCCCACGAAAGAATCGGCCTGACCGCTTTCACCAGCCGGGGCGACCTGGCCGCCGAGACGGCCCAAGAGATGGTGCAGGCTGGAGAGATTGGCGAGGTGCTGTACCTGCGGGGCTTCTTCCACGGGGGTTTCATGGGCGACCCCGAAGGCCCCACCTCCTGGCGGGCCAAAGCCGAAACTGGCGGAACAGGCGGCGCCGTCGCCGACCTGGGCGCCCATCTGTTTGACCTGGTCCGCATGGTCACCGGCCTCGAGTTTACTGAGGTTGTGGCGCAAGGCCAGATTCACCTCCAGAGGCCCGACCCCGTGACCAACCTCGACGAGGGGGCTCTCTTGGCCCGACTGGGCGGGGTCAGTGGGGCTTTTTCGCTCTCGAGGGTGCACATTGGGGCCGACCAGCGGCTTGAGCTGGAAATTCAGGGCAGCAAAGGAGCCCTGAAGCTCTCCCCCGCCCTGTGGGGCCGGGGCGGTAGCTATACCCTGAAGCTGGCCCGTCGCCCTGGTCATTACCAGGACATCCCTGCGGACGCCCGGTTCCTCCGGGGGCGCAACCCGGACGCTTCGTGGGGTTATTTCCAGTTTGTGGAGCTGGCCCGCAGGTTTATCGAAGCGGCGCAGCACCACCGCCAGCCCACCCCCAGCCTGGCAGACGGTCTGGCCGCGCAAAAGGTGATCGACGCCGCCACCCAGAGCGCCGAGCAGCGCACCTGGATCACCCTTTAGCCCCCTCGGCGGCTCAGGCTGAGGCGCAGGGTGGAGGGTTTCAGGCGGCGACCTAGTGGAGCGCTGGCCTTGGGCTAAATGCATCTGGCGGTGTATTCTCTGCATATTGACATGAGCACCCCCACTGCCATCCACCGCTACGTGAACCCCAACTTCATTACCGAGATTATCGAAGAAGACCTGAAGGCAGGCCGTTACTCAAAGATTGTCACCCGTTTCCCCCCTGAGCCCAACGGCTACGCCCACCTGGGCCATGCGGTTGCAAGCTACATCGACTTCGGCATTGCCCTCGACTACGGCGGCGAGTGCCGACTGCGCATGGACGATACCAACCCCGAGGCCGAGCGAGCCGAGTACGCCCTTGCCCTCATTGCCGACATGCGCTGGCTGGGCTGGGACTGGGGGCCTGAGGTAAGTTATGCCTCCAACTACTTCGAAGCCCTTTACCAGATGGCCGAAAAGCTGATCCAGAAGGGGCTGGCCTATGTGGACAGCGTTTCGCCGGAGGAGATGGCCCGCCTGCGCGGCACGGTAGACAGGCCCGGCACCCCCAGCCCCTACCGGGATAGAAGCGTAGCGGAAAACCTGGACCTGTTCCGCCGCATGCGGGCGGGGGAGTTCCAGAACGGCGAACACGTGCTCCGGGCCAGGATAGACCTTGCCAGCCCCAACATGAAACTGCGCGACCCGGTGCTCTACCGGATTGTGCATGCCGAGCACTACCGCACCGGCAAGGCGTGGTGCATCTACCCCTCCTACGACTTCGCCCAGGCCACCACCGATGCGCTGGACGGCGTGACGCACAGCCTGTGCAGCCTCGAGTTCGTGGACAACCGGGCCATTTACGACTGGCTGATGGACCACCTCTGGGGCGAGCCCCCCCTCCACCAGACCCCCCGCCCCCGCCAGTACGAGTTTGGCCGCCGGAGCCTGGAGTACACCGTGGTCTCCAAGCGCAAGCTGAAGAAGCTGGTCGAGGGGGGTTATGTGCGCGGCTGGGACGACCCCCGGATGCCCACCCTGGCCGGCCAGCGCCGGCGGGGGGTGCGGCCCGAGGCCATTCGGCGGTTCGCCGGGCAGGTTGGCATCTCGCGCACCAACCGCACGGTGGATATAGCCTTGCTCGAGGGCGCCATCCGCGACGACCTGAACACCACCGCCCCCCGCGTGATGGCGGTATTGCGGCCCCTCAAGGTAGTACTTACCAACCTGGCCGAGCCCCGAACCATTGCCCTCCCCTACTGGCCCCCCGACGTCATTCAGGAGTCGCCCGATGGCCTGGTGCCCCTGCCCGACGGGCGCAGGGTGCAGCCTGCCGAGGCCGTCCGCAACGTGACCCTTACCCCCGCGCTCTACATTGAGCAGGACGACTTTGCCATCGCCCCCCCTAAGGGCTTCAAACGCCTGACGCCGGGGGGAACCGTGCGCCTCAAGATGGCCGGGGTGATCCGTTGCGACCACTACCAGACCGACGAGACGGGCCGCGTTACCGAGCTCGCCTGTACATTGCTGCCCGAGGAGAGCAAAGCTGCCGGGGTCATTCACTGGTTGAGCGCCCAGGACGCCCTTCCCGCCGAGTTTCGCCTCTACGACCGGCTTTTTACCGTGCCGCATCCCGAGGCCGAAGCCAAAGAGCTCGAGGACGAAGCAGAAACCCCCGAAGACCGCGACTTCCTGCACTTTGTCAACCCCAAAAGCCTGGAAGTGGTACAGGGCTACATCGAGAAGAGCGTGCTGCAAGCCCCCCCAGACACCCGCTACCAGCTCGAGCGCAACGGCTACTTCTGGCAAGACCCCCTGGACTCCAAACCCGGCGCACTGGTCTTCAACCGCATCGTCACGCTCAAGGACACCTGGGGCCAGTCCACCAGGCAGACCGAAGAAGCTCGCTCAGCCAGCAGCCCCAAAGCATCCAGACCGAAAAAGCCCGAAAGCCCAGCCTCGCCAACACCCTCCGCTACCCTCACCCCCGAACAAGAGTCCAGCCTGCAAAGCCTCCTGTCCCAGGGCGTCCCCCAGGCCGAGGCGCTTTTGCTGGCCCGCGAACCTATGCTGACCGACTTCCTGCTGCAAGCCGCCCGGTCTGCGCCCATCGCCGCGCTGGCCAACTGGGTGGTCAACGACCTGGCCCCCGCCATCCGCACCGGCAGCTGCAGGGTCACGCCCGCAGGGCTGGCGGGCCTGGTGAAGCTCCTGGAGGCGGGTGAAATTAACACCCGCATCGCCAAGGACGTGCTGGCCGAAGCCCAGGAAAGCGGCAAAGACCCGGTTGAGATTGTTCGCCAAAAGGGCCTGCGGCAGGTCAGCGACAAGGCGGCATTGGAGGCCATTGTGGACCGAATCCTGGCCCAAAACCCCGACAAAGTGGCCGCTTACCGCGCTGGCAAGACCGGCCTGCTGGGCTTCTTTGTGGGCCAGGTGATGCGCGAGACCCAGGGGCAGGCCAATCCCCAACTGCTACAGGAACTTCTCAGCCAGAAGCTGGGCTGAACCTCAGACAAGCAGCGCCTCCCAGTACGCCTGGAACACCTCGAGCGCACAAGGCTCTGGGCCGTTGCAACCCCCCCAACGCGCGTTTCGCTTCATCGGCCCCTGTACCAGATCCGGTAAACCCGCCCCCCTTTGGCATCCGAAACATACATCGCACCATCTGCACCAATCACCAGCCCCACCGGGCGGCCCCAAGCATCGCGGCACATCTGGCCCGCCGCCCGCCACCCGGTGGCAAACACTTCGGAGCGTACCGGCAGTTCGTTTTGAATGATGAAGCGCTCAATTTTGCAGTCGCGGTAGTGCTGGGGGTTCTGTACCCCCAGCGAACCGTGGTAGGCGATATACAGACTTTCGCGGTACTCCGGCGGAAAGTGGCTCTTCTGGCCCAGGGTCATGCCCAGCGGGGCCGAGTGGGCCGGGGCCGTAAACAGCGCCGGAACCGCCTTGCGGCAGTCGAAGCCCTCGGTGCGGGGGTCGGGCACCTCGCTGCGCTCGGCCTTCAGGTTCAGGCCCATACCCGGCGTGTAACAGTAGGGCCAGCCGTGAAAACCCCCCGGCTGCACCGCCACAATCACCTCTTCGGGGGGCAGCTCGTCGCCCAGGTGATCGGTGCCGTTGTGGGTGGCCCAGAGCGAACCCCGTGGCGTCCAGGTAAAGTCCACACTGTTCTTAAGCCCTTCGGCCCAGACCGCCCGGCGGCGGGGGTCGGGGTCGCGCACAAAGGGGTTGTCGTGCGGTACGCTGCCGTCGGGGTTGAAGCGCAAAATGGCCGCCCGACGGGGGTCGCGCTCGGGGCCAAAGTTGGTCTCTGAGCCCACCGAGACGTACAGCTTGCCATCCGGCCCAAAGTGCAGGGTGCGGGTGAAGTGCCCCGAAGGCCCCGGAAGGTCGGCAATGACCGTTTTGCGCTGCCATGCACTTCCCTTTTGCTGCAAGCGAATGACCGCGTTGCTAACCGCCACATAAAGCCAGTCCTGGTGCCATTCAATGCCGTGGGGGAGCTCGAGGTTATCTACCAGCACCTCCACCCTATCGGCCCGGCCATCGCGGTTGCGGTCTGGCAGCCGCACCACCTGGCCCCCGTACATCAGGGTCAGGTAGAGGTGCCCATCGGGCCCCACCGTCATCATGCGGGGGGCCCCCTCAAAGTTTTCGGCAAAAATCTGGATGGCAAACCCTGGGGGCAGCCTGATGCGCCGGGCGGCCTCGTCGGGGACGGGCTGCAACTCGGCCCAAAAAAACACACCACCGGCCACCGCCAGTGCTACCACCAGGCCCAACCGATGCAAGGGGGTCATCCAGAGCTCAGGCTAGCAAAATTGCTGCCGGTTCGATTAGCACCAGATGATGGTTCAAACTCCACCGAATAGCCGACCTCGAACATTTGAGAAAATTGTATTTATCTCATGTTTTCGCTGCTACACTGGAAGGGTAGCTGTCTTGAAATAACAGGACAATCTCCTTCCGAATTATGAAAAACCGCCTTCGTCTGTCTTCCACCCTCACGGTTCGTGAGCCGTTCAATACCTTTTCTCACGCCGCTGGTGCGGTGCTGGGCCTGGTTGGCATGATTGCCTTGCTGTTTTTTACCCAGGGCAACGCCGCCAAAATCGTGGGAGCGCTGATATTTGGCCTGACCATGATCCTGATGTACACCTCCTCGGCGCTTTACCACGCCCTGCGGGTCTCGGAGCGGGCCCTGTTGTGGCTGCGCAAGCTCGACCACGCGGCTATTTTTCTATTTATCGCTGGAACCTATACCCCGGTGCTGTTGCAGGCTATGGAACCCGGCTGGCGGCCCTGGGCCCTGGGTCTGGTCTGGGCGCTGGCGGCGCTGGGGGTGGGCCTGAAGCTGGTTACGCTCAATGCCCCGCGCTGGCTGTACACCGCAACCTACCTGGGTATGGGCTGGCTCTCGGTCTTTTTGCTACCCAAACTGGCGCTGAACCCCTGGGCGCTGGGCTTCCTGATTGCGGGTGGGGTGGCCTACAGCCTGGGGGCCGTGGTCTATGCCGCTAAATGGCCCAACCTATTGCCCCGGCTGGTAGGTTTTCATGGCATCTGGCACGTGTTTGTGTTGCTGGGCAGCGCGGGGATGTATTTTGCGGTGCTGTCGATGTACCTGGCCTGAGTGGTCTGGTAAGTTTATTTCCTTGTCATTCCGAACGAAGCGAAGCGGAGTGAGGAATCCGATGCGCCCCAAGTTAATTGCATTCACTACCCCTGTGCAGTACCAGATTCCTCGTTGCACTGTGTGCGCCTCGGAATGACAACAAGAAGTCAAGGAAAGTAGTTGGGTTAATTGGAGGCATCCCGATTACTTTTTTACCAGACCCCTGAGTCGCGTTGCGCGGATATTCGAATGAAGAGCGTATCCAAACCCATCCGTCTGGCCGCTGGCGGCTAGGGGGCGTGGGGCGGAATGTTGAGGGCCAGGCCAGTGAAGCCGACCCCTGCTGCAGGAGATCTGAGGGTGACCAGCGGCGTGCGGGAGGTGAGCAAGGTGGTATTGGTATCTACCAGGTCAGAAGGCCCAAAGATGTAAATCTTTCCACGGCGGTCTGTTTGCAAGCGTGAGATTGGCCCTGAACCTATGGATTCTTCTGAAATGCCGGTTGTGTCAAAGCAGGAATTGTCTGGATCAATTTCCACATTATTGTTGGTCGCCACCCATAGATTGCCACGGCTGTCAAATGCCAGTGCAGAGGCTTGCTGCATACCAAGATCCTGAGCACCGGGCGTAGAAACAGTACCGCTACCCACCGTAATACGGGCGGTGATGCTGGCGTCCCGCACACCTGGTGTGGTGTTGGTGCCGGTCAGCGGCACTTTGATGACGCTCTCGCGGGAGGCGCTGATGGTAATGCTACCTCCACCCGCACCAGGCGGGTTGCATGTAGATGTGCTGCTGTAACTGTCGCTCCCCGCGCCATAGTCAGCAATCCAGAGAGCCTGCCCGTCGGGTGAGAGGGCCATGCCACTGGGCGAGTAGATGGGGTCGCCAGGCTGGCCGCTAACGGGGTTGATGCGCAAGCGAGTGTCGGGCGTAATGGAGGTAACCGAATAGGTGGGGTAGGTTGGACCACCTGGGGGGTTTATTGGATTCAAAGGAGTGGCTGGGCAGGTCACTTGAGTGGCGGGAATGCGGACCAGGTAGGGTGGTGTTCCAGGGAAAGTACCGCCGGTTACCCAAAGGTTGCCTGCCGGGTCAAACACAATAGCCCTGGGATTGACCAACCCTGCACCGGCAGCATCGAGCACCCTGGCAGGCCTACTGATACTGGGAGTCGAACCCGAGAACTGAGCGCGGTTGATGCAGTTGATCACGCCGCCGGGCTCGTTGACAAACCACATGTTGCCATCGCGGTCGAAGGCAATGTCGGTGACTCTGGAGCCGTTGGCGTTGTTCTGAATGGCACTATTGTCAACCACGTAGTTGTTGTACGCAATATCACTAAAGTTGCTACCTTCAGACCAGCGGCCTGCTTCAAGATTCTCGCGCCCCACCCGCACAATCCGATTGCCGTTGCCAGCGCTGACGAACTGGTAAATCACGTACAGATTGCCACCTGGGTCAAACTCCATGCCATAAACCCCGGCTCCACGCAAAAAGTCTGGAGTGGGAGAACTGGTGGTGAGGTTTGTGAGTGAGGGTAGTGTATCACTCGAGAAGTTCCCATCTGCTGCTGCCCAGGCGGCATCCGCGTCGCGCACCAGGCCCGGAATATCGTAGGGTGGTCCACCCGAGGCGCTAATCGTCCAGCCCGAGTTGTTGAGCGAGCCATTGCCCCCCACAAAAAGCTGCCCTGTGCGCGGACGCACCGAAACATTCAGGGTCATGGAGGCGCTGGGGCTGCCCACCGAGGTGGTGACCGAGGGCGCATCGGAAACCAGGAAGGCATCCAGGTAAGTTCCCCGCCGCACCCCGCTGGCGCTGGCGTGGATGGAAGCAAAGGGGAGGTTGTCAAAGCGGATGGGCTGGGGGGTGCTGGAGGTGATGGTACGGGTGCCGACCACCGGGCCGCTGGCCGAACCGGAGCGCAGGGTGAGGGTCAGGGTATCGCCTGCCGCCATGCCCTGAAGCGTTACCGCAACCGAGGCTCCGGTAGCCAGATAGTTCACGGTTACGTTCTGGGTGGCGTCGTTGTTCAGGGTGAAGGGATTGGTGCCAGCTGGAGTCACCGTGATGGTGGGCTGGTAAGTAATGCCGTTGAGGGGGCCTACATTGCTGGCCGAAACCGTGTAGGTTCCTACCACCTGATTGGGAAGGGTGGTTGGACCTGGGGTGGTGATGCTTGTCGCACCACCGGGGCCGATCACGGCCACGTTGGGGGTAAAGCCGCTAACCCCCGAGGGCGCGTTGACGTCAAGCGTAATGGTGCCAAAGCCCTGGCCAAACGCTACGTTCAGGCTCCGTTCCTGGCCCGCCGACACCACCACCGACTGGGAGGGCTGGTTCACCCGGTAGTTGGTGGGCGGTGGCCCTGCCAGTACCATGTAGGCGCCCGGGGGCAGGTTCAGGGTGCGAGGGCCGGTGGTGTTGAGGGTCGCCAGCACCGCATTGGAGGCATTGCGCACTTCCACATTGGGGGTAAAACCCGACACCGGAGGGTTGACCGTCACGTTGAGGCTCAGTTTGCCGCTATAGACCTGGTAGTTGATGTTAGCCTGTACCGTCTCGCCAGCCCCGACCTGCACTTTGGTGGGGCTCGCCCGGTAGTTGTAGCCGTTCTCTGCCGTGACCTCGAGCGGCTCGAGGGTATATTCGCCTGGGGTCAGGTTGGGAAAGGTGGTCTTGCCCAGGATGGTGACGGCAAGGGGGCCGTCCGGGCCTTCCACCCGAAGGTTCGGGCTCAGGCTCACGCCCGAAGGCGCAATCACCAGCACTTCCAGGGTGCCCCTGGTGGGAGCCTGGGGGGTACAGGCCCCCAGGGCCAGCCCCAGGAGCAGCCAGCCCAGATGTTTCAAGACCGGAGCTTTCTGCTTAGCGTGTGTAGCACGGCGTTTACCCATACCTCGAGACCAAAATTAGCACGATAATTACTTCGGCATTTTCAGTAACGAATATCGTAACGAACTATATTTCAGACAATCCCTGTTCTGTTCGATATTTTCTTGGGTTTTGCAGCCATGTTCCCAGGCATTAAGTTTACGGGTACACATTGGGCAGGCTGGTGGGATTGGGTAGGTTCAAAGCCACCCCAATCAGGCCCACCCCGGTGTTGGTCACGCTCAGGGTGCGGCTGACCAGCCCCGCACTCCGTAGGTCGGTGGTACTGCTGTAGGTCGCGGTCTGGCCCACATATCCCCGCACATCCAGGCGGTAGAGCTTGCCCCGGCGGTCGGTCAGGGCCAAGGCTGCCGTGCTGGTGTCGGTGGAGAGTACCTCCACGTTGTTGTTGGTTGCCACCCACAGGTAGCCGTCGCGGTCGAAGGCCAGCCCAAAGGCCTGCTGCAAGCCCTTGTCCGGCCCCGCACCTGTGCCGACGGTCAGACGGTGGCTCACCCATGCAGTTTGCCAGGAGGAGCTGGGGGTCAGGTTGGCACCGGCCAGGGGGATGCGCAACAGGGTTTCGGGGAGGGCGTTGGCGTCGCGGTACAGGTCGCCACTGCCTCCCGAGTTACCCCCAAAATCGCCCACCCAGATCGCCCCGCCGCCCGGCTCCAGGGCCATCGTGACCGGCTTGACGATGGCCCCATAATCGCTACCCGGCAGGCTGATGTCCAGTCGAATGTCCACCCACTGGCCCAGGTTGCTCTCGCTCAGGCCAATGTTGCCGCCATTGCAGTCGCCGTTGGGCGCATAGGAAATTCGGCTTGCCTGGAGGCGGTTGAGGAACGAGCGCTTGACCGGCGAGCTCTCGCCAGAGCGCGGCCCCTGGTAGCCGCCGGAGGTAAACCAGAGGTGGCCGCCGGGGTCGAAGGCCAGCGCATGGGGAATCAGGAAGGGGCGGTTGTCGGCGTTCTGGCCGGGGGTATCGAGTACGTAGCGATAAAGCCCCGTTCCCGGCCCCCAGATGCGGGTTCCGGCGGCGGCGATGCTGGCGGGCGCAGCCTGTAAATCGCTGGCCCGCACACAGGCCAGCAGGCCCAAAAAGTCGTTGACTACCCACAGGTTGCCATTGGCGTCGAAGGCCAGGTCGGCGGGTTCGTTGCCGCCCACGTCCATGTTGGGGCCGGGGGTGACCCCCGCAGGCCAGCCCCACACGCTGCCCTCGATGCGGGTGTTGCCGGGGGCGGTCTCGGAAAGCAGTTCTGAGCGCAGGTTGGCCTCGCTAATCCGCACGATGCGGGCGGGGCTCGAGCCGCTTATGTACTGGTAGAGCACGTACATATTGCCCCCACGGTCAAAGGCGATACGAAAAGGCCCCTGGCTACCGGTAGGGCCAATAAAGCTGCTAAAGCTGCTGGCCCCATCCAGAAGCGAGTAGGCCGCATTGAGTTCTCCGGTGCTGGTGCTGCCCCGGCCCCCATTGCTAAACTGCCCGTTCCCCGCCACCCAGATGCGCCCGCTACCGCTGCGCTCCGTCCAGCCCGTCAGGCTGGCGGCAGGCAGGGGGTCTGCGCTGCTGCTTTGTACACCGGCCTGACCCCCCATCAGGTAGCGATCCACCCAGGCGCCAGGGCGCACGGCGTTGGCGCTTACGGTGTAGCTGCCAAAAGCCAGCCCCTCAAAGCGCACCGGGCCGTTGCCGGTGCGGGTGCGGGTCTGGTTGCCGGGTTGCAGCGTGACGGTTGCGAGGTCGGCCGTACCCAGGCCCGAAAGGTTCACGGTGATGGCGGAGTTGGTCGCGGTGTAGGTCAGGCTGCCACTGCCCGCTCCTCCCACCGGCACGTTCACGTTCAGGCTGGTGGCGCTGGGCTGCCAGGTCACGCCCGCGGCGGTCACGTTAGCAGCACTCAGGGTATAGAGACCAGCAGGAAGACTGGGGTAGGACTTGCTGGCATAGAGGGTCTCGAGCACACTCCCATCGGGCCGGCGTACCACCACCCCTGCCGCAAAGCCCGTTACGCCGCTGGGGGGGGTGATGCTCACGCTCAACGCGCCAAAGCCCTGGGCATAGCTCACGCTGGCGCTCACCTCCTGCCCTGGCAGCACCTCCACCGTCTGGGCCGATTGCGAAAGGGTATAGCCGGACGGAGCGGCGACGGGCGAAAGGGTGTAGAGGCCCGGCTCGAGGTTGAGCACAGCGCTACTCGATACGGTCTGGGTATACCCCTGGCTCCCCTGAATATGCACCTGCGGGGTAAAGCCACTCACCGGGGGTGCGACCAGCACACTGAGGTTCAGTTTGCCGGTGGCCACCGAATATTCGACCCGCACCCGGCTGGTCTTGCCGGCCACAATCTGGCTGCTGGCGTTGGTATTAGAACCGGACGAGGCCGAAGCCAACTGCCCATCTACCAGAATCCGGGCACGGTAGGTGTAGCCATCCTCGAGCGTGATGGCGCCCGCCGTAACGCTGTAGGTGCCGGGTTGCAGGTCGGGCAGGCGGGCCGGCCCAGGGGCCGCAAAACTGCGGCTAAAATCGGGACCGCTGACGGTCACGTCTGGGCTGAGGGTGGCAGGGGCGGAAATATCGAGCTCGAGGGTGCCCCGGGTGGGTGGCGGGGTGCAGGCCGACAGCCCCAGGGCCAGCAACCCAACCGAAACCCAATAACCAACAAGACGATGCAAAGCAGAAGCAGATTGCACCCCGACAGCGTAGGCAAGCCGGCGTAAAGGCTGCGTTATAGGGTTTTTGCAGTTCCCGACAGCACATTATCCAATCCATAACCCACTTTACGCTCGGTTCTTGCTCAATCCGCTATTGCATAACGGTTTTTGTAACGCAGCGCCTCCGGCATCCACGCTCCCATACCGAAAACATGCAGTTGTTCATTCAGTCTGTACCTATCGTGACAAGTTACCCAGTCGCTTCAAGGAGGCCGGAATCTGATACGCCCTTTGGCCGAAGAAGCGCACCGGATTACTCACTTCGCTTGGAATGACCGTGGTAGGGTGAATTGGAAAAGTGCAAGTTCTGGGCCAACAGAAAAACCCCCCCGCCCGAAGCGAGGGGGTTTGCAGGGCCAATGCTTACTGAGTGGGCCGAACGTACATGGGGGCGTTCTGGGGAGCAACGTTGAAGGCCACCCCGGTGAAGCCCACCCCGTCCACAGCCGAGCTGATCACCACCGCCGGGGTCACATTGCGGGCGAAAGGCAGGGCCGGATCGGAACCTGTGCGCGACCCGATGGTCAGACCATAGGCTTTGCCGCGACGATCCGTCAGGGCAGTACCTGGCAAGCAAACCACGTTTTCACCTGCTCCAGGCGCTGTGAATCCGCATGGAGAGGTGGTGTCACCAGTGGTAACAATGACGTTGTTGTTAGTGGCCAACCACAAGCGGTTTTGCTTGTCGAAGGCAATGTGGAAGGGTTGCTGCAAGCCGCGGTCGGTACCTGCGCCAGCCGGGATGGTGATACGATCCAGTAAACGGCCCGACTCTGTGAAGGCATTCCGCAAGGTGGCACCCGTTGAGATACCCGCAATGTTGATCTGGATTACGCTCTCCTGGTCAGCGTTGGCATCGACAATTACGGGAAGGTCTTCCTTAACTCGTCCAGCAGGGCAGTCTGGGTCAGGGGTGGTTGGAGGGGTGGTGGGTGTGATGCACTTGTACCTCGCACTGCTACCACCGTAGTCGGCCACCCAGAGCGAGTTACCATCGGGCGAGAGGGCCAGGCCAGCAGGTTTGATGATGGGGCCACCCGCACCGCCCACATTGCTGATGTCGAGCAGCACATCTGGCGCAATCCGCTGCACCCCACCCGAACACGTCAGGTTGCTGGCATTGATCCGAGAAAGCCGAGCGCGGCGGTCGGGGTCGGAGGCCACGGTGTCGTCGGAGGTGAACCAGAGGTTGCCCTGGCGGTCAAAGGCTAGGGCTCGGACAAAGGTATAGGTACGGGCCAGGTTTCCAGTAAAGGTGGTGGGCACAATCATGGCCTGACTGAAGCTGCTAATGGTAGAGCCAGCCGCGCTCAGTTGTGCACTGGAGATGCAGACAATAGCGCTGCCGTGGTCGTTAGCAATCCACATGTTGCCATTGTTGTCAAAGGCAATATCGGAGGGCTCTACCTCTTCGTTTCCACCTTGAGCGTTCGGAACACCAATGGCGGTTCCCACAATCTCCTTGTTGCCCGCTGCTCCAGCCGTGAGGTTGCCCGCACGAAGGTTGGCCTCGGTGATGCGCAAAATACGAGCATCAGTGCCTCCCGCGAATCTCTGGTAAATCACATAGGCGTTGCCATCGCGGTCAAACACCGTTTTGAAATAACCTTCTGTGGACGATGTACCCGTAGCAGGTAAGAAGTTAGTCAGGGTTGCGCCGGTGGCAATGGAGGCATCCGCCACGCTGTAAATGGCATTCAAACCATCCGGCAAGAACGTACCGTTGCCGCTAATTAACATCCGGCCAGTCTGCCCACGGCCCGTCATGGCCAGGTTAGGCGCGGTGGCTGCAGGGGTGGCTGCGGAGGGCGAACCCGTCACGGCGGCAGTGTTGAAGAAGTAGCTATCTACGGTGGTGCCCGCAACAATCGAGGTGGCGTTCACGGTGTAGCTGCCGAAGCGCGGCACGGTAATGGTGGCGCTGCGGGCGGTGCCCGTGACGGTGGTGTTGGGGACGCTGGCAGGGCCGGTTAGGGCAATGACGCTATTGGCGGTAGCGGGGGCGTCAGGCAGACCGGTCAGGTTGACGGTCACGGTGGGCTTGCTGTAGGTGAGCGTCGCGGTGTCGGTGCTGCCCGAGGCGATGTTGAGGGTGGTTTTGGAGAGTGTGAAGGCGTAGTCCTGAGGGCCGTTGTCCGTAATGGCGTTGGCGGTAATGGTATAGGCACCAGGGGGCAGGTTGGCGAAGTTAACCGGGCCGTTGGCCTGGAAGGTGCGGTTGATGCTGGTGCTGCCCTGGGTGAGGGTGACGGTTACCGGGCTGGTCGGGAGGGCCGCCGGGTCGAGGCCCGCCACGTTGATGGTGGCGCTGCCGGGGTTGAGGGTGTAGACCACATTCACCACGGCCTCTTCACCTTCCACCACCGTTACGGTAGCCCCGTTCTGGGCGCTGGCGTAGGTCGAGCTACCCTGGGTGCGGTTGGGGGCCTCGATGGTGTAGGTGCCGGGGGCGATGTCCTCGAGCACCGTCTCGGCGTTGATGGGCGCAGGGTTAAGGTTGGAGCCATCGTCCTTCTTGAGGTTGACCTCGGCATCCAGGCCATCCGGCAGCCCGGCCAGGGTTACACGAATCTTGCCGCTCGAGGCGGCATAGCTAACGGTGTAGGAGGTTTTCTTGCCGGCCTCCACCTTGACGGTAGCGCCCTGGCCGTTGTAGCCGATGCCCCCGGCCACCACCTTGTTCACCGTAATGGTGTAGTCACCCGGCTCTCTATCGCTCAGGGTGGTTGGACCTGTGGTGTTGATGGTGGAGTTGGTGGCGGGGCCGGTCACCTGCACGTTGGGGGTCACGCCGGTGGGTGCGCTCACCGTGATTTCCAGGACTCCCTTGGTGGCCCCAGGCCCAGGGCAGGCGGTCAGCATCAGCGACAGAGTACCAAGAGTCAGGAACCAAAGCGTTCGTTTTATTTGCATGTTGTATCCTCCTGACCCAGAGGGTAGGGGCTGGGGCGTAATCGCTGCGTTATAGGTGTTTTTGCGATGGGGTTCGATTTTTATTGCTTTTCATAACCTGGCTTCAAGGGCCCCTGCAAGCAGCAACCTTCCAATAACGGCTTCTGTAACGAAGCAGCAAAGGGGCGGGTTTGCTGCAAGGCATATTAAAATCGCGTTTGGGACGATATTTTTGTAATTTTCAATATTGCCAGAACTTGCCTTGCCAGCGCACAGGTTCGGTTGGGGTGGCGATCGTAACGGTAAATTGGGTATCTCGAGCGTTAAGCAACAGGGGGATTTGACCCCAAAAAAGTGAGGGAGCTAAGGCTCCCCCACCATGAGAACACGAACAAAGGCTTATCGCAAAAAGGGTGGTGTGTTGGCGTCGCCCAGGTTGAAGGCCAGGCTGGTAACGGGGAAGCTGGCCGTAAAGCTCTTGTCCGCCGTTACTGCCCCCGTAGCGCTTATGGCCGGGAGCGAGAAAACCGCACTTGCGCCCCCAACCCACAGACGGCCCCTGGCATCGAAGGCCAGGCTCTGGGGTGCCAGGCTGGCTTGACCCGTAATGGTGATGGTCTTGAGGGGGGTGGGGGTGCTGGAGGCGCTGCCTGTATCGAACTCGAGGAGGTTGTTGCCGGTACGGTTGGCCACCCAGATGGAGTTACCGGAGGGGTCCAGGGCCAGGTCGGTGGGCTCGCCCACGCTGGCGGTAACGGTGAAGTTGCGGTCTCCCGAGGCCAGCTCGGGCGTTTGGGGGTTTTGGGTGACAGGGTTCAGGTTGGGGCAGGAAAGGCTGCTGCTGGGAATTCGCCTCAGGCGACGTTCTGCGCTGGGCGTGGTAACCGAAGCCCCAATCCACAGGTTGCCCGAGCGGTCGAAGGCCAGGCTGGTGGCGCCGGCCACGGCGGCCCCATAGTAGATGATGCCGGGTGTGTCGAGGGTGTTGGGGGTTGCACCTACCTTGGCGGCCATGTCGGCGGCAGAGAAGCAGATCAGGCGTCCTGCCGGGGCGCTGGCGGGAATGGAGCCTCCTTTGGAGTCTATGCGGGCCACGCTGGTGGGGTCTACCAGCCAAAGGTTGCCGTTGGCATCGAAGGCCATGTCGGTGGGGGAGGTCAGGTTGCGATCCTGACAAGGGGGGCTGCTGCAGGTGGGAAGCGTAAAGAACCCGTTGGTAATGACAAAATCCACCGGACTGAAGGCGTTGTTTTGAGCCGTGCTGGGCGGGTAGCGGTTGATCAGGGTTTGGGAACTGGCTGCGGTGGAACCCTGCACCAGTTGAAACAGGTTGCCGGCCCGGTCAAAGGCCACCTCGAGCACATTCACTTCGCCCTTGATCTGCCCCGAAGGGATGGCCGTCCCGGCTCCTTGCAACTGGGCATCACTCAGATAACCCACCCCGTTGCCGCTGGCCGGCGTGGTCGCATCCGATAGCGCTAGATACAACCGACCCGTGGCCGGACGGGCCGTAAAGGCATTGGCATCCACCACAGCGGGAGCGGTAGCATTGTCGGAGAAGCTCGAGAGGCTCGAGGCAATGGTCGAGGAGGTACCCACCACGGCCAGCACACTGACGCTGTAGGCCCCATTGGGCACATTCAGATCCACCGTGCCGTTGCCGGTCAGGCTGCTGTCCTCGGTGATGGTACCGTCCGCAGCTCGGGCCCGCACGATGACCCGCTGGGTGTTGGCAGGAACGTTGCTGACATTGACCCGGAGCCCGGTAAGCGCCTGCGTGTAATCTACCGTGACGGTGGTCTTGGTATTGGCGGTAACCGTCGCGCTGGCAGTATTGGAGGTTCCAGAGGTGGCACCCACCGATACTTTGCCGTTGTAGGTGGTGCCGCCAGCGGTCACGTCCTGGGCAGTGATGGTGTAATCGCCGACACTGGCCTGGTCGAATAAGCGAACCCCCTCCTGGCTGATGGTCTGGCTAAAGCCGCCCGGCCCGGATACCTGCACATTGGGGGTAATCCCCGAGCCGGTGGGAATGTTGACGGTCACCTCGAGCTGCCCCTTGGCCTGGGTGTTGGCCGACGGGCAGGCCGTGAGCAACAGTCCGAGCAGTGCGAGCAAGGGTGTCCAACGCAGATTTGCCATGAAACTCCTTTCTGTTTGGCTTTGCCAGCCAATGCTCCTACAATTGTAGCGGCTCGAGGAGGGCTCGGCTGTGCAGATGAACGTTATGCTCGAGGTTAAGCCGAGTTTCAAAACAAACCAACGCCTTTACGACTAGAAGCTTGCCACCTGGAAAAACCCAGGCCAGGGTAGCAAGCCTCCTTGAAGGTAACGCGGTGCTGAAGAGTTAACGGTCTGTGCCAGCAGAAACGCCAGTACCTTGCGCCCAGGCATATAAAACACCCCCCGGCCACAGGCCAGGGGTCAGGGTGGACTAGCTTAGAGCTTAAAAACTAATGGTGGCCTGTCCCAGCTTACCCAGGAGCAGCATGGAGGCTACCGTAGCAGCCGTGAGAATAATCAGCACCAGGGCCATGCCGATGTAGCGTAAATCGGCGCCTTCGCTTTCGACCTCGAGGGTACGGGGGCGCAGGGCCAGGTACAAGAGCCAGGTGACCAGAATCGAGCCGATGGTGAACAAGATAGCAAACAGCACGTTTTTCTCCTCCTATGGGCCTTGCGGGTTAGCGCATACGCCACACCCTCAGCAGGGCCTCGAGATTCTTATCTAAGCCTACCAAACCCAGGCCGTAGGTGGGTATACCCCGCTCCCAGCCTACCGCCCCTACCTGCGGCCCCTCGAAGGTGGGCGACGGGGCCGGGGCCGGGGCTTCCCAGGGGGCGTAGGCCCGAAGCTCCTGGTAGCTGAACTCGGGCCGCAGCACCACCTCGAGCTGCCGGGCCTCGCGCGGGTCATCCCAGGGCACCCACTCACCCTCGGCCACTTCCTTGCGGCCAGGGTAGGCGAGGCCCAGTCCTTCGCCCTTCTGCACCACCAGTGCCCGGCGGGGGTCAGCCCAGTACAGGGCCCTTGCGAAGGGAGCCTGGTGGTCTTCGGAGGCATCCAGCCCCAGCACCAAACGACCTTTGAAGTGCCTGGGCAGTTGCGGCAGTGCTTCCGCCAGCACAGATTTATTCATCCACAAGAGCAGCGTATCGCCGCCGTAGGAGCCCTCGAGCCAGGCATAAAAGCTACCGAACTCATCCACAAAGGTTCGGGTGCGTTCGGCCAGCAGGGATTCCAGCCAGTCGGTGGAGCGCATAATGGTTCGCAGAATAGCAGAATATCTCCCTTCAAAGGTATATTTATCGCGGGTGGACAACCTGTGGTTGGCCCCAGCCCGCAGGGCGGTCCTCGCTCAGCAGTTTCGCTGGGAAGTGCCGGCTTTGTATAACATCGCCAGGGCCACCAGAAAAGCCACTCGAAAACCAGGCCATATCGCCCTCATCGAGCCGCAACTGGGCCGACAAACCCGGTATGTCGGCTTTGCCTGAAAACCAGCAACCTGATCAAAGCAGCCGGGTATCGCATCAGCCCCTTCGAGGTGGAGGAAGCCCTTTTGCATCACCCTGCGGTGGCGATGGTGGCGGTGGTGGGGGTGCCCGATGCCGAACGCGGTCAGCGCATTGTGGCCCACGTCAAGCTGCGCGAGGGGCAGTCCGGCTCCGCGGCCCTGACCCAGGCGCTGCAAGAGGAGGTGCGCCGGCGGGTAGGGCACCATGCCTACCCCCGGGAGATTCGCTTCGTGGACGAACTACCCCTCACCACCACCGGAAAAATCCAGCGGTTTAAGCTCAGGGGGTGATCTGCCCTCAAGCAACGTTG
>CALFDH010000095.1 GCA_937950405.1 uncultured Meiothermus sp.
CAAAAAGATAGCCCCTGGGGTTTTTGGTGTGGTGAAGTATCTTTTTGAATCCGGTATGGCTTTGTTGTTCTTTACCAGTTGACCGAACCCCGAGCAGGACGGCCTGGTTCTCGACCCGCATGACCCCACCGGCTGCCATGATGACTGCGCGCAGGGTGATGTTTTTTTGGGGCTGGATCGGTGACGTCTACCGCTTGCGCTTACTGCTACCCCCCAGCAACCCGCCCAACACCCCGCGCACAATGCGCTGCCCCTCCCGGCTGGCCAGGAAACCCACCGCCCCTTTGGCCAGGTCGCCCAGAAGGTTGCCCCCGGCGGGCTGGGCCTGGGTTTTCGGGCTTGGGGGGGCTGGCTGTACCGACTCGGCGGCCCGACTCCGCAGGATTTCATAGGCTGATTCCCGATCCAGGGCCTTCTCGAAGTGCCCGTAGACCGGGGACTGCCGGATTACCTGTTGCCGCTCATCGGGGCTGAGTGGGGGCAACTGGGTGCGAGGCGGGTAGATCAGGGCCCGCTCCACCACGCTGGGGATGCCCTTTTCGTCCAGAGTGGAGACCAGCGCCTCGCCCACGCCCATCTCCAGGATTACGGTGGCTACCTCCAGCTTGGGGTTGGGCCGGAAGGTCTCGGCAGCGGCCTTGACGGCTTTCTGGTCGCGTGGGGTGAAGGCTCTCAGGGCGTGCTGCACGCGGTTGCCAAGTTGCCCCAGCACCTCGTCGGGGATGTCCATGGGGTTCTGGCTCACGAAGTAGACCCCCACGCCCTTGCTGCGGATCAGCCGCACGACCTGCTCGATCTTCTCGCGCAGGGCCTTGGGGGCCTCGTCGAAGAGCAGGTGGGCCTCGTCGAAGAAGAAGACCAGCTTGGGCTTCTCGGGGTCGCCCACCTCGGGCAGGCGCTCAAAGAGCTCGGAGAGCATCCAGAGCAAAAAGGTGCTGTAGAGTTTGGGCGATTGCATTAGCTGGTCGGCAGCCAGGATGTTGACCACGCCCCGGCCATTCTGGGTCTGGATCAGGTCCTCGAGGTTCAGTGCCGGCTCACCGAAAAACCGGCTGCCGCCCTGCTCTTCCAGGGCAATAAGCCCCCGCTGAATGGCCCCGATGGAGGCTGCCGAGATGTTGCCGTACTCGGTCTTGAACTGCACGGCGCGGTCGCCCACGTACTGCAACATGGCCCGCAGGTCTTTCAGGTCTAGCAGCAATAGGCCGTTATCGTCGGCGATCTTGAAGACCAGGGTGAGCACCCCGCTCTGGGTCTCGTTCAGGTCCAGCAGGCGGGCTAGAAGCAGCGGCCCCATCTCCGAGACGGTGGCCCGCACCGGGTGGCCCTGCTCGCCAAACACATCCCAGAACACCACCGGACAGGCTTCGTACTTGAAATCTGTAAGGCCCAGCTTCTGCACCCGCTCGGCAATCTTGGGGTTGTCGCCGCCCGGCTTGCACATCCCTGAGAGGTCGCCCTTCACATCGGCCATAAAGACCGGCACGCCAATGCGGGAGAGCTGCTCGGCCAGCACCCGCAGGCTCACGGTCTTGCCGGTGCCGGTGGCCCCGGCAATCAGGCCGTGGCGGTTGGCCATCTTGGGATACAAAAATACTTCCGATTCACCTTTGGCAATGGGGATGGGCTCTGGCATAATGGGCTCCTGCTGGACATAATACTTTGTAATGTCCAAAAAGCTGCAAAGCCCCTGGTCTGGTAGCTTGCAGACAGCCATCTGGCGGCGGGAATGGGGCCGGTTGTATGCACTGGTAGAAGCCGAACTGCCAGCCGAGGTAGTAGAGCGGCTCGCCCACCCACCGGCCTTTACCGACCCCGACGAGGCCCGCTTCGACCTGGAAACCGTGCTCTTGTCGTGGGCGCTGCCCGACTTTGTGGCCTATCTGGAAGCCCTCAATACATGGCTGGGGAAAAGCGTGCTCCTCGAGCCCCACACCCCCCACACCTCGCTTTCGCGCTGGCCGGGCGACCTGAAGCTGCCCCCCGCCGAACCCCCAGCGCTTTGGGGCGAATTGCGCCTTCGGCTGCGCCAACCCGACCCCGAGGGTTTTGTGGCGGCTGTCTTGCTGCAACTGATGGCAACGGCTCGAGGCGTCGTTCGTTACCGTGAAAGCTTGTCTCAGTAAACCCGCCCGCCCAATGGCACTTCGCGCTCTGCCGAGAGCAGCACCACCCGTCCCGCTTCGTCGGGCAGACCCAGTACCAGTACCTCGGATTTGAAGCCGGCAATGTTGCGCTCGCCAAGGTTGGTTGCACAGATCACCAGCCGCCCCACCAGGGCCTCGGGGGTGTAGAGGTCGGTCAGCTGGGCGCTGCTTTGCTTAAGGCCCAGGGGGCCCAGGTCTACCCAGAGCTGGTAGGAGGGCTTGCGGGCCTTGGGGTGGGGTTCGGCTTTCTGGATGCGTCCGACGCGCAGCTCGAGGAGTTCAAAGGCTTCGTAGGGCGTCATGAGGTAAGTGTCTATGGTCAATAGTCCTTAGTCAACGGTCGCTGGGTCTAACAGCAAAATCCAGGCATTATGTCCGATGCGCTGCTAAAGCCTAATGCCGAAAGTTGAAAGCATAGGCAAAACTACAATCTGAACCTGAGACCAGCGACATCTGACTTCTTTGACATCTTTACTACGCTGTACGGAGCGCTTGCAGCCCCCTATACTTGGGCTGTGCAACGCTTGCTCGACCAGGCTGCTGTTTTGATTCGGGATGCCCGCGAGTTGCCCCCAGAGCGGGCGGTGGGTTCGCTGAAAGAATCGGTGGGTTTATTGGAGGCGGTTCGACCCTCCAAGGAGCGCGATGGGATGATGGCCCTGGCCTATTTGCGGCTGGCCCAGGTGCAACGCCACCTGGGCAAGCGCAACGAAGCCGAGCGGGCTTACATGCTGGGGTATAGTTATGCCCGTAGCTCGAGGGAGGAGCGGGTGCGCCGCCTGGCGGAAAAACTTGGCCAAGAGTTCACAAATAGCGTGCAGGGATAAATGTCCTTCGCTGGAATAGGCTATTTTGAAACGGCTACAGGGTATACCTGTACACCAAGGGGGAGGAAATAAGCATCATGGGTCAGATGTTGGGCGATATTGCCGCCTTGCTGATTGCTTTGTC
>CALFDH010000096.1 GCA_937950405.1 uncultured Meiothermus sp.
CGATATGGTCGCCGTGACCGTGGGTGATGAAGACGGTGTTGATGTCGGCGGGGCGGATGCCTGCATTGGCCATGTTGGCCAGCAGCTGGCCGGCCTGGCCGCGCCCGGTATCAATCAGGATTTTGGCCTGGCCGGTATCCACCACCATGGGGTTGAAGTTGTTGATAAAACGGGTGGGATCCAGGAAGTTTTCCCGCAGGGCAGCCTCGAACTCGGCTTGCTTGCCGGGGGTAGCACCCCAGTTGGGAAAGGCGTTGCCGGGAGGGGTCTGACCATCGCTCAGTACCGTGAGGGTATAGTCCCCCAGCTTGAAGCGATAGAAGCCAGCCCCGTTGGTAGCGGGAGCAGCTTGGGCCATAGCAGGTAATGTACCGGCTGCAGCAACTGCTCCGGTGGCACCCATCAGCTTAAGGGCTTCACGACGAGACACTTTACCCATAACAACCTCCTTATGATTTTCTCACTTTACTTGACGAAATAAAGTACAAGGAAAACCGTAGTGCAGACAGGCCAGCCAAACATGGTTGCACTTCACATTCCCACTGAACGGTTGGGAGCGTTGGGTCGAGTGGTGTGAACTCAGCCCAGTTTCTGGGGCCATTCCTGTTGGTTCTGGGAATGTCCAGAGCTGTACCCACCGCGCAGGGAGGGGGGCTCGAGGGCCTTCAAGTCGGATTGAATGCACTGTCGTATAGACTTCTATGCATTCTCGCAAGAATCCGAGAAGTCTCTCCGTCATTGCATGCATCCGCAGGATGCGGGGCAATCCAGCTCCCCCTACCCAGCCGGAATTGGGGTTGGTATCGAGCTGTACGACATTCTCTTCTACAAAGAATCGTTATTCGGGGCGGGCGGCACGCCGGGCTGCCCCCGCCTGTATGTGGGCGATGCGGAGAGGCTCCGGCAAGCGGGTTTTCCCCTTCAGCGAACGCACCAGGGCCAGGCTTTCTTCCATCCCGACCCGGTGCCCTGGCGAAACGAAGAGCGGCTGTACGCCGGTGCGGCTGCGGTAAACCCAGCCGATCTGCACACCGCTATGCATCAGCCGTACCGCCGAACCGGCTTCCGGGGGTAGGTCGCCCTCCGGTTTACCAAACAGCAGGGTCTTGGCCACCCCAATGGCCGGTAGGTTCAGGTGTACCCCCAGGTAGGCTGCAATCCCCAACCGCCTGGGGTGGGCAATCCCCTGCCCGTCCACCAGCAGCACCTCGGGCGGGCGGGACAGCCTGGCCAGTGCAGCCAGATAAAGCGGGGCTTCACGGAAGGACAAAAAACCGGGCACGTAGGGAAATAGCAGGGCCTCGTCCATTTGCGCCGTGGCGACCTCGAGCACCTCTCCCTTCTCTTTATCCCATAACACCGCCACCGCCACCGAGGGGCCTTTTTGCCTGGAAAAGCGGGTCGGGTGGGAAGCATCCAGAGCAGCGATGTAGCGAGCATCTTCGGGGTTCCCCCGGACGATCACGGCACCCGCCAGCAACTTTTGCATCGCGGCGGCTTCACGCAGGTCTTTGGGCTGAGGAAAGAGTGTGGGCATTTGCAGTTTTTGGCACTTGCGGGCCTGGCGATCTGAAGCCTGACGTACCCTAAGGCTTTTATCGTTTTCCCCTTTCCCTCTCCCCTTGCGGGAGAGGGTGGCGACAGCGCCGGCCAGTAAGGTGCTCTTTTGGCCAAATACAACAGTTCTGGCGGTAACTGCTGTCGCTGGGTGAGGGGTTGAAACGACGATGCCCAGGCAAATGATAAGAGCCTGACGTACCCTACGGGTTGCGAAGCCCCATCGCCGGATATGCTACAATCGCCTCTTGGTGTAGGTTCGCTGACGCTTAACCCGGGTCTTACCAAGTCGGGGTACAAAGAGCTCAGTGGGGCAATGCTACCGGAAAAAAAGGCCGGGCTACGCCCGACCCAGGGAAGTTGGCGCACCCGACAGGACTCGAACCTGTGGCCTTTCGCTCCGGAGGCGAACGCTCTATCCACTGAGCTACGGGTGCATAAGCACAGAGAAGGGTAGCACCGCACAGAGGAGGCAGTCAAGTGTTTGGAATCAACAGAAGGGTCGTTGCCATTATCTTTGGGGTTCTAGCCCTGGCCTTTGTGGCGGGTTCGGTACTGCTATTTACGCCCCAGGGCCAGCGTAGCACCAAGGGCAAGACCGAGTTCACCGTGAATGGCCGCCCGGTCTACGAGCTAGACCTGGCCCGGGCCCAGCAGAATGACCCCATTTTGAGCACCAATCCCCAGGGGCTTCTGAAGAATCTTGCCGATGTCAACTTTGGTGAGCGCTTTGTCATCACCAACGCGCTTCTACAAGATACGGCCCGCGTTGGGGTTTCCAGCGGGGAGCTCAAAAAGGAACTCGATACCATCAAAGAACGTTTCGGCCTGCAAAAGAAGGAAGACTACGACCGCTTCCTGACCCAGGTGGGCTATACCGATTCGCAATTGCGTGATGAATTGCGCGATCAGATTCGCATTAATAAGCGCATCGAGGACATCCAGAAAAAAGCCGAACCCACCGATGCCGAAATGCAGCTTTATTTCGAGCTCAACCGCGACCAGTACAAAAACGAAGAGCGCGTACAGGCCCGCCAGATTGTGCTCGACGACAAGGCCACTGCCGACAAAATCTATGCCGAGGTCAGCGCGCCCGGTGCCGATTTTGCCGCGATTGCCAAGGCCAACTCCAAGCTCAACGCCGAGCAGGGTGGTGCGCTAGGGGCCGAGGCCAGCAAAAGTGAACCCGGCCCGGTCACCCGGGTGGTCTTCCCCAACGCCGTGGCCGATGCCGTATTCAAGCTGCGCGACGGCCAGATCAGCAAGCCCATCGAGGCTGGAGGCCGCTTTTACATCGTGAAGGTGGAGAAGTACCTGCCCGCCGGCGACGTGAAGTTTGAAGAGGTCAAGGATCGGGTTAAGGAAGATGCCAAGCGCATCAAGGGTCAGGGGGCACTGGAAACCTACATCGAGGAGTTGCGGGCCAAGGCCAACGTGAAGTTTGCCGAAGGGGCTACCTTCAAGTTCGAAAACCCAGTAGTGGCCAAGGTGGGCGAGGCCGAAATCAGGCTGGCCGAAGTGACCCAGTCGGTCTTTGCCAACCAGCAGGTGCCCCAACTGCTGCAACAGGGCCTGGGGGATCTGGCCATACAGTTCTTCATGCCCCAGACGCTCGAGCAGCTCATCAACCGCGAGGTCATCTACCAGGCCGCCAAAGGGCTGGGTCAACCCTTCTTTGGCTCCAAGACCGACATTGCCAACCAGGCCCAGCTCTGGCAAACCCGCAACATTACCGTCTCGGACGCCGACGTGCGAAAGTTCTACGACTCCAACCTGGCCAACTTCACCATCCCGGCTTCGGCCAAGGTACAGGCGGTGAACTTCAAGAAGGAAGACAAGGCCAAGGCCGATGCCTTCCGGGCCGCAGCCTTGCGTGGGGGCAAGCTGGAAGACCTGGCCAAGGCCAACGGGGGCACGGTGCAGGACTTCGGCGTGGTCAACCCTGGTACCATGCCGCCCGTACCCAACCGGCTGGTCTTCCTGACCCGTGGCAGCTTCCCCAAAGGCCCGCTGGGTGAGGTGAGCGAGGTGGTGAAGCTCGAGGATGGCAGCTTCCAGGTGCTTATCGTGAACGACCGCAAGGCCGAGGTGTTGCGGCCTTTCGAGGAGGTCAAGGAGGAAGCTCGCCAGCAGGTGCTGGCCACCCGTCGGGCTGAAGCCGCTCAGAAATGGGTCGAGGAAGCACGCAAAGCCGCTAAAGTAGAAAACAACCTGCAAAAGGTGCTGGCCTCGCTTACCCCCAAGGAAGAACCCAAACAGGAAGCGCCCAAGACCAACGGCAACCAGCCTGGCACCAACACCCCCAGCAACCCCTCCACCCCGGCCAACCCTCCGGCCAATCGCTAATTCTGCCTGATTCACGGCCCTCCCCGCTTAGGGGAGGGTTTTCCGTTCGTGCTTACGACAACCCAAGCAGACCTTCTGCAAATGGCCTCGAGCGTGTAAACTCTTCTGCGGTATGGAACGCACCTACATCATGGTCAAACCCGACGGCGTGCGCCGCGGCCTTACAGGTGAAATTATCAACCGTATCGAGCGCAAGGGCTTCAAGATTGTGGCCATGAAGAAAACGGTCATTGCCCGCGAGACCGCCGAAACCCACTACAGTGAGCACCAGGGCAAACCCTTCTTTGAAGGGCTGGTCAACTTCATCACCAGCGGGCCGGTAGTGGCAATGGTGGTCGAGGGCCCAGGGGCCATTGCCGAGATGCGGCGCCTGATGGGGGCTACCCGCCCCTGGGAGGCTGCCCCCGGCACCATCCGGGCCGACTTTGCCACCACGGTGGACGAGAACATCATCCACGGCTCCGATAGCCCCGAGAGCGCAGCCCGCGAGATCGGGATTTTCTTCAAGCCCGAAGAGATTATCGGCTAGCGCCGACGCCGCCGTTTGCCCTTCCCGGCGGTGGTGGGCTCGGGCAGGCCCTTGAGGCGGGCCTCGAGCGAACGCATCTGGTCGCGGAGGCTGGCGGCTTTCTCGAAGTCCAGGGCCTCTGAAGCCGCCCACATCTCGGTCTCGAGCTGCTCCAGCAGGCTTTGGAGCAGAGCGGGGTCGTCCAGCACCATCTCGGCGGCCTCGGCCTCGTAGTCCTCGGGCTTGACCACCTTGCGCACCGATTTCTGGATGGTCGCGGGGGTAATGCCGTGCTCGAGGTTGTAGGCTTCCTGGATGGCCCGGCGGCGGTTGGTCTCCTCGATGGCCGCCCGCATCGAGTCCGAAACCGTGTCGGCATAGAGAAAAACCTCCCCCCCCACATTGCGCGCCGCCCGGCCGATGGTCTGGATGAGCGAGCGCTCGGAGCGCAAAAAACCCTGCTTGTCGGCGTCCAGAATGGCCACCAGCGAGACCTCGGGCAAATCGAGCCCCTCGCGCAGCAGGTTGATACCCACCAGCGCGTCGAAGTAGCCCAGGCGCAGGTCGCGCAAGAGGGCCTGGCGCTCGAAGGCGTCGAGTTCGTGGTGCAGGTAGCGGGCCCGCACCCCGTGCTCCACCAGATAGGCCGTGAGTTCCTCGGCCATGCGCACCGTCAGCACCGTCACCAGGGTGCGCTCGCCCCGCGCGGCCCGGGTGCGGATGGCCCCCATCAGGTCTTCGATCTGGCCCGCCGTGGGCTTGACCGTTACCAAGGGGTCTAGCAGCCCGGTAGGGCGGATAATCTGCTCCACCACCCGGCCCGAGACCTCCAGTTCGTAGGGGCCGGGGGTGGCCGATACAAACACCATCTGCCCCACCCGCTCCAGGAACTCGCTCCACTTGAGGGGGCGGTTATCCAGGGCGCTGGGCAGGCGGAAGCCGTAGTCTACCAGGGTTTTTTTGCGCATGTAGTCGCCGTTGTACATCCCCCGAAGCTGCGGTGCCGTGACGTGCGACTCGTCGAGCAGCACCAGGTAATCCTCGGGGAAGTAGTCCAGCAGCGTGTAGGGCGCTTCGCCCGGTGCCTTACCCGACAGAAAGCGGCTATAGTTCTCAATACCAGGGCAGGTGCCCATTACCTCGAGCATCTCGAGGTCGTACAGGGTGCGCTCCTTGAGCCGCTGGGCCTCCAGGAGTTTGCCTTCGGCCTCGAAAACCTTGAGGCGCTCCTCCAGTTCCTTCCTGATTTCGGGAATGGCCTGCTTCAAGCGCCACTCTGGCGTGGCGTAGTGGCTGGCCCCCAGCAGCACGAACCCCGGCAGGTCTTTGAGCCGCTCGCCCGTAACCGGATGCACCACCGTCACGCGGTCAATGGTGTTGCCAAATAGCTCGATGCGGATGGGCTCCTGCTCGTAGGCCGGCCAGACCTCCAGCACCTCGCCTTTAGCCCGGAAGCGCCCCGCCTCCAGTTGCAAATCGCCCCGTTCGTACTGCAAGTCCACCAGCCGCTCGATCAGGGCCTCGCGGGGGTAGTCCTGCCCCACCTCCACAATCAGGCTCATGTTTTTGTAGTCTTCTGGGCTGCCCAGGCCGTAGATGGCCGAAACCGAGGCCACCACAATCACATCGCGCCGGGTGAGCAGGCTGCGGGTGGTGGAGTGGCGCAGGCGTTCAATTTCGGGGTTGACGGCAGCGTCCTTCTCGATGAACAGATCGCGCCCCGGCACGTAGGCCTCGGGCTGGTAGTAGTCGTAGTAGCTGATGAAGAACTCCACCGCGTTTTGCGGGAACAGCTCGCGGAATTCGGCAGCCAGTTGGGCAGCCAGTACCTTGTTGGGCGCCAGCACCAGCGCGGGCCGGCCCAGGCGGGCAATGGTCTGGGCCATCGTGACGGTCTTGCCGGTGCCGGTGGCCCCCAGCAGGGTCACGAAGCGCTCGCCATCGCACAATGCCTCGATCAGCCCCTCGATGGCCTTGGGCTGGTCGCCTTTGGGTTCAGGGCCCTGGTAGCGGAACATAGGTTTTCAGTCTACTGTTAGCCCATAGGTTCTGTTCATACAAGAACACAATCCTGTTAGATATGCTAACATAAACATATGAAGCGAACCACCATCTATCTCGACCCCGAGTTGGAGATGCATCTCAAGCTCGAGGCCCGCCGACAAAAGAAGCCCATGGCCGAGGTCATCCGCGAGGCCCTTCGCAAAAGCCTTCCCCCCAGGCCCCGTTCTAAGTATGCAGGCGCGTTCGATAGCGGCCATACCGATGGGGCCGAGCGCTTCGAGGAAATCCTGGGTGAACTGGGTTTTGGCGATGAGGCGAACAGCTAAGTTGCGTCCATGTGAGGTCTACAAAAGAATCCAGGCTGCGTCAGAAAATCATGTCCCGGCGTAATATCCGAATGATTTTCGATCGTGCCATTATCCAACGGCGGGAGGTATTTGGTGGTTCTTGTCCTGGACAGCGGAATGCTGGTAGCTTACTACGACCGCCGAGACTCCTGGCACAACTCGGCGAAATCCCTCCTCGATGAGGCGGATCTATTAATTTTACCCACGCCAATCATCCCCGAGGTAGATTATTTTCTAAGCCGCCGGGTGGGACGGCAGGCCCCTATGGCACTCCTTGACGACATCGCCTCGAGGGTGTACCAACTGGCCGAACTATCCCTGGATGGATACGAACGGGTATTGGAGATCAACCAGCAGTATGCCGATCTCCACCTGGGGTTCGTAGATGCCGCTGTTATTGCCATCGCCGAAGAGCTGGGCCTGGGCCGCATTGCCACAACGGACCGACGGCATTTTGCAGCCGTAAAGGCTAAAATCCCACTGGTGCTTTTACCATAAAAAAACCCCGCCCTAAAGGGCGGGGTCTGAAGTTTGGTTCGATTAGAACTTCACTTCGTAGCTGATCTTGAAGGCGTTACCGTTACTCACGGTAGTGCCAGCGCCGTCAGCCAGGGTGGCAGAAGCAGCCGCCATGGTCAGGTTGCCGTACTTCCACTCGAGGTAGAGGCCGGTCACGCTGCCCGAGGCCGTACCAAAGCCGGTGGTCAGGTTCCAGGGGAACTGGACTTCGCCGGGGTAGGTGAAGACGCGGTCGGTGGTGATGGAGAGGGGGAAGTTGCCGTAGCCGCGCTGCGGGGTGGTGGCGGTGGGGTTGGGCGAGACCACGTTGGTCGCGCTGTAGTTGGCGTAGCCCACCTTGAAGACGCTACCGGTGGCCAGGAACTCGTTGAGGTTCAGGCCCACCCGCCAGTAGGTCTCGCTAGAGTTGTTAGAGCCAGGAGCAGTTTCGGTAATCTGGTTGGCGGCGAAGGCCCCTTCCAGGCTGGGCCGGAAGAAGATGCCCAACGGGTCGGTGGTCACCCCAATGCCATACTTAAGGGCGCTGGTCGAGAGGTTGCCCGGCGCAGGGGTTTGGGCAGCAAAGCTGTGGTAACGCACGATGGGGTTCAGCGACACAAAGCCCAGCTTCAGGTTGTAGCCCGCGCTGGCCAGGATGTCGGTACCGGCGTTGGGGCCCGCGAAGGACTGGTACCACAGGTTCAGATCCAGGCCAGAGATCAGGGCGTTGCTGGCACGACCGTTGTGCACCAGTTTAACCCCGAAGCCCGACGACCAGCGGGCGTCCACGTTGTTGTAAACGTAGAAGTTGTAGTTGCCGTTGATGCCCGACTGACCACCGGTAGCACCGGAGACCTGGGCACCGTTGACGTTGGTGTTGTTGAAGAAGGGGTTGACGCTGAAGCCGGCGAACAGCGGGATGGTGGCACCCACGCTGAAGGTGTCGGCGGTTTGGGTACCGGTGGCGAAGTCGGCGGAGTTGTCGTAGAAGCCCCGCACCTCAATGCCACCCAGGATGGGCAGGGTCAGCTTGCCGTCCAGACCAAAGCCGCGGTTGTTGGCAGCGAAGGGGGCCTCGCCGTTGCCACCCAGGCCGAAGGTGTAGAAGCCCGAGGCAGCAGACATGCCGGCCACGCCGTTGTCGTACTGCGGGTCAATGGCGCGATAGTTGGCGTTCAGTTCGATGATGCCCAGCTTGATCCCCAGCTTGGTGTAGAAGGCTTGGTCGGTCACCAGCGGATTGCTGAGGTCAATGGGCGTACCAAAAGGCGTGGAGGCCACGAAGGCGCCTTCCAGGTTGAAGAGGCCGAAGAGCGAGCCGTTGTAATCCACACCGAAAGCGGTGCGGTTATTGCGGTTTTCGGCATAGCTGAGGCCGGTGTTCAGGCCCAGCAGGTTGAGCTCGGCCCGAAGGCCCGCATAGATGCCATCAAGGATCGGGTTGCCGCCATCCTTGGTGGTGTCCCGGATGCCCTCACCAGCCACGATGGTGAACTTTGGCGCCAGCGGGAAGGCCTTGGCATCCAGCGTTGCCACAAAACCGCGGGTGGTAACCACATCACCCACCGAGCTGTTGTTGAACAGGTAAGGGTTGAAGCGGAAGGTGCTGTCGTCGTTATTGTAGGTAACGCTGAAAGCCTGTCCGCTCAGGCTACCCTTCACGCTGGCGCTGTTGAGCTTGAGGGCCCGGTCGGGGTCTGCGCCACCATTGAAGAGACCGGCACCCAGCCCAAGGGTCACTTCACTGATGGCACCACCGGGTTTCAGGCCAAAGTTGAGGCCGGCCCCGCCACCCGTGTAATTCTGGTCAAAGTCGCCCCGGCGGAAGGCGTTGCGGATACGGTTTTGCGGCGTGTTGTCCTGCGGGCCAGTACCCGAGCTCAGGGCGTTGTTGGGGAACAGGCGGTCAATGTCGAAATTGGGGCCCGTCGCGGTGGCATAGCCATAGGTGGCGGAGAGGCTACCAGTCAGGGTGGGACGGGTGCCTTCCACCGCCGCCAGACGGCTGTCAAGGCCGCTCACGCGGGTGTCCAGCGCGCTCACCCGGTCGGAGAGGCGCACCAGGTCGGCCCGCAGGGCGGTGGCGAATTCCTGGATGGCGCTCACGTCTTCGCGGTTGGCGAAGGACTCAAAGTCGACGTCGCCCAGTTGCTTCTCGAGGGCGGTCACGCGGTCTTGCAGGCTAAGCACGTCCTGGTTCAGCAGCACGGCCAGCTCGTTGAGAGCGCGGATGCTGTCGGCATCGGCCTCGACCTGGGTCTTGAGGGCGGCTACATCGCCTTCCACGCCATCCAGGCGCTCGGCCAGGATCTGGGCCTGCGCTAAGGCGGTGTCGGCAGCCACCGAGGCGGCCTCCACGCGGTCGGCCAGGTCGGCCAGGGCGGCTTCGTCCATGCCGGCGGGCTGTTCAGCCTTCATACCCTTCAGCTCTTCGATGGCAGCCTCGAGGCGGGCAATGTCGTCCTTGGAAGCGGCATTGTCTTCCAGGGCCGATACGCGCACACCCAGGGCAGCCAGCTCGGCGGCCAGCTCCTGCACCGCGTTGCGGATGGCGGTCATGTCTTCTTCGCTCATGCCGCCGCCTTGACCCTTCACGCACTCGCCGCCCTGCTGAATCTCGTTGAGCAAGCGCTGGAAGATCAGGGCAGCCTGGTAGCGGGTCAGGTTGGTGTTACCACGGAAGGTTCCGTCGGGGAAGCCCGTGATAAGACCGCAAGCTGCGATGCGCTCGACGGCTTCTTTGGCCCAGTGTCCGGCGGGTACGTCGGAGAACTGCGCCTGACCGAAGCCGAGACCGAGCACGGTCAGCAACCCAGCCAAGTAAACTACTAGCTTCTTCTTCATTCTGCCTCCTCAAACTCTCATGCTGTGCCCAGATGGACACACCACAAGAACCTGATGCTGCGGAGGCGCGGGATTTTCCTAGGGGGGCGAGTTGCCGTGTTTCCTCTCCCAAAAAACCCCTTGCATCCGCAACGGACGCTCGGCGAGACGCAACCCCATTTGCAGGGCTCAAAATGCTCTCACCTTGCGCATCCGGGGGGCATCATACCCGTGTGTTTATCGGGCTGTCAAGTATGAACGGGCACACAGACGAAAAAACCGTACAATGAATAGGGGTTTAATAACCCCGGAAAGGAGGCCAGACTACAAAGGGAGGAGCGCAGGGGGTAAGGGTGGTTCCAATGGAAGGGGTTAGGCAAATCTAATACTGCTCCCACCGTGAAAGCCATTTTTACCTTACGAGGTGGCGGTCTTTATACAGATAAGCAGCATTGTACCAAGTCTGCTCAGAAGTGGCCCAAAAGCGATATGCAAGTCCCTCGGACGCGCCCCCTGGCGCGGCAAGTGAGGGGCGCGTTTAGCGCCGCTCACGCGCAGAGTTGGTATTACTGCGAAAGATCGAGTTTCCGCGGATGCCGCCAGGGCGTGAACCCCGCCCTCTCCGCTGGCCCCCAGGGATTTGGGGCCAGACCAGCTCTACGGGAAAGCCAGCAGCGCGAGCGCTGGACAGCCAAGGAGCAGGGTTCAACGGGAAACAAACGATTGACGGGCACCAGCACACCAGCCCGGCCAGCCACACTGGCTAAGTGTCTGCCTGTTGGGGAGGCAGGGCGCTCTTGATTTGGTGCAAAAACGGGTGGGTTGGCCCCTCTGTTGGTCTAAGGTGGAAGTGGGGTTGACTCGAGCTAGCTACGAACCTGAATGTGAGGTTTATGACATGTGCGGAATCGTGGGATATGTGGGTTTTCGAGATGCGTCGGACGTGATTTTAGACGGGCTCAAGCGCCTGGAGTACCGGGGCTACGACTCGGCGGGCATTGCGGTCAAGGTCAACGGGCATCTGGAGGTGGTCAAGAAAGCGGGCAAGCTCCAGGTGCTGGCGGATAGCCTGAAGGAGCACCGCCTGGGCGGGCAGTTTGGGGTGGGGCACACCCGCTGGGCCACCCACGGGGCCCCCACCGACCCCAACGCCCACCCTCACATGACCGAGAAGGGCGAGATTGCCGTAATTCACAACGGCATCATCGAGAACTACCTGCCCCTCAAGGAGGGCCTGATTGCCCGGGGGCACACCTTCAGCTCCGAGACCGACTCGGAGGTACTGGCCCATTTGATTGAGGAAAAATACCAGGGGAACCTGACCGAGGCGGTGCGGATGGCCCTCTCGGAAGCTTACGGGGCCTATGCCCTGGTGGTGGCCCACCAGAACCACGAAGAGATTGTGGTGGCCCGTACCGTGAGCCCGCTGGTGATTGGGCTGGGCGAGGGGGAGAACTTTGTGGCTTCGGACGTGCCGGCCCTGTTGCCCTATACCCGCCGGGTCATTTTTTTGCACGATGGCGACATGGCGGTGGTGCGCCGCGAGGGGGTACAGGTTACGGACTTAGCCGGCAACCCGGTGGAGCGGGATGTGGTGACGGTGGAGTGGAGCCTCGAGGCCGCCGAAAAAGGCGGACACCCCCACTACATGCTCAAGGAAATCTACGAGCAGCCCCGGGTGCTGGAAAACACCCTGGGGGGCCGCCTCTACGAAGAGGAAGCGGGGGTGGAGCTGGGTCTCAAGCTCGAGCCCACCCACTACGACAAGGTGCACATTGTGGCCTGCGGCACGGCCTACTACGCGGCCTGGGTGGGGAAGTATCTGCTGGAGGCTTTAGCCCGGGTGCCGGTGGAAATTGAGGTGGCCTCCGAGTACCGCTACCGCGACCCGGTGGTGGACGACAAAACCCTGGCCATCTGCATCAGCCAGTCGGGCGAGACCATCGATACCCTCGAGGCCATCCGCGAAGCCAAGCGCAAGGGAGCGGGCACCCTGGGCGTCATCAACGCCAAGGGCAGCAGCATCACCCGCGAGGTGGACGACACCCTCTACATTCATGCCGGCCCCGAGATTGGCGTAGCTTCGACCAAGGCCTACATCGCCATGCTGGCCGCCATGGCCATGCTGGCCGTGTGGATGGGCCGGGCCAAAGGCACTCTGGATGAAAAGACCGCACGGGAACTCCTGAGCGAGATGCGCAAGCTACCCCGCCTGGTGGAGGAGGCCCTGGAGCAGCGCCCCCACATCGCCCACATCGCCGAGAAGTACCACCAGGCCCAGGACTACCTGTTCCTGGGGAGGCACATCCAGGCCCCTACCGCCTATGAAGGGGCCCTCAAGCTCAAGGAAATCAGCTACATCCACGCCGAGGCCTACCCCGCCGGCGAGATGAAGCACGGCCCCATCGCCCTGATCGACGAGCGCCTGCCGGTGGTGGTGCTCGCCACCCAGAGCCCCTTCTACGAGAAGACCGTCTCCAACATCCAGGAAGTGCGGGCCCGGGGCGGGCGGGTGATTGCGGTGGCCAGCGAGGGCGATACCGAGGTACAGAAGTTTGCCCAGGACGTGATTTACGTGCCCAGAACCCACCCCCTGCTGGCCCCGGTGGTGAGCGTGGTGCCGCTGCAACTCCTGGCCTACGAGACCGCCGTATACCTGGGCCGCGACGTGGATCAGCCCCGGAACCTGGCCAAGAGTGTGACGGTGGAATAAGCTGCCCTCTGTACACGCGCTATCGCTTTGATAGCGCGTTTTTGTTGATTTTATGGCTTGGTGCAGGCTCTTATCATTTGCCTGGGCATCGTCGTTTCAACCCCTCACCCGGCGACAGCAGTTACCGCCAGAAATGTTGTATTTGGCCAAAAGAGCACCTTACTGGCCGGCGCTGTCGCCAGCCTCTCCCGCAAGGGGAGAGGGAAAGGGGAAAACGATAAAAGCCTTGGCCTGGTGGGCTCGAGCAGTTTCCGTGACGTGGAATGAAGTACGATGGGTGTGGTATTTCACGCTTAGAGCCTTCAGCTTTGGGCCTTCGGCAGTTCAATCAAGCATGGAAATCTACCTCGGCACCGGCGGTTACACCAACGAAGACTGGGTGGGCCTCTTGTACCCCCCCGAGGCCAGAAAGGACGAATGGCTCTCCATCTACGCGCGAACCTTCAACGCCGTCGAGCTGAACTCTTCTTTCTACAACATTCCCGGCCTCAAAGCCTTTGCCGGGATGCTCAAACGCAGCGAGGGGCGGGTGCACTGGGCCGTGAAGATTCACCAGCGCATGACCCACGAGCGAAGCGCTACCGACGACGACTACCGGCGGCTTTTTGAATCGGTGGCCCCGCTGCGCGAGGCCGGGGTGCTGGGGCCCTTTCTGGCCCAGTTCCCCCAAAGCTTTCACCGCACCCCCGAGAACCGCAAGTACTTTGCGGCACTGGCCCAGCGCTTCGCCGACAAAACCCTGGCCCCCGGCGGTCTGGCGGTGGAGTTTCGCCATACGTCCTGGGACAACGAGGAAGTACGCCAGGCCTTCCGCAAGGCAGGCCTGACCTGGGTCAGCACCGACTATCCCCCCCTCCCCGGCCTGCCCAAAAACGAGCTGCACCTTACCAGCGAAATTGCCTACATTCGCCTTTCCGGGCGCAACAAGGCCAAGTGGTACGAGGGCAAAGACCAGGCCGAACGTCACGACTACCGGTACAGCGAAGAAGAGCTGCGCTTCTGGGTGCAGTCGCTACTGGGGGCGCTCGAGCACCACACCCTGACCCAGGTTTGGTTCATCTTCAACAACACCACCAAAGGCCACGCCCTGGTGAACCTGGAAATGGTCAGGAATCTGCTGGAGGAAGCCGGACTCCACCCCTAGAAGCGCTACCGCCCGCTTGCCAGCTTCGGCCTGCTGAAGAAAAAGACCATGGCCAGCCCAATCAGCAGGGCCGAGAACACGTAGGGGTAGGCCGGCGAGAGTCCGTAAAGCGAGGTGCCGGCCAACGGCCCCAGCATCCGGCCCAGGGCCTGTGCCGCGCTGGAGAGGCCCGCTACTGCACCTTGCTCATCGTCCGAGACCGCCAGCGACAAGGCCGCAGTAAGACCGGGACCGGTCATGGAACCCACGCCGAGCAGTACCAGCGAGGCGGTGAGGCTGACAAAACTATGGGCAACCACCAGGCCCAAGTAGCCCAGCAGCAAAAGCGGCATCCCCAAGCCCAGTAGTTTTCGCGGCGGCCAGTTGACCGCACGCACCCAGACCCCCTGCACCAGCACCCCCACCACCCCAAAGGCCACCAAAGCCAGGCCCACGGCCTGCGCGGTCTGGGCCGGGCTCAGCGAGAGCCGGTCTTGGTAGAGGAAAGCTACCGTCTGTTCCATGGCAATGGAGGCCAGGTTGATGCTCAGGCCCACCCATAACAAGGGCAGGACGCGGGGGTCGGCCCAGGATAGCCGGGGTGGGGTTTGGGAACCGGCCCCCTGCTTACGCGACTCCGGCAAAACCCTCCAGACAAACAACGCATTCAGCAAGGCCAAGCTTGCCGAGAAGAGCACCGGGGTCAGTAGGCCAAAGTGGGCCAGTCCTGCGCCGATAGCCGGGCCGAAGATGATCCCCAAGCCAAAAGCCGCTCCCAAAATGGCAAAGTTCTGGGTGCGCTGCTCACGGGGAGTAATGTCTGCTAGATAGGCCTGGGCAGTCGGTAAGGTAGCCGAGGAGAAAGCGCCCCCCAGAAGCCGAGTTAACAGCAATGCAACAAACAAAGCCCCGCCGCTGAGGGCTTTCTGGTAGCCCAGCCAAGCGAAAAAAGCGAACAAAAAGAAGCTGGCCGCAAAACCCACAATGCCCAACAGCAGAATGGGCTTGCGTCCCACCACCTCGCTACGGCGCCCCCAGTAAGCCGACAGGATAAACTGCATCAGGGCATAGCCGGTGGAAAAGAGCCCTACTTGTACCTCGCTCAGACCCAGTTCGCGAGCGAGAGGGCCCAGAATAGGAAACAAAACCGACAATCCCAGAATGCTGTTGAAAAGGGTGAGAAAGAGCAGCGCAACCGGTTTCACCGCTACTTAGCTTATCGCACATTGCGCCCTAAATAGACCTGGCCGCCCCCGTATGGCTGCCAATATCCTGTTTGGAATACCAAATCTGCCTAAAAGTGACCCAAAACGATATACAGGTCCCACGGACGCGCCACTAGCGCGGCAAGTGAGGGGCGCGTTTAGCACTACTCACGCGCAGAGTTGGGAGTAGAACAAAGGGTTCCTAATCGCGAATGGATTTTTGCAAAGGGCTCTCGAAGAAACTTTGCCGGGTTGGCCCTCGAGCCCAGGCTTTTACAGTTTCGGCTTTCTCGTGACCACCTTCTCTCGCAGGGGGGGCGTTGCGGCTGCAACGCGTTCGTATGGACTGAGTATAAACAATTTGTGGATAACTCTGTGGATAACCTGTGGATAACTCCTTGGTAGTTTCCAAACTTACCCCTGGTTGCTGCTTTGCATCGCAAGAAATACACAGTCCTGGTGGCTACTTTGTAAAAGCCCGACATTCGCAGGAAACGCTTCGGCTGCCCACCAATTGCAAGAGGCCAGGGAGCTACATCCCTGGCCTCTATGCCCTGTTTTATGGGCTCTGCTCTGGCGGAGGAGGGGGGATTCGAACCCCCGATAGGGACTTTCGTTCCCTATAACGGTTTAGCAAACCGCCGCCTTCAGCCACTCGGCCACCCCTCCAGTTGGGTTGTGGGTCTAGGGGGCACGTCCCCAAAAACCGCAAACGTTACTTTAGCACAAAACCAGACGTTTGAAACCCCAGGCCCGACCTTCTGGCGGAGGGAGAGGGATTCGAACCCCCGGTAGGCTTGCGCCTACAACGGTTTTCAAGACCGCCGCTTTCAACCACTCAGCCATCCCTCCACACCCTGGCTGTGCGCCCTCCACCCGGTCAAAGCGCTCTACTACTATGGGATGGAGAACCAGGCTTGTCAAGCAACTCAGCGCACCGAGCGAATCTGGCGAACCAGCAGGGTACCCAGCACAAAACACACCGCAGCAATCAGGAATAATACGGTGTAGCCCGAGCCCGCGCTTTGACGGTTCAATGCATCGAGCATGGCCCCAAAGCCCCCCGCCAGCACCTGTGGCAGCACAATGGAGGTCTGCCAGATCCCCATATCGGTGGCGTGGGCCTGGGGGTTGGGCAGCACATCTGAAACCAATGCCCAGTCCACCGCCAGGTAGGCCCCGTACAGCAACCCAAACACCACGGCCACCACAACAAGCACATCGAAGCGGGGCAGCAACAGGATGGGCAGCATCAATACCGCCAGCCCCACCCCCGCAATGTAGATGATGGGTTTACGGCCTTGCTGGTCGGAGATGCGCCCCGCCGGAACTGCTGAAATGGCGGCCCCTATAGAAATGAGCAGACCCAGCAGGGCCACAGCCTGGAAGGCTTCGGTGGCCAGGGTCTGGCCAAACGCCTGGAAGGTTTGCACCACATCGGCCAGGTAGTACTGAAGGTAGGTCTGTACCATGTACTGCGCCAGCATGACCAGGAAGCGGGTGAACCAGACCCAGCGGAAATCAGCGCTCTGCCAGGGAGCCAGTATGCTCTCGAGGAGCCCCCGCCTTTGCGGCTGCAACCCCGGCACCTCCCGAATCAGGCTCAGGATCATCCCGGCGGCCAGCAAGTTGACCAGGGCAATCAGGAGGAACTGCCACTGCAAGTTGGCCAGCAAAAAGCCCACCACCCCCGCCACTACCTGGCCCCCCACCTGGAGGGTGCCCAGCCAGCCCGAAGCCACCCCGCGTTCCCGGCGGGCCGTAAGGTCGGGGATCAACGCCGAGTAGGGGCCGGTGGCCATATCGTCGGCCAGCTGGAGCAACAAATAGGCCACCACCAGTTGCCAGTAGCTGCCCGCATAGGCCATCCAAACCAGCGATCCCGCCGTCAGGATGGCCCCCAGGGCCAGAAAGGGCATTCGGCGCCCGACCCGGTCGGAGATGTAGCCCCAGATGGGCGGCCCAATGAAGGCCATCACCGCACCCAGGGCAAACAAGAAGCCCAGCCGGGTGGCCCGCTCAGGTTCGGGCACCAACTCGGCCACCCTGGCCGGCAGCAGCACCAGCAGAATCAAGAACCACTTGAAGCTGCTTGCAAACCAATATGAGGAAAGCACCAGGTACCAGGGGTTGGTATGGGCGCGCATCTGACCCAGTATACGGGTTGCGCTAACGCCATTTTTCAGCTTTCGGCTGATCCAGGTTCTTATCACTTGCCTGGGCATCGTCCTTAAACCCCTCACCCGGCGACAGCAGTTACCGCCAGAATTGTTTCCTTTGGCAGAAGGAGCACCAAACCAGCTGGCGCTGTCGCCACCCTCTCCCGCAAGGGGAGAGGGAAAGGGGAAAACGATAAAAGCCTGTCGGCTGATCGGAATACTGGGCAACTCAAAAATGAGATAGCAAGGAGGGAAACACATGCACGAAGCAACTCTGATAATCTCCGAGCAAGATTTGATTTTTCGGGAGGATAAGACCCAACTGGCCCACGACGCCCAGGGCCGGGCGTGCCGCGTGAAGCGGCTACCACGGCCTCAGATTCAGGGTGAGGTGCTGCGCTCCATTCTGGCGCGCGCAGTTGGGATTGGCAGCCCTCGAGTGAGCGTACTGGTTGACGAGCGCCTCGAGCCGGTCGGTATCGTCACCCCCGTCTTGGAGCTGCACGGGCCGGTAGACCTCAAGCATCCTGAGCTTTTACTGGCCATCTCGGTGAAAGGCGCTTTGGACGATGAGGATTTGCTTGATGCCAGTACCATACTGCAAAACCTCGCCCTTGACCCCGCAGGCAAACTCTGGGTGCTGGACTACCCCAAATCTGGGGATAGATGGGTGTCCTGTTGGTATGAGGGCAACCCCAATAACTTTGTGAGCCTCTTCACCCTCAGCGTTTATACTCGTTTTCTTTTCGAACAGTTGCCCCAGGTTCTAGCGTCTTGGGAGCGGGCCGCTCACACCGGCTTGGACGCCTTTGATGGCCCAGGGCTGCGGATGCTGGGGGATGTGCGACTGATTAACCAGAGTTTAGCCCAGTTTGTAAAGGAGATGCTCGAGGTTTTCATCAAGCAGCCCGAGCAGACCCCGGCGACACCCAAAAGCCTTGCTTGAGCCGGCCCCTCTGCCGCCCAGGCTTGAAAAAAACAGCCTCTTTAGTAAAAAGCAATCCGGGGTGTGTACCCCGGATAAACTGGCGGGCGCGGCAGGATTCGAACCCACGACCTACTGATCCGTAGTCAGTCGCTCTATCCAACTGAGCTACGCGCCCAAGAGCTGCGCTGGCGTGCGCTACCAAACGCGTCCTGTAGCGTAGCACAGGCATCCAAAGCTGTCAAATCAATCTGGCTTTTGCCAAGGGGGTGTATGCATCAAAGGGCAACCGCTTGCCTTTATCTGCCAAAACCAAACTGCTATCCCCAACAGTTGACATTCCCAGATAGATGCCTTAGGCTTCCCTTCATCTGACGAATGCTGCATGCAGAGTGCAGAGTGCAAATCGGGGGCATCCATGATTTCAAGAGGGCCAGCACTGCGCGACCAGGTTTATAGCCATATCCGTGACCGTATTGTCAGCGGCACCCTCGAGCCAGGCCGGGTGATTGTGGAGGTAGAACTGGCTGCCGAACTCAACGTCAGCCGCACCCCAGTCTCCAATGCCCTGGTCATGCTCAAGGAGCGGGGCCTCCTCGAGGACGATGGGGGCAAGCTCAAGGTGCCCATCCTGAAGCTCGAGGACGTGATTGACCTGTACTGGTGTCGTATGGCCCACGACGGTCTGGCCTCGCGGCTGGCCGCCGAACGCATCGGCGCCAAAGACCTCAAGCAGCTCGAGACCTACCTGCGGGCCTGGGAAACCCCCGAGCGGGAGGACGACCTCTCGGCCTTGTGGGTGAGTGATCTCAACTTTCACCACCTGATCTACCGGGTTGCGGGCAACCGTCACCTCCTGCGCTTCTCTGAACTGACCACCGAGCTGGTCTCGGTTTACCGCCGCAATACCATCCGCCGCATGACCGACCCCGAGAGTGGAACCAACCGCTCCCGCAACGACGTACGGACCGAACATGAGGCCATCTACGAAGCCATTGCCAGCCGGAACCCGGATGCGGCTGAAGAAGCCGCGCGTTACCACATCCGGATGGTCATTCAGCATCTGGAGCAGGCCGATCTGGTTATCCAGTCCGAGCAGGTGGGGTTATGAGCAAGCACCCCCAAGGCTGGCTCGAGGGCAAGGTGGCGGTGGTGACCGGGGCCGCGAATGGCATAGGCCGCGCTACCGCAGTCCTGTTCGCCCTGGAAGGAGCCAGGGTCGTCCTGGGCGACGTGGACAAGAAAGCAGGTCAAAACACCGTTGAGGAAATCAAGGATCGGGGTGGTGAGGCCACCTTCGTGGCCTGCGATGTAAGTAAAGAGGCCGAGGTGATCCGGCTGATCGGCACGGCCAAACGTAAGTACGGTGGACTCAATACCCTCTTCAACAATGCCGGAATCGAGCAGCCCGTGACCCCCAGCCACGAAGTGAGCGAGGAGCTGTTTGACCGGGTGATTGCCATCAACCTTAAGGGCACCTTTTTTGGCTGCAAACACGCCATTCCGCTGCTGCGTAAGGCCGGGGGTGGCACCATTGTCAACAACTCCTCGGTCAGTGCCTTTGCCAACGTAGGGGGCAACATCAGCTACGGTGCATCCAAGGGGGCCATCATGTCCCTGACCCGGATTCTGGCCATCGAGTACGCTCGTGAGAACATCCGCGTGAACGCCATCTGCCCTGGGGTGATTGACACCCCCATGAACCAGCGCAACCTGGATAAGGCGGCCGACCCGGATGCGGTGCGGGAAAAATGGATGGCCGTCACCCCCCTGGGGCGCATGGGCACCCCGGAGGAAGTGGCCCTTACGGTGCTTTATCTGGCCTCGGAGATGAGTTCGTTCACTACCGGCATTGGGCTGCTGATCGACGGCGGAAGGGTGGCGACTTGAAGCGGCTGCTGCACAAGGTCTGCCTTGTTACGGGTGCGGCCCGTGGCATCGGACGGGCGGTGGCGCGGGCCTATGCCGTCGAGGGGGCCATCGTGTACGGGGCGGATGTGGTGGCGGATGAACTCGAGGCCGAGACGAAAGCCCTGCGCGACCAGGGGTTTTGGGCTTTGGCCGTTCCTACTGATTTGAGGAACCCCGATGAGATCAGCACCCTGGTGGGCCGGGTGGTGGCCGACCAGGGGCGGGTGGACGTACTGGCCAACGTGGCCGGGGTGATTGAGCTCAAGCACCTCGAGGAAACCACCCTCGAGGACTGGGAGACCATTCTGAATATCAACCTCCGCGCCCCCTTCCTTACCTGCAAGGCCGTGGCCCCGGCGATGAAGCGCCAGCGCTCCGGTTCCATCATCAACGTTTCCAGCCGTGCGGGTGTGATGGGTTTTGCCGACGAGATAGCCTACTGCGCCTCCAAGTGGGGCCTGGAGGGGCTGTCGCGCTCGATTGCCCTGGATCTGGAGCGCTTTGGCATCGCGGTCAACACCCTCACCCCCGGAACCCCCACCCACACCGCCATGAGCGAGAAAACCTACTCCGAGGAGACCCGCAAAATCTGGCGCGATCCCGCCGAGATTACCCCGGCCTTCGTGCACCTGGCCCTACAGACCCCCCAGGGCATCCACAACCAGTACGTGAACGCCTGGGAGCTTTCGCAGCAGTTGAAGGGATCTGAGGAGATGGCATGAAAGCCTTCCTGGTCGGTCAAATCCTGGATGGCAACGGAGGCAAGCCGCTGATGAATGGGGTACTGCTCGAGCATGGGGGCCGCATCGTGGGCCTTGGCTCCAGGGGAGCGGTCTCGATTCCCGAGCAGGCCCAGTTGATTGAAGCACCCCAGGCTACCTTGCTCCCCGGCCTGATGGACAGCCACGTCCACCTGGCCTACAGCGGCTCCCCCACCGTGCGGGCCTTCCGCAACGAGGCCAGTGAGCAGTCCTATCCCCTGCTGGCCCTCCGTGCGGCTCAGCACGCCCTGGAGACCCTGCAGTGGGGCTTTACCGCGGTGCGCGACCTCAACGCTCCTGGAGGGGTGATTATTGATCTGGCCAAAGCCATCCACCTTGGCTACGTACAGGGCGCCAGGGTCAAGGCCTGTGGGCTGGGTCTGAGCGTCACGGGCGGGCACATGGATCCGCCCGGTTGGGGCGACCATGTGCACCTCGAGGCCATGACCCTCCCCTGTGATGGCGCCGAGGCCTTCCGGCAAGGGGTACGCGAGCAGGTCAAGCGGGGAGCCGACTTCATCAAAATCAACCTGTGCGTGGGCTCGAGGCGCGACCTTTCCACGCCTTACCGCCAGGAAATGACCGACGAGGAGATCTTCGCCGCCATTGACGAGGCCCATCGCCTCGAGCGCAAGGTTGCTGCCCACACCTCGGGCGGCCCGGCCATCACCAAGGCGGTGAAGTGGGGTCTGGATACCGTAGAGCACGGCCACTGGGTGGACGAAGAAACCGCAGACCTGATGGCCGAAAAGGGGGCCTACTACATCCCCACCCTGCTGGTGAACGAGCGCAACTTTGACTTCACCCCCGAGCAGATGGGTGTATCCAGGCAGGCCTGGGCCTGGCTCGAGAAAGCGCGAGAGGACAAGTGGCAGAGCCTCGAGCGGGTACGCAAGGCCGGAGTCAAAATCGGCTGCGGCACCGATGCCGGTTTCATGCTGCCGCACGGGACGATGAACGCCAGGGAACTCGAGCTGCTGGTTCGGGGGGGGCTGACCCCCCTGGAAGCCATCACCGCTGCCACCCGAACCAACGCCGAGCTGATGGAGCTGAACGAGGTGGGGGTGCTGGCGGTGGGCAAGGTAGCCGATCTGCTGCTGGTGGATGGGAACCCGCTCGAGGACATCCGGGTTTTCCAAAAACAAGAAAAACTGCGGGTATTCAAGGACGGCGCGGAAGTCAGCCGCCCTGATTTACGGGCCCGCTGGCCGGGCGCGGAGGGAGTGCTGGCATGAGCGACGAAGCCACCCTACAAAAAGTGTTCAATTACATCGATGCCCATGCCGAACAGGCCGTGGAGGACTTGCGTACCCTGCTGCGTCAACCCTCGGTGAGTGCCCAAAACATCGGCCTAGCCGAGTGTGCCCGGTTGTTGCGGAGCTTGATGCAGGAGGACGGTTTACAGGATGCAGAAATTCTGCCTACCGAGGGTGGCCCCGAGGTGCTGTTGGGAACCGAAAACCCCCTCCACCCCAACGCGCCCACCCTGCTCTGTTACGGCCACTACGATGTACAGCCCCCGGAGCCACTGGAACTATGGCATTCCGACCCCTGGGGGGCCGAGGTGCGGGACGGGGTGATCTATGCCCGTGGGGCCACGGATAACAAGAGCGGCTGCCTGGCCTTCGTAGAGGCAGCTAAGGCCTACCGTGCGGTCGCGGGCGGTACCCCGGTGCGCTTGCAGTATCTGTTCGAAGGTGAAGAGGAGATCGGCTCGCCCCATCTAGAAGATTTCGTTTGGAAGCACAAAGACCGGCTCCACTGCGATGCCTCTATTGGCCTCGATGGCGGCGTGAACCGCACCTCGCTGCGCCCCGAGGTGCACCTAGGTATCAAGGCCATCCTCTACGTCGAGTTGCGCTGCAAAACCCTCAAACAGGACACCTGGTCAGGGCGGGCCCAGATGCTGCGTTCGGCCCCCTGGCGTTTAATTGAATGCCTCACCTCGATTGCCGACCCGGCCACGGGGGTCATCAAGGTGGAGGGCTGGTACGACACGCTGATCCCGCCCGATAAGTGGGATCTGGAGTTCTTGCGCGACGAGCTACAGTACTTCAACAGGGTCGAGTTCATGCGGCAGATGGGGGCCCAGCACCTCTCCACCGACGACGATTTTGAGCTGCTAAAGCGGGCCCACTATGGCGCAAGCGCCAACATCTGCGGCTTTGGCTCAGGCTATACCGGCGAGGGTTCCAAAACCATCGTGCCTGCCGAGGCTGTTGCCAAGATGGACTTCCGCTGCCCGCCGGGCCTCGAGCCCGCCGAGCAGTTCAAAAAGCTACAAAAACACCTCGAGAAACACGGTTTCGACGACATCGGGCTGATCCTGATCAACGCCCGCAAGAATCCTTACAAGGTCTCCTCCCGCGAGGCCATCGCCCAGGCCACCTTCCGCGCCGCCGAGCGGGTGTTCGGCACCCAGCCCATCGTCCACGGGGTCAGCATCCAGGGTCTGATCATGCTAGCCATTCCCCACCCCGCCGTGCTTTCCGGCTTTGGCGCACCCGAGAACAACCTGCATGGCCCCAACGAAAACATGCCCATCGCCCGCTACATCCAGGGCATCAAGTACGCTGCCGCGATCTATCACGAGTACGCCGTGGAGATGGCCAAGAGGAAACCATGACCCAGTACCTCATCCGCCGCGTATTTCAGCTGATTCCGACCTTTATCGGGGCCACGCTGCTGGCATTCATCATTATCCAGCTCACACCCGGCGACTTCACCGACCGCTTCGCCCTCGACCCCAACGCCGATGCCGAGCAGTTGCAGCGTTTGCGCGAAAACTTCGGTCTGGATGACCCTGTCCTGGTGCAGTATTTCAAGTGGATGTGGGGCATCATCACTGCTGGATATCTGGGCGAATCGTTCACCTACCGCGCACCCGTCACCGAGATCATCGTGCCCCTGATCATCAACAGCTTCACCCTGGTACTGATTTCACTCGTATTGACCTACTTGCTGGCCATCCCGATCGGAATCTTCCAGGCCGTAAACCAGTACAAGCTGGGCGATCAGGTCTGGTCTTTCTTTGCGGTGGTGGGGCTGGCGATTCCCAACTTCTTTTTTATCTTGCTGCTGATTGTCGGCGTTCTGTTTTTGCAAGCCCCATTACGCGAGGTAGCCCAGGGCAATGCCTGGTACAAGCCCGTCCTGGACTTCCTCAGCTACGACCTGAGAAACGGGCTTTTGTTTCCGGTGGGCGGAATGCGAACCACTGAAATCTACGACGGTCTCTCGTGGTGGCAGCAGGTGGGAGATCGGCTGTGGCACCTGGTCTTGCCCACCCTGGTGATTACTACTGCCGGACTATCGAGTCTGGTTCGCGTGGTGCGCGGTCAGGTGCTGGATTTCTTGCAATCAGACTTTGTACGCACCGCCCGGGCTAAAGGTTTGTCCGAGCGGGTCGTGATCTACAAGCACGTGCTTCGGAACGCCATCAGCCCGGTGATTTCGGGCATCGGCACAGTGCTACCGGAGTTGGTGACCGGGGCCGGTCTGGTGGAGTTTGTGTATCGCTGGCCGGGCATTACGCCGGGTTTCGTGATTGCCATTCAGCAGAAAGACCTTTACGTGGTGATGGGCCTATTGGTGCTATCGGCCATCTTGTTGATGATCGGGAACTTGATTTCCGATGTGCTGTTGGCACTGGTAGACCCAAGGATTAGGTACTCCTGATGATTGAGCACACAAGTTCCCCCACCTCGTTACGAACGCTCTCACGCGGTCAGGTCGTGGGTATTCAGTTCCGCAAACACCGCCTGGCAATGGTTAGCCTGTGGGTGTTGGGGATTATGTATGTGCTGGCCGCCTTTGCAGATTTCATTGCGCCTTACGGGGAATCGGAGTCGTTTTTCCGGGGAGCCATTGACCGCAGTTTTGCACCGCCCACCCGGATTCATTGGCGCGACCCCGAAACCGGCGCTTTGACCCGGCCTTTCGTATACAACGTGCGCAGTGAGATCAACCTCGATA
>CALFDH010000097.1 GCA_937950405.1 uncultured Meiothermus sp.
CCTCGAACAGCTTTTGGTTGCTGCGAAGGTCGGTGACGGCTATATGCGAGGCATGGTAGGGGCCGGGAAAGAAGATGGCGGGGATGAGGATGCCAATCTGCCAGTTTTGCGGGGCATACGCCTTGAACAAAGCCCAGTGAAAGGCCAGTCCTTCCTCGGGTAGATAACCCGAAACATACCACCATTCGAGGGGGGAATTGTTCGGCCCCCAGTTGTCGGGGCTGGGCAAGCGGTTGGGGTCTACCGGCTGTAAAGCAGGCAGGCATCCAACAAGGGCCAGCAAAAGGGCTATCGGCCAGAGGCGCATGGTTTTAGTGTACGAAGGCTGGCGTCCTTGCGGCTGTAGCTCAGGGCGTAAACTGAGCCGCGGGCAAACTTTATGACCGACACCCACTGCCACCTTGACTACATGGAGCCCGAGGAAACCCAGGCCGCCATCGAGGCCTCGAGGGATTTCAAGGCCATCCTGACTATCGGCACAAACCCCGTCCGCAACCGCAAAGCCCTGGCCCTGGCCGAGGCTCACCCCCATATCTGGGCCGCAGTGGGCCTGCACCCCACCGAGGCCGGGCTGCTATCCCCGGAGCTCGAGGCCGACCTGCACCACCTGGCCCAGCACCCCAGGATACGCGCCATTGGCGAGACCGGGCTGGACTTCTACTGGACGCCCGAAACCCGGCATGCCCAATACAAAGCCCTGGACTTCCAGCACCACCTGGCCCAGACGCTGGGGCTTCCGCTCATCTTCCATGTTCGCAGCAAGGTGGGGGGCCAGGCCGAAACCGAGATGGCCGAATGGCTCTATCAGAACAAACCCGCAAAGTTTGTGCTGCATGCTTTCGGAGGCCACCCTGCCTTGCTGGAAGCCGGGCTGGTGCTGGGGGCCTACTTTGGCTTTGCCGGACCACTAACCTACAAGAAGAACACCGCCTTGCGCGAGGCCGCCCGAGAGATTCCCCTGAACCGTCTGCTTATCGAGACCGACGCCCCTTTCCTGCCCCCAGAACCGCATCGCGGCCAGCGCAACCACCCGGCCCTGGCCCGCTTTACCCTGGCCAGGCTGGCCGAGGTTCGTGGCATGGAGGTTCAGGCGATGGAAAGCATTACTGACCAGAATGCCCTGGCGTGTTTCGGGTTCTAGTCCGAAGATGTCCAGGGCATCTGGAATGGGCGGTAAACTGAAACCATGCAGTGCCAGACCTTTACGCTTCGGTTGGAGAATGCCAAAGACCTCGAGAAACTCAACCGGTTTTTGGCCCAGGTCGTGCCCATCCAGGTATCGAGCAGCCTGGTTACGGGCGATGCGCCCTTCTGGAGCGTGCTGGTGTTCTACGAGGGCGATGCCAGGGCAGCCGCCCATCCAGAGCCCACCCCGCCACCCAAACCTGCCGAAGCCCCCACCAGCCCGGCCTTTGAAGCGCTCCGCAAATGGCGCAGCCAGAAAGCCAGGGAAGAGGGGGTTCCACCTTATGTGATTGCCACCAATGCCGAGCTAGAGGCCATCCTGGAAAGCAACCCGCAAAGCCCTGGGGAGCTAAGCCAGGTCAAAGGTTTTGGCAAAGCCAAAGCCAGCAAGTATGGTCGGGAAATCTTGCAACTCCTGCGCAAGGTCTGATACCAGATTCGGTTAGTTCGTCGCCGAACGGCGGCGAACTAACCCGACCGAAGGGAGTGCTCTAGGATTCAAAAAGATAGCCTCTGAAAACCTCTAGTTTGGGTGATTATCTTTTTGAGTCCGGTATGAGCTGTAGCAACTTCAGGCGTGTAACCAACTTTCATCGACGCATGAGGTGTGTGATGGCAGTGGGAGGTAGGTTGCGGGTTTCGTACATCTGCCCCCTACCTCCGCCGACTAGGGTATGCCAAGTGTTCAAGCAAAGATGGTACTGAAGGTTCACCCGTATCCTTCCCCAGGGGCGAACCCCTCACCCAGCAGAGGTCGTAGCCTGTGAAGCAATTCATTTCCCGTTGTGTAACCAGTATGCTTATCAAACCGGCTTGACCAAGTGAGATTTGGCACGTAATATGCAGGACAGGATGTTGTGGACGGACAATAATCCTTAAGGGGGCGAGATTTCGACCCCCGGTACCTCGTTGTATCGGGGGTTTTTTATTGAGCCCAAACACCGTCCAGCGTTTTGAGGAGAGAGCATGCCCAGAACCCTTGCGAGCGAAGTGGCCCAGCATGTCGGTCAGACCGTTACCCTTCAAGGCTTCCTGCACTGGAAGCGCGACCTTGGCGGTATTCAGTTCGCCCTCTTGCGCGACCGGAGCGGCATTGTGCAGGTGGTGGTGGATAAGCGTTTTGAGTTGCCCCTGGCCGAGTCTTCAATGCGCGTGGTAGGGCAGGTAGTGGCCAACACCAAGGCCCCTGGGGGCTACGAGGTGCTGGCCGACGACCTCGAGTTCCTCGCCACTGCCAGCGAACCCAGCCCCATCGAGATTCCCAAGGAGGACTGGCGGGTTAACCCCGAAACGTTGCTCGAGTACCGCCATGTGAGCCTGCGTGGAGAAAAGGCGAGGGCTATCCTGAAGGTTCAGGCGGCCCTGGTACGGGGTTTTCGCAACTACCTGGACAGTCAGGGCTTTACCGAGATTTTTACCCCCAAGATTGTCTCGGCGGGAGCCGAGGGGGGCAGCAACCTCTTTGGCATTGATTACTTTGAACACCGGGCCTACCTGGCCCAGTCGCCCCAGCTTTATAAGCAGATCATGGTGGGTGTTTACGAACGGGTCTACGAGGTCGCGCCTGTCTTTCGGGCCGAGCAGCACGCCACCAGCCGCCACCTCAACGAGTACCTTTCGCTCGACGTAGAGATGGGCTTTATCGAGTCGGAATACGATGTAATAGACCTCGAGGAAGAGCTTTTGCGGGCCATGCTGGACGAAGCTCGAGCCAGCACCCCAGCGGAGTGTGCGCTTCTGGAAGTCGAGTGGCCCAACACAGCCGAGATGCCCCGCCTCGAGCACCAAGAAGCCCGCCGCATCCTCCGGGAGGAGCTGGGCATGCCGGTTGGGGCCGACTTTAACGAGGAAGCCGAGCGGGCCCTGGGGGCCTGGGCCAGGGAAAAATGGGGCGTAGACTTCCTCTTTATTGCCAGATACCCTGAAGCTGCCCGGCCCTTTTACGCCTACCCCGAGGGTGATGGGTCTACTCGAGGCTTCGACCTGCTGTTCAGGGGTCTGGAAATCACCTCGGGGGGGCAGCGCATCCACCAGTACGAGATGCTGGTGGAGCAACTGAAAAAGAAAGGCCACGACCCCGCGCAGTTTGCCGGCTACCTCGAGGTTTTCAAGTACGGCATGCCCCCCCACGGCGGCTTTGCCATCGGAGCCGAACGCCTTACCCAGAAACTCCTGGGCCTGCCCAACGTCCGCTTTGCGCGGGCCTTTCCCCGCGACCGCCACCGCCTGACGCCGTAGCCCCGTGACCGCCACCGCCTGACGCCGCCGGGCGCGCAAACCTACTTCTTTAGCTTCAGAACGCCTTTGGTAATCTCCTGCTCGATACCAAGCTCCAGGCGCATCTTTTCCAGGCGCTCCAAAAGACCCTCCGGCGAGACCCCCAGTCGCCTGGCCATGGCTACAATCTTCTGCTCGTCGTAGAGGGTGCCCAGCGTCAGGGCCATGGCCTCGCGGTATTTGGGGCCCAGCATCACTTCAATGGTCTTGATGCGTAGCTGGATTTCGAACCACTCGAGTTTCTCGGTTTCATTTTGCATGTTTTCCCCTCGTCTGAACTGCAGGAGTCGTACAACCCCAACAACGCCCTAATCCTACCAGCACCTTATTTGCCTTTGAGGTTTTACCTTTTGCCTTGGGCCTTGACCGACCTTGGCATCAGGCTTCGATCGTTTTCCCCTTTCCCTCTCCCTTTGCGGCACAGGGTGAAGGCAGCACTGGCTGGTTTGGTGTTCCTTTTGCCAAATAAAACCACTCTGACGTTATCCGCTGTCGCCGGGTGAGGGGTTGAAACAACGATGCCCAGGCAAATGATAAGAGCCTGCCCCGGGCACGCAGCAAAAGGAGGCGAATCCACCGCATCCCCCCACAACTTTCTGCTATCAACCGAATAAGGGTAGAATATTCGGGTGGAGCAACCCAGCCTGTTCACCAGCGAAACCCCCTCCGCCGAGCTGCCCAGGCCAGATCGTGTCTGGCTGGTAGATGGCCACCACCTGGCCTACCGGAGCTACTTTGCCTTTGAAAAACTCAGCACCTCGAGGGGTGAGCCGACCCAGGCGGTGTTTGGTTTTTTGCGAACCCTGCTCAAACTGCTCAAGGACGACGGCGACTGTGTCATCGTGGTCTTCGACCCCCCCACCAGAACCTTTCGCCACGACGCCTTCGAGGAATACAAAGCCGGGCGGGCGCCCACCCCGGACGACTTTCACCCCCAGCTCGAAAAAATCAAGGAACTGGTAGACCTACTGGGGCTCAGCCGGATGGAGGTGCCCGGCTACGAGGCCGACGATGTGATCGGCACCCTAGCCAAAAGGGCGGAACAGGAGGGCTACCCGGTACGCATCCTGACCGGCGACCGCGATAGTTTTCAGCTTCTTTCGGAGAACGTCCTGGTCATGCTGCCCGACGGACGCCTGATGAACCCCCAGTCGGTGCAGGAAAAATATGGGGTATCGGTGGCGCAATGGGTGGATTATCGCTCGCTGGTGGGCGATTCCTCCGACAACCTGCCGGGGGCCAAGGGCATTGGCGAGAAAACGGCAGCCAAGCTTTTGCAGGAATGGGGGTCGCTGGAGGGGCTGTATGCCCACCTGGATGCGCTTACCCCCAAGGTGCGGGCCAGCCTCGAGGAGAGCCGAGATAACGTCAGGCTTTCCCATGCCCTCTCGCAGATTCACACCGAGGTGCCCCTCGAGCTCGATTTCCGCGACTGCCACCGCCGCGAACCAGATCGCCCGGCTTTGCGCGAGGTGCTCGAGCGGCTCGAGTTCGGCTCCATTTTGCGCGAGTTGAATCTGCTCGCGGCCCCGCCCCCCACCGAGGAAGCGGCCTGGCCGCCGCCGCCCGATGCTTTTCTGGGCTATACCCTGAACCGGGCCCAGCCCATGTGGGCCAGTTGGCTGGGTTTCGCAGCCTACAGCGAGGGCAAGGTTTACCGGGGGCAGCCCAGCCTGCATGAGCTGAAAAGATTTCCCGAAATTCGCAGCATGGCTGCAAAAGATTTATCGGTACTGGCCCTCAAGGAAGGGGTGTGGGTGCCCCCCGGCGACGACCCCCTGCTGCTGGCTTACCTCTACGACCCCTCCAACAGCGACCCTGCCAGCACCGTGCGGCGCTATGGCGCAGGCGACTGGAACAACGACCCCGCCGAACGCGCCCAGGCCGCCCATGCCCTGTGGGAAATCCTCCAACGCCGCATTGGCGAGAACCCCCAGATCGAGTGGCTCTACCGCGAGACTGAAAAGCCCCTCTCGGCAGTGCTGGCCCGTGTAGAAGCCAGGGGCATCTCGCTCGATACCGAATATCTAGGGCAGCTTGCCGAGGAGCTGGGCAAGGAAATCTCCTACCTCGAGGCCGAAATTCACCGCCTGGCCGGGCACCCCTTTAATGTGAACTCGAGAGATCAGCTCGAGGTTGTGCTGTACGACGAGCTCAAACTATCGGCTTCGGGCCGCAAAACCCAGACCGGCAAACGCTCCACGGCGGCCAGTGCGCTGGAAGAGCTTTTGGGCCAGCACGAAATTGTGGACCGCATCCTGACCTACCGCGAGCTTACCAAGCTCAAAAGCACCTACCTCGACCCCCTGCCCAAGCTGATTCACCCCAAAACGGGCCGCCTGCACACCCGCTTCAACCAGACCGGCACCGCCACCGGGCGGCTCTCCTCGATAGACCCCAACCTGCAAAACATCCCTGTCCGCACCGAGATAGGCCGCCGCATCCGCAAAGCCTTCCGGGCCGCACCCGGCATGAAGCTGATCGCCGCGGATTACTCGCAAATCGAGCTGCGGGTGCTGGCCCACCTGTCCGGCGACGAAAACCTGATCCAGGTCTTCCGCGAGGGCAAGGACATCCACACCCAGACCGCGGCCTGGATGTTTGGTCTGGACCTGGCCCAGGTCGCCCCGGAGCAGCGCCGGGCTGCCAAGACCATCAACTTTGGGGTGCTTTATGGCATGTCGGCGCACCGCCTGTCGAACGAGCTGGCCATTCCCTACGCCGAGGCCGAGCGCTTCATTGAGCGCTACTTTGCCTCGTATCCCAGGGTGCGGGCCTGGATTGAAAAAGTACTGGCCGAGGCCCGCCAAAACGGCTACGTCGAGACCCTCTTTGGTCGCCGCCGCTTTGTAGCCGACCTGGACTCGCGCATTCGCAGCGTGCGCGAGGCAGCCGAACGCATGGCCTTCAACATGCCCGTCCAGGGCACCGCCGCCGATCTGATGAAGCTGGCCATGGTCAAACTACAGCCCGAGCTCCTGCGCCTGGACGCCCACCTGGTGCTACAGGTGCACGACGAGCTTCTGGTCGAGGCTGAAGAAAACCGGGTGCCGGAGGTATCGGAAGTGGTTCGGGCGGTCATGCAGGAGGCCTGGCAACTGACGGTGCCCCTCGAGGTTGGGATTGGCGTGGGGGACAACTGGCTCGAGGCCAAGTAAACGCGAGATCCGCCCGTGCCTCCTGCGCGGCACTTCTGTTATGCTTGGCCCATGCAAGCGCACCGGCCCCAGGGCCCTCAGGAGGTTCGCCGTGGCAGAAAAGTTTGAACTCGAGCTACCCGATTTTGAATTTCTGACCTACCGGGTGGAAGAAAACCTGGGCATCGTCACCATTCGGCGTCCCCAGGCCCTCAACGCCCTCAACCAGGATGTACTGATTGAGCTGGCCGAGGTGACCGAGGTCATCACCCAGGACCCCGAGGTCAAGGTGGCCATTTTCACCGGGGAGGGCAAGGCTTTTGTGGCCGGCGCCGACATCGGGCAGATTGCCGACCTGCAGGACGTGTTCGCCGCCCGGGAGTTCGCCATTATGGGCCAGTCGGTCTTCAACGAGATTGCCGCCCTGCCGGTGCCCAGCATCGCCGCCATCAACGGCTTTGCCCTGGGAGGGGGCCTCGAGCTGGCCCTGGCCTGCGATCTGCGGGTAGCCAGCCACAAAGCCAAACTGGGCCTCCCCGAGGTGGGCCTGGGCATCATCCCCGGTTTTGGCGGCACCCAGCGTCTGCCGCGCCTGGTAGGCCGGGGTAGGGCGCTCGACCTGATTTTTACCGGTCGTCACGTCTCGGCTGAGGAGGCCTTGAGCCTGGGCCTGGTCAACCGGGTGGGCGAGGACGCCTTGCAAACCGCCAAAGAGCTGGCCGCCGCCATCCTGAAAAACGGCCCGGTGGCCCTGGCGCTGGCCAAGGAAGCCGTCGGACGGGGCGAAAACCTGGATTTGCAGGAGGCCCTGGAAATCGAGGCCGACCTGTTTGGTCTGGCCTGCGCCACCAAGGACATGCGCGAGGGCACCCAGGCCTTCCTGGAAAAGCGCCCTGCGCAGTTCAAGGGAGAGTAATGGGGCAATCCGGCTGGGTTGCAGGGTTATAAGAACCTGTGTGCTATTTCCTGCCCTCGACCCTTGACCCTTCCTCATGTGTCCTTTATCACGGCCCCTCACCTTTCTAGCCCCTACCATCAGGGTATGAGCGATGGCAGTACGGTCATGAACGAGCGCACCGTTCAGGTCTCCCAGCCCAAGGCCAAGCTATACGTCGAGGCCGACCTGGCCATACGGGAGGGTTTGCAACGGTATCCCAAGGCGCTTTCGGCCTACGAGATGCTTACCACCGATGCCGAGGCCCGGGGCCACTGGGACATGGCCAACTACATCACCGTGCGCAAGCTGGGTTATAACGACCACGGACGGGTGCATGCACTTTTGACAGGGGCCGCCAGCGTTACCATTTTGCAACTCCTCACCGACCACGGGGTCAAACCCGATGTGATGGAAAGCGGGGTCGGCGACCTCGACGACACTTTCCTGACCGTGCTGCTCTCCACCATGCTGCACGACATTGGCAATCAGGTACACCGCGCACGCCACGAGTCCTTCAGTGTAACGCTGGCCATTCCCATCCTGGACAGAATTTTAGAAAAGCTCTACCGCGACCCCGAACAGCGCATTGAGCTCAGGGCTTTCATGCTGCATTCCATCTACTGCCACGACCTCGAGCCTGAACCCCTCACCGTCGAGGCAGGCATCACCGCGGTGGCCGACGGCACCGACATCACCAAAGGCCGTGGGCGCAAGGCCTTTGCCTTGGGTTCTGTGGACATCCACTCCATCAGCGCACTGGCAGTGGACGAGGTACAGATTTTGAAGGGCGAACAGGTTCCGGTTGAAATCCGGGTGGTCATGAACAACTCTGCGGGCATTTTCCAGGTTGAAGAGGTTTTGACCAAAAAGGTACTGCGCAGCCCCATCCGCGACTACGTGACGGTGATTGCCAGCACCCACGACACCGACCACGACCAGCGCATCATCCGCCGGGTGCGCCTGCACGAGTCGGAACCCCGCTTCACCCTGGACTAAAGCATTCGGGCTATTCTCACCCCCAGTAGGCTAAACTGGCAAGGATATGCGGCGCATCGTTCCCTTGTTGGTCTTGATTTTATTGATCGGAGCAGCCTGGTGGGCCTATCCTTTATTGCAACCGCTTTTGCGCTTTGGCGCATTACCGCGCAACCTGGAGCAGCCTCTCACGGTGTTGGTGCTGGGGGTGGCGCCGGAGTACAAGTACTATCATCAACGGGCCCCGGAAGACTTTCGCGGCCTCTCCGACGTCAATCTGTTGGTGCGCTTTGATCCCATCGCCAAACGCGTCGCGGTGCTCTCGATTCCCCGAGACGTCTACGTGCGTATTCCTGGCTACGGCTGGTACATCATCAACCACGCCAACAAATTCGGCGGCCCCGAGCTGGCCAAGGAGGTCGTCACCAACCTCACTGGCGTTGAGATTGACGGCTATGTAGCCGTGAGCGTAGAGGCTATCCGCAACGGCGTAGATGCACTGGGCGGTATCACGGTTTGTGTGGAAAAGCCCATGCAGTACCGGGATACCGCCGCCAAGCTGGACATCAACCTGGAGCCGGGCTGCCAGCACCTGAATGGTGTCCAGGCCGAAGGGTATCTGCGTTTTCGCCACGATGCCCTGGGCGATATTGGACGCATACAGCGGCAACAGGCTTTCTTCAACGCCCTCAAGCAACAGTTACTGACGCCAGCCGGCCTGTTGCGTATTCCCCAGGCCATAGCCAGTGTGGAGCAGAACATCCGTACCGACCTGAGCCGTGAACAGATTGCCAGCCTGATGGGTTTCGCGGCCCAGCAGCCCCAACTGGTTTCCTTGCTAACCCCTGGCCAGTTCGGCCAGGGCTGGGAGGTCAACCGGGCTGAACTGGACAAGCTGGTGCAGCGCTACTTTGGCAACACGCCCACAACGGCCCAGGCCACCCTCGAGGACCTGAAGGGACAGCAGGCGGTGGTGCTCTACGCAGCCCCTCAAGAGGCAGCCGCCATCGAGATGCGCCGCAAGCTACGAGAACTGGGGTTGCGGGTGCTGTTGCGCGAAGTGGAGAGTACCCCCCCGCGCAGCGAGGTGATCTCCAATGGCGCTCTGGAGCTGGCCCAGGTGCTGGGGGAGGCCGTCGGGATGCCCTCGAGGGTTTCGGGGGAAGCCGTTTTGTATGCCGATCTGACTGTACGTATTGGGGCTGATTTCGCCAGCCCCAATGGGCAAAACCAGTAGAGTCGTACATATTCAGCAGGTACGCAAAAAATAAATACCAGATTCGGTTAGTTCGTCACCGAATGGTGGCGAACCAACCCGACCGAAGGGAGTGCTCCAGGATTCAAAAAGATAGCCTCTGGATTTTTGTTTTTGATAACTATCTTTTTGAATCCGGTATAACTGCCACCGGGAGGCACGGGGCAGTTACCAGCGTAATAATGGCGTTAGGCCAGATGCCTCGAGCGCGAGCGCCCAGCCTGGTTGCGCATGGCCACACAGCCACTGAATTCAATCGGGGCCGGTAACAGCCAGTTGCGAACCGATGTGCGAATGCTACTCATCGGGTGGGGTCGAACCCGGAAGGGCCGGGTGTTACCGAATTCGGCTATCAATGCATGCTCCCTGCTCATGCCCTAGGGTAAACCCTACGTCGTTACAAGCGCGTTACATTTGCACCAACCAACATTAAGAAACCTTAATGTTTTGATGATCGAGATTATCGCGCTCTTCAAAGACGAGGTCACCCACGAAAACGAGAATGCGTCTGAGCCCAGACGCATGTCTTCAAGTTTCCCGGCGGCCACTATTCTGACCAGGACAAAAGATTCTTAATCCCGGATGGCTCTAAATATGTGAAAAGCGCTCTATGGCCCCTGTCAGGCTTGCATGGGTTTTGGAGATTGTTCTTGACCTGGTTCTTCCCAGGCAACTTCGACCAGATCAATCAGCTCTTCAATCGGAACGCTGTAACGGCGGGCTATTCGAGCCAGTTCATGTCCCAGTCGCTTGAGCTGGCCCACATATTGCTCGGGCATTTCGCTGGACTCGGCCTCGAGGTCTTCCACTATACCAATCAGCCAGCCCACCAACTCGCTGGCATCTTCATCGGATAGCCCATCAGTGAGTGCCTCGTCCTCGAGAAACTGTTCCGTTAGCCGTTCAAGCATATGCGGCCTTCATACTATGCCGAACTAGAAAGAAATTGAAATTTGCTGCCCAAACCAGTTCTGGGTAACAACTTCTCAGGTAGTTTGCTTTGAATTGGCCCTCATGAATGAACGGTACGGTCAGTTTGTCGGCTCGCTTGTCAAGGCACAACAGGTCAAGGAATCGTTGGCCAGGTACACGGGTAGACTTTTTCAGTTAGAAGAGTTGGGGGTTGGGGTCACTTTGGGCTGCGCGTGCAAGTAGAGCAGCTCATCCTTGTGCACGTACCCCATCTGTCGAGCTAAACCTTCACGGTAGCGGGCATCGGCAGCTACCTGAAGCTCGTCGGTGAGTTTTTGGCTGCGCTGCCCGAGCTCATCCAGGCGAATTTGGGCAGCTGCAATGTCTTGCCGGGTTTGAACGTGGCGCTGTACTTCTAGGCTAAGCAAGACCAACAGATGCAGAGTTCCAAGCGCAAAAACCAAATGTAAGAAGCGGTAAATTGGCCTCTCCACAACATAATCAGTATATCACCTTTCACCATTGCGTGCTGGTGTTATTTGCAATGTAACGCTTGGCCAGATTCCAAGTACCCGACCCGTAATTGCCCACTTCCAAATTTAGGGCGAGGTTAGACAACCCGCCGTAGACCTTCGCCCCAATCCCCGATTGGGTTCATTGTAAATATTGCCTCCCAACCCTAAATTATGCGATAACTATCGCAATGGTGATTTTTTTCTGAAAATGTTTTATAGTAATGAAAGTTGTACAAGGGGGTCAGAAATGGCAAAGACCAAAGAGCGGGAAAGCTACAGGTCGCGGTTAAAAGCAGTGGGATTGCGCCATACCTTGCCCAGGGAACGGATACTGGCCTACCTCGACCGCAAAAACACCCACCCTACGCCAGAAGAGCTGTACCAAGCTCTGAAAAAGAAAGGCTACGATATCGGGCTCTCAACGGTCTACCTCAACCTCCAGGTGCTACGTGACTCGGGTCTGTTGTGGGAGTTCAAGGATCAGAAGGGCAATACCCGCTACGATGGCTTCGACGAGCGGCACCACCATCTTTTCTGCCTCCAATGCGGCAATATTGAAGATGTGCTGGTCAAGGATTTATCTGAGTTCGATCCCGAGCCCATCAAAAAAGCGATAGAAGCCAAAAATGGCTGGTTTGTGGAAGATGCCCGCCTCGAGCTGCGCGGGGTCTGCCCAGAATGCCAGTAGTGTGCAGGATGAACCCGGCGCCGTAGTTTCTTTTGAAGCCTCTTTTCCTATCAAGCCGTATCGGGTCAAGTAAAAAAATCGGGGTGGCAAATACCACCCGAGACGAGGCTCGAGGCCAGGAGCTTCGCCCCCGGCACCATTCGCGCTGACCATGCACCTGGCGTGCAATGGAACAGATTCCTGTACACCAGCCGTACGCCAATCCTGGATAGGTCGTCCTGGCCCTTTGAAGCAGGCTTGAGCTGGTGGAAGCAGCAGGGCGCTACCCCCCCAGCAGTTCAACCAGCGTACGAACCCCAAAACCCGTGCCCCCCGCAGGGCCCAGAGGGTGGCTTTTTTCGGTATAGGCTGGGCCGGCAATATCCAGGTGGACCAGGGGCTTTTCGGTAAACTCTCCCAGGAACAATGCAGCGTTGATAGCCCCGGCGTAGCGGCTGCGCCCGTGGGTGTTTTTTAGGTCGGCGGTGTTGGACTTTAGGGCCTCGAGGTACTCCTCTTCCATGGGCATTGGCCAGACTTTTTCGCCCGCTCGCTCGGCTGCGTCCTGCACCTCGCGGCCCCAGCGGGCATCGTTGGCAAAGAGGCCTGCTATTTTTTCACCCAACGCCACCACACAGGCACCGGTCAGGGTAGATAGTTCGACGATGACCTCTGCACCCTGCCGGTCGGCATAGGTAATGGCATCGGCCAGGGTTAGGCGGCCTTCGGCATCGGTGTTGAGAATCTCGATGGTTTTGCCCGATAGACTCGTGAGCACATCGGAGACCCGGTAGGCCGTGCCCGAGACCATGTTCTCTGCGGCGGCCACGTAGGCCCTCACTTCTACCGGCGGTTGGAGCCTGGCAACGGCCCGCATGGCTCCCAGCACTGCGGCGGCCCCAGCCATATCGCACTTCATGGCGATCTGGCTCTCGGAGGGCTTGAGGGAGTAGCCACCCGTATCGAAGGTCAGCCCTTTGCCTACCAGGGCGATCACGCGCCCCGAAGGGACCTGGGGTTTGTAGGTCAACTGAATAAAACGCGGTGGGTTGGCCGAACCCTGGGCCACTCCGTAAAAGGCACCCATTCCGGCCTGCCGAATCTGGCTCTCATCCCATATCTCTGCCGCAAGCCCCAGCTCCTGGGCCATTTCGGCAGCCCGCTTGGCCAGCTCTACCGGGGTCAGGATGTTGGGCGGCTCATTGACCAGGTCGCGGGCATAGTTGACCGCCTCGGCCACAATCTCGGCCCGGTCTACGGCAGGCCCCGAAGAACGGGCCAGCCACAGGCGCAGTTTTTCACCCCGTTTACCGGAGGGGCTGCTGGTTTTGTATTTGTTCCAGGTATAGCCCCCCAGCAAAGCCCCTTCGGCCAAGGCAAAGCTGGCTTCCTGCTTGCCAAACTTGTCCGAGAGGAAAGTTTCGGTAACGGCTTCTTTGAAACCGAGACGGGTAATCTCCTGCACCAGTTTGGCCCCTGCCCTTCGCACAATTTCCAGGCTGACCCCGCGTTTTTTACCCAGGCCAAACAGCAGGGCAAAGCCAGGGCCTCTTTCCTCGGTTCGTCTTGTACCCAGAGGAATCAGCAGGGTCTCGCCGAAATCCCCCTTGAAGTGGAGCTCATCCATTATCTTGCTGAGGGCATTGCGATACCTGGCATCCAGCTTTTGCCCTTCCTCGCTCAACTCACCGCCCCATACCCCCACCACCACCAGGGGTACAGGAATCTCGTCCACGAAGCGCCGTGCAGACTTGAGTGTAAGTTCCATAATGTGGGAACTATAACATATCACTGAGGCAAACTGACCGGCGGGTCAACACTGGGTCGGGAAACTCCAATAATCGGCTGTGCTGTTCTGGACAGTGGTTCAGCAGTATTCAAGTTATACAGTCGTATAGATGCCTCTACATTTTCACTGAAATACGGGAAATCATTGCGAGCATCCGCAGGATGCGAAGCAATCCAGATTGCCCTACCCAGCCGGTAGAATGGCAAACTTCTTCGGGATTGCTTCGTCGGCCTCTGGCCTCCTCGCAAAGACTTCGGTTCGCTCGAGAGGCTGGTTGGTGAGCCATCTCGCC
>CALFDH010000098.1 GCA_937950405.1 uncultured Meiothermus sp.
GGCACGTAGGTCTGCCCTCCCACCACAATGGCCTTACTGCTCTGGGCCTGTCCGTTGACCACCAGATTGAGCTGCCGCTGCACCGCCTGGGCTAGTACCACGCCCAGTACGCCTACCACTACCCAGGCCAAAATTTTGCGATTACTCATGGTTGCTCCTTGTGGCGTCCATAGCCTATAGTCGATGGTCTATGGTCGATCGTCAATAGCTCGAACTCGAGGCTATCGGCAGAAAATCATTGGCGATTGACTATAAACCATCGACTATTGACCCTTGCTTATGGGTTTTGCACCGTCCCCATGCCGGTCATGAAGGTTGCGGTTAGGGTACGCTTCGAGACGGTTGCCTGTACGCCGCTGTTTTCCTCGGCAATGAGATAGAAGGTTTTGGAACCCGCACTGTCTACCGGAAACACCCGCTCGGCGCTCAGGATGTAGATGTAGGTCCATGCTGGTAGTCCGGCGGGTAGACTGAGACGCTTGTCCTGGTCGGGGCGGAGGGCATCCAAAGTGCTGGAAAGCCCCAGGGTAAACTGCGCGCTCGAGATGCCAGTGTATTGCACGTTAAGCTGGGCGGTGGCGCTCACTTTTACGTACCCCGGCCCCGGCACATTGATGGTCACGCTGGCTACCGCTGGGGTGGCGCTGGTGATGGCTACCGCATCGGAAGCAGCGGTCTGGGCTACGCCGGGCAGGGCGTTGTTCAGGGCGGCGAAGTTGGCATTGACCTCGGCAGCGCGGATGGGACTTCCCGCGCTAAAGGTGTGGGGCAGGCTCACCCCGGCCAAGGCCCACAGGCCGAGGCTGGCCAGCCCGAACCCCAGCGCCAGAAAGAAGAGGTTTTTGTTGGGCATACCATTACCTCACAGACGCACGTTGACCCCGCCGCGTAGACCGAAGCCGGCTGCTGGCCCGTTGAAGGTGAACACCCCTTCCAAGAAGGTGTACACGTTGCCGGTAGGGAGCTCGAGGCCCGCCGCCAGGGCGAAGATGGGGCCTGCTAGACTGCCGCCCGATAACCCGAACCCCACGCTGGGGCCCGCATAGATTTGCAATGGGGCGAGATCAAAGCCGAACAGCGGCCCAGCGCTAAGGGTAGCGGCAAAGCTGCTGCTCAGGGTGGCATCGGCCACCGCGCGCAGATGTACGGAAACCGGGGCGGCTTGTACCAGGTTGCGCACCATGAACTGAACATTACCCTGCGCCGAGGAGCCCCCACTGCCGGCGTTGAAGCTCAGACCGCCCCCCACGCTAAACTGCTGAGCCCAGGCACACGAAAGCAGCAGAAAGAACCCGAGTAACCAGGCGTTTTTCATGCTTTCCCCTCTATCAGAGCTGCTTAATGACCAACACGTTAAAGCTAGCAGCATCAATTGGCATGGCGCCCCCGTCTAGGCGTTTGATCCGCCATCTGCCGCTTCCGCTATCGTACTCGACCCCGATAGGACCCAAGTCTCCGCCGCCAGACTGGGTTATAAACAGAAGGGCGTTGGGGTCGTTGTTAGTCAGGGGGTTGTTGACTACTGTGAATGTACTGACTGGACCAGTATTATCCGCCGTAACATCATGCTTAAAAGCCGCCTTGGTGCCGGTTACCCGGATTGCGCCATCCACCTGCAATGCGGTGCCGGTGCCGCCGGTGACCTTTGCCGAGACGGCCACCCCACCAATAGCTCGGCCCTCCACGCCAAAGCCACCCCCGTTTGAGGAGCCAATCACCCCCCAGCCGGTATCCGCAACCCGGCCCCATACGCCCACCGAAAAACCACCCAAGCCTTCGCCCTGCACCCCCACGCCCGAACCATTGGCTTTGCCCAGCACACCGTAACCGGTAGTTGCCACAACGCCCTGGATGGCGGTGCTATTGCTTGCATTATTCTGCACACTAAAACCGGGGTCGGTGGCGTTGCTGCCGGTCAGGCTGGTGCCAAAGCTGGCCCCGCCGGCGTTGTCGTCGCCCCAGACCAGGTTGCCGCCCTGGGCTTTGAGCACCTTGCCGTCCCCGATGGTGCCGCCGATGGAGAGGCGGCTGACCCCCACGGGCTGCTCGAGGGCCTCTATGGCCGTGCGCAGGGTGCTGAAGTTGGCGTTGACCTCGCTGGCCTTGATGGGCGTACCCGCGCTGAAGCTGGTGAGCGAGCCCACGCTCAGCGCCCAGATGCCCGAAGCCACGATGCCTGCTCCCAACACAAAAAAGAAAAGGTTTTTTCCGCGCATGTGTCCTCCTACTGCCAGTTGGCCTGATCCCACCGGCTGTTGTCCCAGATGCCTGCGTTGCCGCCGCCCCCACCTCCGCAGGCTGCCAGAGTGGCCAGCACAAGGAGTAAGAGGGCGAGCCGTCCGAGGGTTTGTTTCATGCTGCGCTCCTTGGCGATGGCTAGCGAATCCCAAAAACCCGCCCGCCCGAGTCCCGGCAGAGCTGCTCCAGGTATTGCAGCAACTCCAGTGGGCTGCTGAAAACCTGCTCTTCCAGGGTCTCGGGGTTGAGCAAAACCGCCCGCCAGGGCTGCTGGGGCGCGGAAGGCTCGAGGTGCAGCACCAGGTCGAGGGGTTTTGGGGGCTTTGGCTCCATCACCGGGCTGAGGGTAGCAGGGGGTGCGTCACTCTAGCGTCATTGCCAGCCGGGCCCGGAGGGCTTGCTCGCTGACGCTGCGGAAACGGTTGGTACCGCCGTGCAGGGCAAGGGCTTGCTCGAGGTCGCGGTGGGCTTTTCCCATCTGCCCAAGCGCCAGCCAGGCTCCGCCCCGGCTGTAGAGGGCGTTGATCTGCTGAACCCGGTTGGGCCCCGCTGCGTCAAGGGCCTGTTCTGAGAGTCGCAAAGCCGCTTTGGGGTTTTGCAAGGCCAGCTCGAGCTCGGCGTAAAGCTGCCAGACCTCCGAGCGCCCCCAGCCCAGGTGCGAGGCCAGCTCGAGGCTGCGCTCGAGTTCCTGGCCGACCTCGTCCCAACGCCCCAGCCCCAGCCAGGCTTCAGTTCGCACCAGTCGAGCGATAAGCTCCTGACGCTCGACCCCGGCTTGCCGGGACTTCTCCAGAATGGGATTGGTGTGGGGAAGAACCTCGGCAAACCGTTCCTGGCTGAGCAGAATACGGGCTCGCGCCAGGTCTATGCGTTCTTGAAGCAGCCAGAAGCTCGAGGGGGCCGGGCTGTGCTGCCGCATCAGGCGCTCGGCTTGCCCGATCCAGTCCAGGGCCTCGGCAGGCCGTTCCTGGAGCATCAGGGTTAGGCTGTGGCAAAGTTGGGCCTCGATCTGGTGGTAGGGGGTTAGGCTTTGCGCCAGCTCCAGCGCGCGCAGCCCGACCCGGTGGGCTTCCTCCAGCAGACCCAGGTCGCGCTGGTAGTGGGTGACGAAGACTAGAGGGTAGAAGGCTTCAAAAGCAGAGACCTCGAGGGCAAACTCGTAGGCCCTGCGACTGGCCTCCATTGCGCCGACCAGGTCTTGCTGGTCGTCGAGTACCATCCCACGGTAGAACCACACATGGGCGTGTTGGAGGGGGGTCTGGGCCTCGTGTTGCATGACCCCGAGCAGCTCGAGCTGCTGTTTCAGGTCGGCAATCCCGGTCTGGCGACACAGATAAAAGCGCGCGGCCAGCGCCTCAAAACGCTGGGGGTGCTCGGATGGCATGGCCTCCAGGGCCAGCCGATAGTAAGCATCGGCTTCGCGGAAAGCCCGCACGCTATGAGCTTGCTGGGCAGCCTTGAGCCACCACTGGATGGCCTGTTCGGGCTGTCCCGCGGCCTGAAAATAGCCTGCAACCTTGGCCGGATGTTCGGCTTGTTGACAGTAGTGTTGGGCCAAACGCGCCGAGATGAGCCGCCTGCGGTCGGGGTGTAGGGCTTCGGCAACGGCCCGGGCAATCAGGTCGTGGCTGAAACGGTAGCCTTGGGGAACCGCCTCGATTAAACGGGCTTGACTGGCTCGCTCGAGCGCCTCGGAAACCTCCCAGGCCGAGAGTGCGGTGGCCTCGGCCAGGGTTTTCGAATCGAAGGTGGCCTCGGTAATCAGCGCTGCTACCTCCAGGCAGCGCCGTACCGCCGCGCCCTGGCGCTCGAGGCGGCCCAGAATGGTCTGGCGGACGCTGGCCGCAATGGGTAGCTCGGTGTAGTCGTGGGTGGACTCGTCGTAGGGGGTCTCCCACACCCCCCCCTCCCCCAGGCGCAACTCACCGGACTCGAAGAGGCTTTGCAGGGTCTGTAGCACAAAGAGCGGGTTGCCCGAGGTGGCCCGGTAGACCCGCTGGGGAAACAGCCGCGCTGGCCGCCCCGAAAGGTGCGCGATCAGTTCGGCTACCTCGAGCTCACTCAGCGGTTCAACCTCGAGCCAGGCTGCTTTTCGGCAGTTGCGCCAGTCTTGATAACGACGGGCTACTTCGGGCGCTACCTCTTCAAGACGAGCCGTGATGACCAGCTTGGCCGACGCCCAGCGCTGCTCCAGCCCCACCGCCAGCGCCTGGAGGCTCCAGGGGTCGCTGTAGTGCTCGTCCTCGCTGAGGAAGGTGGTGCTGCCATGGGCCTCTATCAACAATTCCACCAGCGCTGAGAAGAACCGCACCTGGGTACTTTCGTCGAGCGGCGGCGGAGGGGTATCCCACAACTCGGGAACCAGACGGGAAGCCTCGAGGCGTATCCAGCTTTTCAGACCCAGGTTGGGTTTCGCGCGCAGGGCTTGCCGCACCCAGCGGGTCATGGAAGCGTAGGGAGTGGGACAGTCGGCAGCCTGGCCCCAGAGGCTGATGTACGGGCCCTTATCTGCCAGAAATTCCTGTGCTAAGCGAGTTTTGCCCACCCCTGCTGCGCCAGCTATGAGCAAGATGTTTTGGCTCTGCCAGGCAGCCTCGAGCTGCTCGAGGGTCTGCGCCCGCCCTACCAAGGGCGGGTTCAAGGTTGGGCTGCTGGGGGCTTGGGGTCGCGCCCTCGAGGTTGCCTTGCGCTGGCGGATTTGCTCGGCCAGGGCCTGGGTTTCGGGTAGTGGTTCCAGGGCCAGCTCCCGCTGCAACACTTTACAAAGCAGTTTGTACTGATTGAGTGCCCCCTCGGTCTGCCCAAGCGCCGCGTAGAGCCGCATGGCCTTGCGGTGGAAATGTTCCTGAAGCTCGTCGTGGCGAATCAGCTCGAGGTAAAGCTCCAGCGCAGACCGGACTTTCCCCTCGGCCTCGAGCTGTTTAGCCTGACCCTCAAGGGCCATTGCCCAAAGCCGTTCCAGCCGCTCGCGCCAGCGTTGGAGCCAGTCGCGGTAGGTTTCTTGCTCCAGCTCCAAGCCTTGCAAAAACTCGCCTTTGTAGGTTGACAGCGCCTCGGGCCAGTGTTCTGCCTCGACCTGTTCCCGAAAGCGCTGTACGTCCAGCTCAAACTGCACCAGCTCGAGCTGTTCGCGTCCGGCCCGGATGTAGTCCCCCAAGGGGCTACTCATCCGATACAGCGTCTGCCGCAGATTGTGCTGTCCTCTGCTCTCTTCACAACCCCCCCACAGCAGCTCAACCAACCGGCTGCGGGGCTGGCGGCCCTCGAGGGCCAGAAAGGCCAGCAATGCAACCGCCTTGCGCGGCAGATCCAGTTCCCGATCTTCGCAGCGCAGTTTGGGAGAACCCAGTAGCTCAATTTGCAGCATGGTATGAGGCTTTCCAGATTCAGATGGGAAACAGGCTCCTGCCGTTTGCTGCATTCAATTTAGCTTGAGGATAGCAAAGGGCCGGGTTATTTGGGGTTAAGGTAACCTTTAACCCTCCGGCTGGCCAATGTGTCCTTCCGAGCGCAGCGCAGCGAGGTGAGGCATCTGACGCGCTTCAGTCGCCTGCATTCGCGACCCCTGAGAGCGGTTTCCACGAATAGTCGGTGCGGCGGTTTTTGCCGTACCGACTACAATGCGACGCACCGTGTGCGTCGTATTGGTGGGAAACGCGATGAGCAGTACCAGATTCCTCGTCGCACTGCGTGCGCCTAGGTAATGACGGTGAGATTTGAAGTATCCTGACGACTTTGTTGCCAGACCACCCGTCGCCTTCCCTATTAGAACGCACCTGAGCTATCCTGTGATGCGCGGGCTTTGCGATATGATTTCTCGCAATGGGCGAGCCCCTTTTGCGACTCCAAAACATCACCAAGCGCTTTCCGGGGGTGGTGGCCAACGATAGCGTGAGCCTCGAGGTCTACCCCGGCGAGGTGCTGGCGCTGTTGGGCGAGAATGGGGCGGGCAAGTCCACGCTGATTTCGATTCTTTATGGCCTGTATCGCCCCGACGAAGGTGAGATTTTCATAGAAGGCCGTCCGGTCAAGATAGCCTCGCCGCTGGATGCGCTCAGGCTGGGCATTGGGCTGGTGCCCCAGCACCCTACGCTGGTGGGACGCCACACGGTTGCAGAGAACCTGGCCCTGGGTATCGGAACCCCCTTGCTGCCGGCCCGGCGCATCGTGCCCCTGATCGAACGAATTGCCCAGGGATATGGTTTGCACATCGACCCTAAAGCCCCCGTCCACCAGCTTTCGCCGGGCGAGAAGCAGCGGGTCGAGATTGTGCGGGCCTTGCTGCGGGGGGCCAAGGTGCTCATCCTGGATGAGCCGACCAGCGTACTCACCCCGCAGGAGGCCGAGGCTTTGTTCCAGGTGATGCGCGAGCTGAAGGCTGCGGGCAAGTCGCTTATCTTCATCTCGCATAAGCTCGAGGAGGTGCTGGCCATCGCCGACCGCTGCACGGTGCTGCGCCGGGGCAGGGTGGTGAGCAGCCTGCCTACGCCCGAGGCCAGCAAAACCAAGCTGGCCCAGATGATGGTAGGGCGCAGCGTGAGCTTCGAACGCAAACGCGCCAATCCGCAGATGGGTGAGGTTTTGCTGCGTGTAGAGGACTTGCAGGTTCGGTCGGGCCGCAATCTCCCTGCTTTGCGGGGGGTTAGCTTTGAGCTATGCGCGGGGGAAATTCTGGGGATTGCCGGGGTTGCGGGCAATGGCCAGAGCGAGCTGGTAGAGGTACTGGCCGGTTTGCGAAAAATGGAGGGCGGGATGGTGCGGCTGGCCGGACAGCCCCTGGTTGCCAACCCGGCCCGGTTGTTTGCCCAGGGGGTGGCGCACATCCCCGAAGACCGCATTCACATGGGCACCGTCCCCAGCATGAGCGTGGCCGAAAACCTGGCCCTGCGCACCTTCCATCAAGCCCCCTTCGCCAGAGGGTTTTTGTCCAATCCAGCAGCCTATGCTGCCAATGCAGAAGCCAGGGTAAAGGAATATGCCGTCGCTACCCCCAGCATTCACACTCCTTCAAGGCTACTTTCGGGCGGTAACATTCAGAAAGTGATTCTGGCTCGTGAACTGGCCGGACAACCCCGGTTGATTCTGGCCGTGCACCCCACCTATGGCCTCGACATCGGGGCAACCGAGCAGGTGCACCGGGTGCTGCTCGAGAAAACCTACCAGGGGGCGGGGGTGCTGCTGGTCTCGGAAGACCTGGAAGAGTTGCTCTCACTATCCGACCGGATTGCGGTGCTCTACCAGGGGAGGCTGCGGGGCCCCTACCCGGTGGGTCAAATCTCCCGTGAACAGGTGGGGCTTTTGATGACCGGAGGTGAGGCGTGAGGCTCGAGCCCCTCGCCAACCCCTCCCGCTACCGCGTGCTGGGGGTCACGCTGGCTGCTTTGGGGGTGGCCTTTGTACTGGTGGGCGGGCTCTTTGCGGCCTATGGACTCCATCCGCTCGAGGCCTACCGCGCCATGCTCTCGGGTACGTTACTAGATGCCAAGGGCTGGCAGGAAATTTTGCGCCGCAGCATTCCCTTGCTCCTCATTGGGGTGGGTCTCACCCTGGCTTTTCGCACCCAGTTCTTTAACATCGGGGCCGAAGGTCAAATGCTTGTGGGCGCGGTCTGGGCTGCTGGTGTGGCCCTGTTCGTGCCCTTGCCGCCCTGGCTCAGCCTGCCGGGGATGGTGTTGGCAGGGGCTCTGGGCGGGGCCCTGTGGTGTCTGGTAGCGGCCTGGCTTAAAAGCCGCCTGAGCGTCAACGAAATCCTCACCACCCTGATGCTCAACTATGTGGCCCAGTCGCTGGTCATTTTTTTGATCAACGGCCCCTGGAAGGGCAGGGACGCCCGGGGCTACATCTACTCAGACCGCTTCGCCGAGTACCAGCAGCTTGCGGCGCTCCCCGGCACCAACGTCCACTGGCCCACCCTGCTGCTGGGGGTACTGCTAGCCCTGTTCTTGCAGTTGATGCTCACCCGCACCACCCTTGGTTTCCAGATGCGGGTGGTGGGAGAGAATCCGGGTGCGGCCCGCTACCTGGGCATCCCAGGAGGCCGGGTTATCCTCTGGGTAGCGCTGATTACGGGTGGATTGGCGGGGCTGGCCGGGGTAGGCGAAATTGCCGGCATCCACCACCGCCTGATCGAGCCGGGGCAGCTCTCCTCCGGCTATGGTTTTACCGCCATTATTGTGGCCTGGCTGGCCCGGGGTAATCCGGCGCTGGTGCTCCTCACCGCCCCCCTGATGGGCCTGATTCTGGCCGGGGGCGATCTGCTCAAGGTGAGCCTCAACATGCCCTTTCGCATCGTGGACGTTTTTAGCGGCGTTATGCTGATGTGCTTGATTGCCTCGGAAGTTTTTGTGCGTAATCGAGTTCGCTGGGGTCGATAAGGCAAGCCCACGTTCTTTGACCTGAGGCAACGACTATGGAAGAAATTCTAAACGCCCTCGCTCGAGCCCTCTCCTTCGGCACGCCCCTGCTTATTGCCTGCCTGGGGGCCATCCTGAACGAACGGGTCGGGGTGGTGAACCTGGGGGTGGAGGGGATGATGGCCCTGGGAGCCCTGGCCGGTTTTGCGTTGGCCTTTGGCAGTGGGGTGGGAGATGGCAACCTCTGGCTGGCCGTGCTGGCGGCCATGCTGGCCGGCGCACTGGCGGCTTTGGTGCATGGTTTCGTTACCATCACCTTGCGGGCCAATCAGTTCGTCTCGGGCCTGGCCCTCACCATGCTGGGTTTGGGAGCGGCGGGCCTGCTTGGCAAGCGCTTCGAGGGGCAGCCCCTATTCAACCAGCCACCCGAATGGCCCTTCACGCTGGGGGCCATTGGCCTGGCGCTGCTGCTGGCCTTTGTGTTCTACGCGACTAAAATAGGTCTTTCGTTGCGCTCGGTGGGCGAAAACCCTGCTGCTGCCGACCTGCTGGGCATCAACGTACTGGGGGTGCGCTACGCGGCGGTGGCCGTTGGGGGTGCGCTGGCGGGGCTGGCGGGGGCCTACCTCTCGCTGGTCTACCGCCCCTCCTGGACTGATGGCATGACCGCCGGGCTGGGCTGGATTGCCGTAGCGCTGGTGATTTTCGTGGGCTGGAGCCCGCTGAGGGCTATCTTTGGGGCGGTCTTTTTTGGCCTGCTCTATTACCTTCAGTTCAGGCTCCAGGGCCAGAGCGGAGTTCCATCCGAGGTATTTGCTAGCCTGCCTTACCTTCTGGTTATACTTGTGCTGGCTTTGTCAGGGCTGCGTGGACAGCAAGGCAACGCCCCTGAAGCGCTGGGAAAACCCTATCGGCGGGGTGAACGTTAAAGATCTGGCATCGGCCCGGTGCCCACAAGGGCATGTGGGGCAGGGCAGTAGGAGGGGTTGCATGAGAAAGAGTTGGCTTGTAGGCATCATAGCGGCTTTGGGTCTCAGTTTCGGCATGGCACAACAGGCCAGTCTCAAAGCCTGCTTCATCTACGTAGGCCCGATTGGCGACGTGGGCTGGACCTTCGCCCACGACGAGGCCCGCCGGGCCGCCGAGAAGGCTATCCCCGGCCTCACCACGCAGTATGTGGAGTCGGTCAAGCCTGCCGACACTCTGGCTACCATAGACCGGCTGGTTTCGGGGGGTTGTAACGTGATCTTTACCACCTCCTTCGACTTCATGGACCAGACCCTCGAGGCCGCCCAGAAATACCCCGAGGTCATCTTCGCCCATGCCTCCGGCTTCAAGCGGGCCCCCAACATGCTCACCTACATGGCCGACTTCTACCAGATTTACTACCTGAACGGCCTGATGGCGGGCGCCCTGACCAAGAGCGGCAAGGTTGGCTACGTGGCAGCTTTCCCCATCCCCGAACTCAAGCGCCATATCTCGGCCTTTGCCCTGGGGGTGCGGGCGGTGAACCCGCGCGCAACCGTCAACGTGAAGTGGATCAACGCCTGGTTCGACCCCGTCAAGGCCCGCGAGGCTGCCGAAGCCCTGATGGCCGAGGGCAACGACATCCTGGCCTTTACCGAAGACACCGCTACGGTTATCCAGACGGCAGCCCGGCGCAAGGTGCCCAGCTTCAGCCACTACAACTCGATGTACAAGTATGCGCCGGATTACGTGGTCTCGGGTCAACTGGTAGACTGGAGCGTCATCTACATTGACATCCTGCGGAAAGTTCAAAACGGCACCTACACCCCCAAGAACCTTCAGAACGTGGACTACTGGTGGCTGGCCCGCGAGAAAGCCGCCATGCTGGGGGCCCAGCTAGGCATGCCCGTAAACCCCAAGTTTGAAGCGGCCCTCAAGCGGGCCACCCTGACCGTGAACGGCAAGCGGGTGAGCGTGTACGACCGGGTGATGGAGCTCTACAAAGATATCCAGAGCGCCAGCCCCAAGTGGGACCCCTTCACCGG
>CALFDH010000099.1 GCA_937950405.1 uncultured Meiothermus sp.
TAATACCAGATTCGGTTAGTTCGTCGCCGAACGGCGGCGAACTAACCCGACCGAAGGGAGTGCTCTAGGATTCAAAAAGATAGCCTCTGAAAATCCCTGGTTTGGGTGAATATCTTTTTGAATCCGGTATAACAGGAGAACATCCTATCGCTGGGCAGTAGTATTGGCCTGTACCCCCCGCTGCAGGAACTCGTTGGTGTAGAAAGCGGTAGCGGGCAGGTTGGTGCGGACGCGCCCGGTCTGCCGGAGCAGGTTGAGCCCGCTCTGCCAGCCCTCGGGGTTGGAGAAGCCCAGGCCGTTCTGACGGGTGTAGGGCGACTGATAGAGCCTAAGCGAGACCTCGAGCACCCGGAACCTGTCTTCGCCCAGGTTCTGCACATACTTCTTGGAGGCTTCAAAGGCTTTGCGCGGTTCCCGCAGGGTCAGGGCCAGGGCCTCCTGGGTGGCCTGTACAAAGCGGCGGGCCAGGTCGGCGTTTTCCAGCACGCGGTCGGTCGAAATCACGCCCACCCCCGGCGATAGGTTGTAGGGGCCAGCTGGAATCACATTGAGTTTAATGCCCCGCGCCTCCAGCACAATGGGCTCGTTGTTCACGAAGCCCATGGCCACGTCCACCCGTCCGGTTACGATAGCCTCGGCCTGGGTGAAGCCAATCTGCTCGATTTTCACGTCCGACTCGCGCAACCCTGCGGCCCGCAGCATGGCCTGAAGCGAGGTGTAGGAGGTGCCAAACAGCCCCGGTATGCCGATGGTCTTGCCCTTCAGGTCGCGCACCGAGGTGATGTTCTTCTCGGCCCGCGAGAATAGGGCGTTGGGTACGCTCTGGTAGAGCGCCAGCACGTACTTGAGCGGGGTGCCCTGGGCCCGCAGGGCAATCACATCCTCGGCATCGGCCACAACGAAGTCGAGTCGGCCCTGGGCCAAGAGCGGGTACAGCTCCGAGGCAAATCCGTGCTGAAATTCCACCTCGAGGCCCCGCTTGCCATACAGGCCCTCGACCACCCCGGCGTAGAAGGGGGCAAACTGCACGTCGGGCAGGTAGCCAAGCCCCACCCGCACCTTTTGCGTTTGCGCCAGACCAAGCGACAACAAGACCGCCAGCAAAACAATCAACTTTTTCATTGCACTCCTCAACACACACCGTGCTACCCACACATCGCCAGGGCAGGCACGAACTGCCTCTGGCCAAGCGCCTGTCGCCCAAGCTGTGATTGAGGATTTACGAGGTATTACCCACTTTTCTCGCCCAGGCACAGGGGCACCCGGGCTTCACTCCTTCTCCCATCCGGACTGTTACCGTCGGCTTGCGATTTTCACGCAATCGGGCCTGGATGTGCGGCAGATTTCCAGGCTTCGCGGGCTTGGGCGGTTATTCGCCGCCTTTACCGCCGGTGGGGAATTGCACCCCGCCCTGAAGGAATTGGGCCTGCTGGCCCAAAGTTAGTTTAGTCACAAACCCTGGGCTTGCAAAGTGCAGCAGACTGGATTTTGATGGGGGGGTGAGCCTGGAGCTGGAAAGCCTGCTGGCCCTGGCCGACGAGAGGGTACTGGAGCGGGGCAGGTCACTTTTTTTGGATGGGGCGGTCCTCGAGGCCGCCCGCAGCCGGGGCCGTTTGCAGGCCCGAGTCCAGGGCAGTGCGCCTTTCCCGTACCGGGTCGAGATCAACCTGAACAAGGGCGAGTGGCGCTGTTCGTGCCCCTACTCCTGGGGGCCGGTGTGCAAGCACGTGGTAGCGGTGGCCTTTGCAGCCCTGGAAGCCCCCGAAATTTTCACCCGCAAAAAGTTGGTGAAAAGCGCGCCGGTGAACCTGGGGTCCCTGCTCGAGCTCTCCGACGATGAACTGTTGCGTTTCTTGTGGCAACTGGCCGAAGAACGCCCCGAGCTAATGCACGAATTTGCCTACAACTTAATGCAACGTTACGAATGAAGTGTGCTTATTGCTTGGATAATCAGCTAGGTCTTCACTCAGCACACCGTCTTATAGCTACCTGTACATTCTCACCGGAATTCAGGAAGTGTTCTAGTCTTTGCGAGCATCCGTAGGATGCGAAGCGATCCAGCTCTCCCTTCCCAGCCGATGGTTTGGCAAGCCTCCACTGGTTTGCTTCGTCGGCCTTTGGCCTCCTCACAAAGATGCCGATTCGCTTGGGAGACGGGTTGGCGAGCCTTCTCGGTGACTTTCCCTTCGGACTGTACGATCACCTTTACGACACTGCACTTAGCCTACCTGCGCCGGTAGCGAAGTACGTAGCTTTCCAGCAAGGCCACCAGGCCATAAAGCGAGATGCCCAGCAGCACCGTCACGGCCACCGCCGAGAAGGAGAGGGCGTAGTTAAAGTTGCGCTGCTCGGTCTGGGCCAGATGCCCGAGTCCGCCGCCTCCCAGCACAAACTCGGCTACCACCGCCCCAATCAGGGCCAGCGAAACCGTCAGGCGCAGGCCGCCCAGAATAACGGGCAATGCACCGGGCACCTCGAGCTTCCTGAACACCCCCCAGGCACTGGCCCCAATGGTCTGAAAAACTTCCCGGTAGGTGCGGTCCACCTCG
>CALFDH010000100.1 GCA_937950405.1 uncultured Meiothermus sp.
CCACCATGGTCGAGACCAGCACCGGAAAAATGGAGATCAGGGTGGCGATGATGACCTTGGAGCCCAGCCCATAGCCAAACCAGATGATGAGCAAGGGGGCCACAATAATCGTTGGAACCGCCTGCAAGGCCACAATGAAAGGGGAGAGCAGCCGCTCCAGCGAGCGCTTCTGACCCATCGCATAGCCGATGGGCAGCCCGATGACGAGCGAGGCCAGGATGCCCAGCCCGGCGGTCTGCAAGGTGGCCAGGGCGTTGCGTAGCAACAGCTCGGCGTTTTGGATGAGGACCTGCCCAACCGCCAGGGGCGAGGGCACAAAAACCGGCACCCGCGCGGCCATGAGGCCCCAGGCCAGAAAGAACAGACCGAGGAGGCCCAGCACCCCAAAAACCTCCCAGGGGGGGCGCAGGGGCTGGGGCGGCGGCTCGATAAAGGTGGAGTCGGCCACCCCCAGCCGTTCGCGCAACTCGGCCTCGAGGCCATCGGTAAAAGCCGTGATGCGCCCTTCGTGCCTGGTGTCCAGAATGGCGTCAATTGTTCCGCCCGTAAGCACCACCACCCGGTCGGCCAGGTAGACCGCCTCGCGGATGCTGTGGGTCACGAACAAAATGGTTTTGCCGGTGCGCTCGTGCAGTTGCTTGAGCTCGAGGTTGAAGCGTTCGCGCACCAGGGCGTCCAGGGCCGCGAAGGGCTCGTCCATCAGCAGCACCTCGGCATCCTGGGCCAGCGCCCGGGCAATGGCCACCCGGGCCTTCATGCCCCCAGAAAGCTGGTGTGGGTACAGGTTCAGGTAGGGCTTCATGCCCAGGTGGGTCTCGATTCGGCCCCGGCCCGTAAGCTCGATGGGCAGGCGGATGTTCTGTTCAACAGTGCGCCAGGGCAGTAGCCGGTAGTCCTGGAACACCATGGCGGGCTGGCCCACCACCTCCACCGTGCCCTGCTTGGCCTTGAGCAGCCCCGCCACCACCCGCAACAGGGTGCTCTTGCCCCCGCCCGAGGGGCCGATGATGGCAATAAACTCGCCCTTGCGAACCTCGAGATCCACCCCCTTAAGCACCTCCCGTCCCTCAAACGCCACCGAAACACCCGAGAGCCGGATGGCAGCGGACGCCGGGGTGGTGGGGGTTGGGGTGGGTACCGGGTGGCTCATAGGTCTAGCATAATCGGGCTCCTCGACCTGAATGCATCTGAGCGCCCAGATTGCTGAGCTGCGACCTGGCGCAGGAGGGCACTTTGGTCTTCATGCTGAAATTGCCTGGATAGTCATTTTCGTGTGGCATTCCTGTACCCCTCATCCTGCGACACCCCAGATGCGACAAGTGACGTTTCAGGCTCTATTCTCCTCAACTGCTGGCGGGGTGTCGCCACCTTCTCCCGCAAGGGGAGAAGGAAAGGGGTTTAGGTTCGTATCATATGGTGTCGCTCGAGCGATCCGTCAGGATTTTGGCCAGCAAGGCCCCCACCAGCAGAATCCACATGGTCAGGTAAAAGCCCGCCAGAGCCAGCAAAAACCCGGCGATGGGGCCATAGATCAGCTCATACTGGGTGCGGGGCAGCAGCAGCGGCAGCCCCAGTCGAACCCCCTCCCAGGCCAGGGCGGCCAGTGTGGCAGCCGCGAAGGCGGCCAGCACCCGGGGGGTGGGAATCGGCAGCAGCATATAGGTCAGAAAAAAAAGCAAGAGCGCCCCCAGAATGGGCACCGCCACCTCCACCCCCCCGCGCAGAAAGCTTAGGTCGGCGGGCAGGTAGCGCAGCAGAAATCCCATGGCCAGCCCCAGCAGGGCCAGCAGAATCAGGGCCAGGCCTAAGAGCAGCGGGGCCAGCAAGCCCGCGATGCGCCCCCGCATCACCCGCAGGAGCTGCAGCGCCCGTTGCAGCAGCCTGTGCAGGGGAGGGGGTTCGGGGGAGGCCACGGCCGGGTGCGAAGGCAAAGGGGGTTCGGACAGGGGCGAGACCCTGCCAAAGATGATGCCCAGGGCGTAGGCCAGGGCCGCGAAAAAATTGCTGCTGGCCCAGAGCAAAATCAACAGACTGGCAAAAGTGAGGGGGAAGGCGCCTCGAGTCAGAAAGCTCACCACCGTCTGGGCCAGGTCGGGCTGGGTGGGGAAGAGCAACACCACCAGTTCAATCAGCCGTACCAGCACGGCATTGCGCAGGTCTTCGTTGCTGGAGAGCACAAAGCCAAAAATGCCCGCCAGCAGAATCAGCAAGGGCATCAGGCTGAAAAGGGCGTAGTAGGCCAGGGCCGCCGAGAAAAACGGAATGTGTGAGCGGGTATATAGCTGGTAAACCTGGTCAATAATACCAACCATAGCTGGATAGTTATCTTTGAGAGGCATTCGAAAACCCCCTCATCCGGCGAGACCCCAGACGCAGCCAAGGACATCGCTGGCACTACTTTTGTATTCCGCTGGCGGGGTATTGCCACCTTCTCCCATATGGGAGAAGGCAAGGGGTTCACATAAGTTTGGTATTGAGGGCTGCATATTTGCGGAGGGTGGCCGAAAGCCAAATGCAAAATACCGATGGCGAGATGTCTGCTACAAAACTCCAGTAATAACTTTGCCCCCTGACTCTCGACGCTGAACCCTTGACCTCAATCACGCACCTGCCCCTGCCCCAGGGCCACAAACTTGGTGGTGGTGAGTTCCTTCACTCCCATGGGGCCGTAGGCGTGCAGTTTGCTGGTGGAGATGCCGATCTCGGCTCCCAGGCCCAGTTGGAAGCCGTCGTTGAAACGGGGTGAGGCGTTCACCAGCACCAGCGAGGCGTCTACCTCGCGCAAAAAGCGCAGGGCGTGGGCGTGGTGTTCGGTGCAGATGACCTCGGTGTGATGGGAGCCGTAGCGGGCGATGTGCTCGAGGGCCTCCTCCAGCGAATCCACAACCTTTACGGTCAGGATCAGATCCAGGTACTCGGTACGCCAGTCCTGCTCGCTGGCGGGCCGGGCGGGGATGAGGGCGCAGGTACGCTCGTCGCCGCGCAGCTCGACTCTGGCTTCGCGCATGGCCTGGGCCAGCCTGGGTAAAAACACCGGGGCGATGGCGCTATGCACCAGGACTTTCTCGAGGCTGTTGCAGGTGCTGGGGCGCTGGGCCTTGCCGTTGACGGCGATGCGCACGGCGTTCTCCGGATGGGCGCTCTCGTCCACAAACAGGTGGTTGACCCCCTCGGCGTGGGCCAGCACCGGCATCCGGGCTTCGCGCTGTACCAGCTCGATAAGCTCCCTACCGCCCCGGGGGATGATCAGGTCGAGCAAGCCGGTCAGGTGGCACATCTCTAGGATGGCGCTGCGGTCGGTGGTGGGCACCAGTTGAATGGCTTCCTGGGGCAGACCGGCCTCGTGCAGCGCTTCTTGGAGCAGCCGCACCAGGGCCTTGTTGGAGTGCCAGGCCTCCTTGCCGCCCCGCAGCAGGATGGCATTTCCGGCCTTCAAACTGAGGGCGCTGGCCTCCACGGTGGCATTGGGGCGCGACTCGTAGATGAAGCCAATCACCCCCAGGGGAACACGCATGCGGCCTACCTGGAGGCCGTTGGGCCGAATCTGCAAGCC
>CALFDH010000101.1 GCA_937950405.1 uncultured Meiothermus sp.
CCTTCGTGTGCTACCTCATAGCTCCACCCCCGCCATCTTCAAGAGAACCCGGCTGCGGATGAAGTTGTGAACCAGGAGGATGAGGTTGACCCGAGCTACCAGACCCCAGTAGGAGCGGGCTTCTAACCTGTGGAGCCCTAAAGACCGCACCATCACGCTGAAGCGGGTCTCGATCCAGTTGCGCACCCTCCCCATCCAATCTTTCCACCCCGTCTCTACCACCTTTCCTCCCCTAAGCCGGTAGGGAGGCGTCTGAACCCCCTGAACCCACCGGAAGCCCCGATCCCCCAGCACCGCAGGCAGGTCGGCTACCAGCTCCCTCCCCCAGGTCTCCCGGGCGTTCCCGGGAAAGAGGGCATAGCGAAAGAAGAGCCCCTGTTCGTTCATCACCGGCATCAGTACGTACCCGCCGAAGGCGCCCAAAGGGCCTACCCCCACGGCGGCCTCGGGGAGGCCCAGGCTATGGATGCGGTGACCCTGGGCCAGGGGGAGGGGCTTCAGGTCCACCACCTGCAGAAGGCCTTCTCCTCCGGAAAGACCCACCGCGAGGTGGGCCAGGAGCCCTTGGGCCTTCTGCAGTACGCGGTAGAAGCGGGAGAGGTGGGGCAGGGCGGGGAAGTAGGCCTTGAGCATAGACTTGGCGGCCAGGTAGCCTTTGGCGAGGTCCTGGCCCTGAAGCAGGAGGAAGATGGCGAGGGTGAGGAGTTCAGCCAGGGTGGCCTTCTGGTACTTTTGTTTCTTGGGGAAGCGGATTCCTTGGGCCTGCAGGGCTTTGAGCTGATCATCTACCCAGATATAGGTAGCTGTCAGGAGGGTTTCTGCGTCAAGATAGTAGAGGGGGTGCTCGCGGTCTGGATGCATAGCACCCCCTCTTTTTTCACATCTCGGAGTTCAGATCAAGTAGCACACGAAGGGATTTGGCTTGTGGACCATCAGCACATCCAAGCTACGCCCTCCTAAAGTTATACCAGTGAGGCCCTCTCCCAACCTTTACAGTTACGGACGAAGTGTCCGTTCATCAGTCGAGTTCGAAGCGGTGAGAAACCTTCTTTGGACGCGGACAGCCCACTGGTATGCTTTTACCCATGCAGTGGAGTGGGGCCATTTTAGCCGGGGGATTGTCCAGTCGGTTCGGGCAAGACAAAGCCCAGTACGTGTATAGAGGTAAGCCCCTGATAGCCTGGGTCATGGACTCATTGACCGAGGCTTCGGAGAGCTTCGTGGTTTCCAACTACACTTACCCTGGGCTGGGAAGGGTCTATCCCGACCTGAGGCGGGGTGGGGATACCCTGTCGGGGTTGCACTCGGCCCTGGTACATGCCAAACAGAACTGGGTGGCTGTAGCCGCCTGTGACCAACCCTTCCTGAGCCGGGACTACTGGCGGTTTATGCTGGGTTGCATTCGCCCCGGCGCTCAGGCCGTGGTGGCTGCATCGGAGGGTTTTTTCGAACCCCTGGGAGGGCTTTACCACAAAACCCTCGAGCCTGAGGTCTTGCGCAGGCTGGAAGCTGGGGAGCTCAAGATGCAGGCGCTTTTACATAGCATTCCCCATGTAGTGCTGGACAAGACCGAACTAGAAGATCGTTTTGGGCCCTATCTGTTTATCAACGCCAACTACCCAGAAGACTTGCCTTGACGAGTCTCGAGGCCGAAAAGGCCTTTACCAACACCAATTCTGTTGGCCGGTTCTTATGCGTGGTCGCCAGGTCTGTGGCACCTGGCTTTCAGCCTTCAGCTTTTGGCTTTTTTGTGGCCAAACGCTCTGTTTTGTGCTTCTCATCCAAACCTGTACAATAAAGCGCTATGGCTGGCTTGTTCTCGTTTCGCGGCGAAGATGTGGGTATTGACCTGGGCACCGCCTCGGTGCTGATTTATATGCGCGGTAAAGGTATTGTGCTGCGCGAGCCTTCGGTTATTGCGATGGTAAGCGATACCAAAGAAGTCAAGGCAGTAGGGGCTGAAGCCTACCGGATGCTAGGGCGCACGCCGGGCAACATCGTAGCCGCCCGCCCGCTCAAGGACGGTGTAATTGCCGACTATACCCTGACCGAGCGGATGCTCACCCTTTTTATCAAGAAAGTTTTGCCCCCTTTGCGCTTTTTCAGACCGCAGGTGATGGTAGGCGTGCCCTCGGGCGTGACCGAGGTGGAGCGCCGAGCGGTGGTGCAGGCCATTGTGGAGGCCGGGGCAAAGCGGGCCTACCTGATTGACGAACCCCTGGCAGCGGCCATCGGAGCGGGCATTAAGATTGCCGAACCCACGGGCAGTATGGTGGTGGACATTGGAGGAGGTTCCAGCGATATTGCGGTGATTTCGCTGGGCGGTATTGTGCGCTCCACCAGCCTACGGATTGCTGGAAACGAGTTCGACGAATCCATCATTCGCTACATCCGCAACAAGTACAATCTCCTGATTGGAGAGCGCACCGCAGAAGAGCTCAAGATCAAAATCGGCGCTGCCAAGCGCACGCCAGGTGAGCAGGACGCTGTGGCCGAGGTGCGGGGCCGCGACCTGATTTCGGGCCTGCCCAAGAGCATCGAAGTAGCCACCGACGATGTGGTGGAAGCCTTGAAGGAACCCCTGGAGAAAATTGTCCAAGGCGTGAAGAGCGTGCTCGAGACCACCCCACCCGAACTGGTAGCCGACATCATAGACCGGGGCATTTTGCTCACCGGTGGGGGGGCCTTGCTGCGAAACCTGGACCTGCTGCTACAGGAAGCCACGGGGGTACCGGTGGTGGTGGCCGAAAACGCGGTGGAAGCGGTTGCGCTGGGCACGGGCAAGGCGCTGGATATGTTGCATGTGCTGCGGGATGCCCTGGTCACTTCCGACAACGTATTGAAGCGGTAATGGTGGGTCGAAAGCCAGCGGGGTTAAGCAAAGCCAAAAAGGTTAGGGGCTTTTCATCACTGGCTATGGACCATCGGCCATCGGCGATGGATGCTCTCCGGGGCTATCGGCTTATAGTCTATGTTGCTTTCTGAAATTGCCCGGCATCTTGGAGGCCTCCTCGAGGGCCCCGACCTGGAAATCACCCGTCTGGCCGCGCCGGATCAGGCCGGGCCGGGCGAGCTGGTGGTGGTGCGCGAGGCCAGGTACCTCGAGGCAGCCCTGACCAGTGGTGCAGCTTTAGTGCTGGACAAAACCAGCACTTGCCCCGATACCCTCAGTCGAATTCGCGTCGCTGATATACAAAAGGCCTGGCCTCTGGTGCTGGCCCTCTTTGAAAGGCGCGAAACCTGGGCCAGCGCTGGTTTTCACCCCACCGCTACCATCGAAGCCGGGGCCCTGGTGGACCCTACGGCCTCGGTGGGAGCCTATGCGATGGTCTGCCGGGGTGCCCGGATTGCGCCGGGGGTGGTGATTGCACCCTATTGTTACGTGGGGGAGGGGGTGGAAATCGGGCCCCGAACGGTGCTGGAACCTCGAGTGACGCTCTACCCCCATACCCGGCTGGGCGCGGATTGCCAGATTGGGGCCGGAAGCGTACTGGGGGTGGTGGGGTTTGGCTTTCAGGATAACCAGCGCCTGCCCCACACCGGCAGGGTGGTGTTGGAGGATGGGGTTGAACTGGGGGCCAATTGCGTGGTGCAGCGCAGCGTGGTGGGGGAGACCCGCATCGGGGCCCACAGTAAAATAGGCGACCTGACCGATATCGGCCACAACGTCCAGATTGGGCAAGGGGTGGTGATGGTGGGCAGTAGCGCGATTGGGGGAAGCTCAGTTGTAGAAGATGGCGTGTTGATGGGCGGCTGGGTGGTGCTCTCCGATCATGTGCGCATCGGCAAGGGAGCCCGCATCACCGGCGGCAGTGGAATTTCAAAGGACGTGCCTCCGGGCCAAACCTGGGCCGGTGGCATTCCCGCCCAGCCCCTCCGGAAGCACTGGCGGCGCCTGGCAGTGCTGGACTGGTTGGTAACGGTGGAGCGCAGCCTGCGGCAACTTCTGAAGCGGCCACAGTAGCAAAAGTTTCGGACGGCTTTTGATTGGAAACCCATGACGATTCGGGGAATTGGCCTTCACAGCGGCGAACCGAGCATGGTGCGGTTTCACCCCGCCGAGGGACCCGTGCGTTTTCGGCTGGGGGGGCTCGAGTTTCGCCCCCTGGCATCATCGGTGGTAGATACCACGCGCTGCACGGTGCTGGGTCATCAGCACCTGCGGCTCATGACGGTTGAGCATCTGCTGGCAGCCCTCTACATCCGGGGAATCTGGGAAGGTCTGGTCATTGAAGTGACCGGCCTGGAAATTCCCATCCTGGATGGCAGCGCCCAGGAGTGGGTGGCGGCTCTACAGGGCTTCTCCTCACGGGGCCCCAAGCCCGAGCCTGTGAGTGGCACCATCCGGGTGGAAGAAGGGCGCAGCAGCGTGCTGGCCCAGCCAGCTGATAGTTTTTCCCTGACCGTCACGATTTTGTTCCCGCATCCCAGGATTGGCTACCAGCAGGTGCAGTGCCCTCCTACACCCCTGGAAGAGCTGGCCAGAGCGCGAACTTTCGGTTTTTTGAATGAAGTGGAAGCCATGCGAGCCCAGGGGCTTATCAAAGGGGCCTCTCTGGAAAATGCGCTGGTTTTTAGTGAGCAAAGTTTTGTCAATACCCCCCGAATGCTATATGAGCCGGTCTGGCACAAAGCCCTGGATTTTCTGGGTGATTTGTATCTGGCCGGGCGGCCCTACTGGGGGCGGTTTGTAGCCCATCGGGGTTCGCACCGACTACATGTTGAGCTTGCAAGGTTGCTGCAAAGCTGAAAGGGAGCTGCCTTCAGCGATGGTTGCTTCCAGCACGGAGCTTTAGGCTAGAAGCCGACTGGTACAGCAAAAACACGCTCAGAACATGCGTTTTGATGGCCGTAACCGGCGCGGCTAGCAGAGGCAGATATGGCGAGAGCATAATGGGCCTGCCGAATGCTGCATTATGGTTTTCCTGAGTTATTGCTAAAGGCTACCCTGGCGAAAAGTGGTTGTAATTGGGGGTTAAGTGTATCATCCTGCTTGAGACGCAGGGTTTGTGCATCACGTTACGAGGATTCTATGGAGCTAAATGTGGGCGTTGTGGGCGTGGGGGTGATGGGAACGTACCACGCTCAGGTTTACGCAGGGTTGCCGGGGGTTCGGCTGGTAGGGGTGGCCGACCCCGATCCTTTTCGCCAGGCCGCCATCGAGCAGGATCTGGAGGTGCCTGCCTTTGCCAATCCCGAAGATCTGCTGGGTAAGGTACAGGCCGTTTCGATTGCCTCCCCCACCTCTTTTCACTACGAACAGGCCCGCATGTTTCTAGAGGCGGGGGTTCATGTACTCCTGGAAAAGCCCATGACCCGCACCATGCAGGAGGCGCGTGAGCTGGTACGGCTGGCCGAACAGCGGGGGGTCATTTTGCAGGTGGGTCATATCGTGCGTTTTTACCGCGCCGTGAGCGACCTCATGAACATGGTCAACACCCCCTGGGTGCTGGAAGCCCGTCGGATGGGCAACAACCGCCGGATACGGGACATCGGGGTGGTGCTTGACCTGATGATTCACGACCTCGATCTGGTTTTGCTGCTCTTGCGCGAGAAGCCTTTGCGCTACAGTGTGGTGGGTCGGCAGGTGGAGGGATTGGACGAGTACGCCCAGGCGGTGGTGGATTTTCCCTCGGGGGCCAGGGCGCTCTTTACCGCCAGTCGAATCTCACCGCAGGCCGAACGTTCGCTGACCATTACCCAGCCCGGCGAGGTGCTGCGGCTGGATTTCAACAGCGAGTACACCGAGCTTTCGCTACACCGCTCACCGCCCGTACAACCCGACCCCGACCGGGTGGAGCCCAACGGGCGTACCCAGGTGCAGACGGAGCGAATCGCTATCCATAACGATAATCCTCTGCGCCGCCAGCTCAAGCATTTTGTGGATCGGATTCAGAAGGGGGAGCCTTCTCCGGTTACGCTCGAGGACGACCTTCAAGCCCTCGAGCTTGCCCTCGAGCTCTCCAACGCCTTGCAGCCCGTGATGGTTCGGTGAAGCAGAAGGCCGAAAGCTCAGGGCTGAAAGTGGAAGGCAAACCCTAAACCTCCTCTGAAAGGTGCAGAGGATTTCATACCAACTTCAGCCAGATACCCAACTTTCAGCGATGCACAGGAGGGGAGTGGGAGAAAGGAGGTAGGTTGCGGTTTTCAAACGTCTGTCCCCTGGCCCCTGTTCCCTACTTCATCGTTTCCCTAGCAGGCAAAGGGTTCAGACAAAGATGTATCACCCCCATCCCCAACCCCTTAGTATTAAGCCGTGGACATTTACGAAATCCTCAAGTTTCTGCCCCATCGCTACCCCTTTTTGCTGATTGACCGGGTTCTGGAGGCCGACCAGAAGCGCTTTCGAGCGCTCAAAAACGTCACCTTCAACGAGCCCCATTTTCAGGGGCACTTCCCCGGTTACCCCATCATGCCGGGGGTGTTGCTGATCGAGGCCATGGCTCAGGGCTCGGTGGCGGTGGTCACCCAGCAGCCCGAGTTTAAGCCGGGGGGGCTGGTTTTTTTGGTGGGGGTTGAGGAGGCCCGCTTCAAGAAGCCTGTGGTGCCGGGCGATACACTCATTCTGGAAGGGGAACTGCTGGCCTACCGGCGGGGGCTGGGCAAGGTCAAGGTCGAGGCCACAGTAGAGGGTGAACTGCGGGCCGAGGCCACCCTGACCTTTGTGCTGCGCTCCGACACAGGAGGCGCGGTCGCGTGAGCCGGGTGGCTATTCATCCGACCGCTGTGGTCTCGCCCAGGGCGCACCTGGCTCATGACGTGAAGATAGGGCCTTATGCCGTTATCGAGGGACCCTGTGAGATTGGCCCTGGGGTAGAGATTGGAGCCCATGTGGTGATCCACCCCTTTGTGCGGCTGGCGGCGGGCGTCAGGGTGGGGCCGCATTCGGTGCTGGGGGGAGAGCCCCAGGATTTGAGCTTTCGGGGCCAGGAAACCTGGCTCGAGGTCGGCGCCGGAACGGTCTTGCGGGAAGGGGTCATCCTGCACCGCTCCACCAAAGAGGAACGGCCTACCCGCATCGGCGCGGGCTGTTACCTGATGGGCTATGTGCATGTGGGCCACGACGCCCAGGTGGGGAATGGGGTGATTCTGACCCAGAGCGTGGCCGTGGCCGGGCATGTGGAGATTGGCGATTACGCCGTGGTGGGGGGGCTGGCCGGCATCCACCAGTTTGTACGCATTGGAACACGGGCCATGGTGGGGGCCCTCTCCAAACCCACCCGAGACGTCCTGCCGTTCTCACTGGCGGAGGGCAGCCCGGCCCTGCATTACCGCCTGAATATGGTGGGGCTGCGCCGGGCCGGGGTGAGTGGCGAACGCTACCGGGTGCTCGAGCAAGCCTTCCGGGCGGTGCGCCAAGGCAGACCCCTGGACGACCTGCCCGATACCGAAGAAGTGCAAACCCTGAAAGCCTTTTTGGAAGCCCCCTCCAAACGCAACCTGTCGGGGTTTGTGCGGGGGGAGCCGAGTTTTGAGGGCTAATGCAGCCGGGTGCGTCCCATGCTTATATCAACATTCAGGCGTGTGGCCCCTTTCAGCGATACCAAGATGGGTGGTGGGAGGCAGGCGGTGTGTATTGAATGTATAACCCTACTTCCTACCTCCCACCTCTCCGGGCAAGTAAGGTGTTTCAGTAGATGGTATTTGGAAGTTCAAAAGCAAAAACCCTTTGGCTACCCGCTGGAATGACGCCGAACCGAGCTCAACATGCTGGATGAAATCCTGCTCCTGACCAACGGCCCCGGCGAGCTTTCGACCTGGGTGCCACCGGTGCTTTCACGTTTGCGACGAGAAGCACCCGGAGCCCGGATTGAGCTCTTTCTGATCCGGGATCAGTTTGCCGCCGGAACCGAGCAGGCCAAGGCAAGGGAGCTGGCCTTGGAGGCCATTTCGGGCCGCTCGGCGCTGGTTGGGCGGCTTACGCAGGGCAAAGCCAAAGGCCGGGGGCTGGTGTTGATGCTGGGGGGTGCACCGCGCGATGCCGTCTGGCTGGGCCGGGCCACGGGGTATCCGGCCTTTTCCTACACCTTCGATGCCAAGGCCCATCACCCCGGTCTGCGGGCAGTGCTGGTCGACTCTGCGCGCACCAGAAGCGCCATGCAGGCTCGAGGAGCCGACCCCAGCCGCGTGGTAGCGGTGGGTAACCTGGTAGTGGATGCCCTGAACGAAGCCCCCCGGCAACCCACCCAGCCTGCCGATGTGCTGCTGTTTGCGGGCAGCCGCCCTTTTGCGGCCCGCTATCTGCTGGGGTTCTTGCTGGCGGTGGCCGAGCAGATGGCAGCCCAGAAACCGGGGCTTCGCTTTGCCTGGGTCAAGAGTCGCCTTTTGCCAGAAGCCGTGGTGGTGGAAGCGCTGCAGGCCCATCTTGTGCAAGACATTGGGGGGGTGGGGGCTACCTGGGCAGGGGAGGGCTTGCGTACCCAGCATGGCCTCGAGGTGGCCGTGCTGGACGAGCCGGAGCGCTACGGGGCCATGCGCCAGGCTTCGCTGGCGATTACCATTCCGGGTACCAACACCCTCGAGCTGGCCCTGGCCGGTCTGCCCTCGCTGGTGCTGTTGCCCTTGCACAAGCCGGAGATGCTGCCGCTGGAGGGTATCTGGCACTGGCTTCTGAGCCTGCCGGGGGCTCGGCCCCTCAAGCAAAAGTTTGTGCGGGGCCTGGTCTTGCGCATTCCCCACCTGGCCCTGCCCAACCAGTGGCTGGGTGAGCGGGTTTTTCCGGAGCTGCGCGGGGTTTTTAGCCCTACCGAGGTCTCGATGGCCGGGTTGGAACTGCTGGCCCCCCAGCGGGCGCAGGAAGTCCGGGCCAAACTCGAGCACCTCGAGGCCCAACCCGGAGCCGATAAGCTGGTGGAGTATGTACTGGCTAACTGCTGATGTGGATTTTTGCATGGGTGATTTCCTACCATAAGTGGTCTGGTTACAAACAAATCGGGATGCCGCTAATGAACCTGACTTCTGCCCTTGACTTCCTACGATCATTCCGAGGCGCACGCAGTGCAACGAGGAATCTGCTGCGGCATGGGTACAGTGTGTACAGTGGACTGTACGGCATCAGATTTCTCACTTCGCTTCGATATGTTCGGAATGACAGGGAGATAAAGATACCATAGCACCAAGCTGCGAACCCCCATCGCCCTGCCCCTTAGCCCCTCTACATGAAACTCCTCCGCCTATTGCGCCCCTTTACGCTGCACATTTTGCTGGCGGCATTACTGGCAGTCTTGCCTGCTGTGGCGCAGGCCTGGCTGCCGGGCCGGGTGGTCAAGCCGCTTTTTGACCAGGTGCTTGCGGGGCGGTTTGACCGTTTGGGCGAGGTGCTGTGGGTGGGGGCGGCTTTGCTCCTGGTGCTGGTGGTGAGCGGGTATGGGCTGGAAGCCTTTATGGGCTACCTTTCGGTCAAAATTCCGGCGGTCTGGCGAGAGCAGGTGTTCGAGCACCTGCTCAAAACGCACCTGATGGCCCTCCCGACCTCGTCCGGTGGGCTGACCGGGCGGCTCATTGCCGACTTGAAGGAGCTGGAAGGTTTTTTGTTCTATAGCCTGGGGGGGCTGCTGGTACAGGGGATTTTGTTGCTGGCTCTACTGACCCAGCTCCTGCTGTACTATGCCCAGCTCACCTTGTATTTACTGCTGGTGCTGCCCCTCATGGCCCTGCTGCTCGGCTGGCTGGGGGCCTGGGTGACCCATTACAGCCGCCGTACCCAGGCGGCACTGGAGCGCCTCGCAGGGCGCATGACGGAGGGCTTTGGACGCCTGGAACTCATTCGGGCCTTGCACCTGGAGGACTTTGCCCGTACCCGGTTTCGCCAGAGCAACCAGCAACAATACCGCCTGGGTCGCACCCGCAGCCTGATTGGGGCCTTGAACCTGCCCCTGGGACAGCTTGCTACAACCTCTCTTTTGGGCCTGTTACTTTTTCTGGGGGTAGGCGCGGTGCAGCGCGGCCAGATGACCCCCGGCGACCTGACCGCCTTCCTGACCTTGCTGGCCCTGGCCATTGCCCCCTTGCAAATTTTGAGCCGGGTGGGCACCGGGTTTGCCCAGGCCGAAGGGGCGGCGGCCCGTGTGGTGGAGTTGCTGGGCCTCCCCCAAGCGCCCCCTATGGGCATGCTGCGCCCCGAAATCCTGGAGGGTAGGCTCGAGCTTCGCCACCTGAGCTTTAGCTACCCCGGCAGTACGGCCACCCTGCAAAACCTGAACCTATGCCTGGAGCCCGGCTCTTTCACCGCTATTGTGGGCCCCTCGGGGGCGGGCAAAAGCACCCTCCTGCGGGTGCTGCTGGGCCTTTATCCGCCGAGTGAAGGCCAGGTTTTGCTGGACGGACACGACCTGCAAAGCTACGATGCGGCCTGGCTGCGGGCCCGCATGGCCTGGGTGCCCCAGGAAACTTTGCTTTTCGCCGGAACCGTACAGGAAAACCTATCAGTGCTGGCCCCAGGCGCAAGCCCGGAGGCCATGCAACAAGCCCTGCAAACTGTGGGCCTCTATCCCGAGGTGGGCCTGCCAACCCTGCTGGATGATGAAGGGGGCGGGCTTTCGGTGGGGCAGCGGCAGCGTCTGGCGATTGCGGCTGCGCTCTTGCGCGAGGCCAAAATTCTTCTGCTAGACGAAATTACCAGTGCCCTGGACAAACAGAGCGAGGGGCAGGTAGTGGCGGCTTTGGAAGCCGTCCGTCCGGGCCGTACAGTAGTTGTGGTGGCCCACCGCCTTTCTACCGTTCAGCACGCCGACCAGATTGTGGTAATGGAGAATGGCCGCATTGTGGAACTGGGCACCCACGCAGAGTTGATGGCTCTTGGAGGGGTGTACGCGGGGCTGTGGAGGGGTTGAGATGCAAGATGGCTATGGTTGATGGTCTATAGTCTATAGCCAGGGGCAAAAGTCCAGCAGCAGGGCGCTCACCTCCACGAAGGTTGTGCGGACTACCATAGACCGCTACCACTCGAGTTGAACCCCAGCCGTTGAACTACTTTTGAACGCGACATGCGACTTGAGACCTGTAACCTGCGACAATCTATGGAGGAGACCATGCAGGAATACCTGAAAAAAGCCCGAGGGGGCCGGGTGGTACAGACCCCGTTCCTGGAGGCCGATGCGCTGGACGAGCTGCGCCGACTGGCGAAGCAGGAGGGGATTCGCCTCGAGAGCTTTGGAGGCCTCCCACTGGCCTCCCGTCAGGTGGCGGTGCTGTTCCCCGGGCACATCCCGGCGGTGGCCGACCCTACCCTGGTGGTGTTTTTGCGCTTTGAGGGCGACCTCGAGGCCCTCGAGGACAGGCTACGCGGGCTGTTGGAGCCGGGCCTCCTGGGCGATTTGGAAGAGACCGCGGAGGGCTTTTTGCTGGCGACGCTGCCCACAGGACTCAAAACCCTGGAGGCGGCTGGCGTGCAGGCCCAACCCGCCTCCCCCGAACAGTTGCCCAAAACCCGCGAGCGCACCCGCAGCGTGGTGGTGCCCAGCCTGCGGGTGGACGTGGTGGGGGCCAAAGGCTTTGGGGTCTCGCGCACCTACTTTGCCCAGGGGGTCAAGGCGGGCAAGGTCAAGCTGCGGGGCAAAACGGCCTCGGCCAAGGACGAACTGGCCGAAGGCGACGCCCTGCTGGCCGAGGGGCTGGGCAGCCTGGTGGTCAAGAGGGTGTTGGGCCAGACCAAGCGGGGGAACGTGAAACTGGAGCTCGAGGTTCGCCGATAGAAGCGAGTTGTCGATAGCCGATGGTCAATGGCCGATAGCCAAGCCAGGGGCATAGTCTATGGGGTTTTACCAAGCCTCTGGTTTGATGAGGCGTCGGGATGGCTTCGTTGCTAGCCAGTGCTCACAACAACGAAAAAAATCCCAGCGTCCGAGCGAGGAGGCTGCAGGCCGATAAAGCAATCCAGATAGAGAACCTATCAACAAATGGGCTCGAGCGGGGTTTTTACCCATGCCCTGTGATGCCTGTATGTCTTTGCAATGGTGCACTATTTTTGCGCTTGGAGTTTTTCCCGTAGCCAGGCCGCAATATCGTCGGAAATTTGCTGGGCCAGGGGATCCAGAAGCATATCGTGCTGGCTGTTATAGGAGCGATACTCCTTATGGGGGCCGCCAATAAGGTCAAAATAGCGGCGCACGGCTGCTTTGGGCACAGTGTCGTCCTGGGTGGCCTCGAGCACCAAAGCAGGCGCCCAGACCCGCGGCAGGAGTTCCGGCACACGCTGCTGGAGTGCAATCAACTGGGCCAGCGCCCTGGTGGGAAAGTTGGGGTAGTTGGGGCTTTTGGCGCGTCTTTTGGCCTCTTCGGCGGGGTCGGTGCTGAAGGCCCAGGGTTTGACGAAGTGGAGCCAGGGGGCCAGGTAGGCTGTGCGGTTTTTCAGCCCTAAAGCAGGGGCCAGGGCTACCAGCGCAGCCGTTTTGTGCTCGGCGGCCAGCCAACCCGCCAGCAGGCCCCCCATGGAAAGCCCCACCACAGCCCTGGGTTCAGGCAGCGCCAGGTAGGCCGCACGGGCCGTTTGCAGCCAGTCCTGCCAGCGCACGCCCCGCAGGT
>CALFDH010000102.1 GCA_937950405.1 uncultured Meiothermus sp.
CAGGATGGCATTTCCGGCCTTCAAACTGAGGGCGCTGGCCTCCACGGTGGCATTGGGGCGCGACTCGTAGATGAAGCCAATCACCCCCAGGGGAACACGCATGCGGCCTACCTGGAGGCCGTTGGGCCGAATCTGCAAGCCCTCAATTTCGCCCACCGGGTCGGGCATCTGGGCTACCTGGCGCAGGCCGGTTTGCAGGTCTTCCAGCACTTTTTTGTTCAGGCGCAGCCGGTCGAGCTTGGCGATAGAAAGCCCGGCGGCCTGGGCGGCCTCGAGGTCCTTCTGGTTAGCAGCAAAGAGGGCTTCTTGCTGGGCTAAGAGCAGTTCGGCTATGGTCAGGAGGGCCTGGTTTTTGGCTCTGGGAGGGGCGGCAGTCAGGGCCTTTGCAGCCGTTTTGGCCGCCAGGGCATAGGCTTTGAGTTCGGGGGTAGCGGTCATATCAACCTCGGCAGGGGCTCGAGCGCCCCTGGCTTTTCCAAGTTTACCGGGCCTCGAGCGCAAGACGAGGCTTATGAGGCCAACCGGGTCATCCACCTTTGAGCGGTGGGCTCGCGCCCTAGCGGGCCTCGAGTTCGGAAACCAGGGCAAAGTAATCGCGGTGGATGGCCTCGTCGGTATTTTTGTAGCCGAGAATGGCCTCGATATCTTTGGTCTGGCGGCGCCGGATGCGCTTGAGCTCGGTGGCGCTGTAGTTCACCAGACCCACCCCTATCAGGTTGCCTTTTTCATCCAGGCACCGGACTGCCTCGCCTACCCCAAACTGCCCGCGCACCTCGAGGATGCCCGCCGGCAAGAGCGAGGCCCCTCCCTGGCGCAAAGCCCCTGATGCCCCTGCATCCACCACAATCTCACCCTGGGGTTTGGGGAGCTGGTAAAGCCAGAGCTTTTTGCCGCTATAGCGCCGACTGCCCCCGGCAAAAAGCGTACCTACCGGCTCTCCGCGCAGGGCCTCGGCGATGCTCTGGGGCCGGGTGCCCGGTAGCAGCAGGGTGGGAACCCCTGCCGCCTGGGCTTTTTGGGCGGCCAGCAGCTTGCTGCGCATACCGCCGGTGCCGACCTGGTTGGGGCTGTCCCCGGCCATCTGCAAGACCTGGGCATCCACCCGCTCCACGTAGGGGATGGGCCGGGCGGTGGGGTGGGTGCGAGGGTCGGCGTCGTAGAGGGCCTCGATATCGGAGAGCAGAATCAGGAGATCGGCCCCTACCAGCGTGGCGATGAGCGCCGAAAGCTGGTCGTTGTCGCCAAACTTAATCTCGTCCACCATCACGGTATCGTTCTCGTTGATGATGGGGACAATACCCCACTCGAGCAGCGTTTCCAAAGTCTGGCGGGCGTTCAGGTAGCGGTGGCGGTGGGCCAGGTCTTCGGCGGTGAGCAGGATTTGCGCGACCTTCAGGTCGTACCAACCAAAAGCCTGCTCCCACCAGTACATCAGGGTCGGCTGCCCTACCGCCGCAATGGCCTGTTTGGCGGGCATGGTCTTGGGGCGCTCCTTGAAGCCCAGCTTGCCCAGGCCGGTGGCCATGGCCCCGGACGAGACCAATACCACCTCGCGGCCCTCGCCCCGCAAGGCCGCAACCTGGGATGCAATGGCCAGCTGCTGCTGCCGCCCACCCGGCCCGCTGATGACGGCGCTTCCCACCTTGATCACCAGGCGGCGGTAGGTTTGCAGAGGCAGGGGGCGACGGTCTCCCATAGCTCTGCGTTATCGTAACGCTTCTTGGGCTTTTTCTCACTCGGCACATACGCCGGTTATGGTGACATAGGGACATCATGCGTGCCTGGCCAGTGCTGGCGTTGTGGTCTTTGGTGGCTTGTAATCCCTCGCCGGCGGTGCCGGGCCCCGGTATGCCTTCGGTCTTGGGCGAGGTCACCATTCAAAAAACCGAGTGGGGCCAGAGTGTCCTCAAAACCAATCTGCGCCTCGTAGCGGGTAAACCTGCGCTGTTGCGCGTACACCTGACCGCCGACCGTGAGGGCTTGCCGGGCAGCCTAAAGGGCGAGGTGTACCAGGGTTCTAACCGGCTGGGGGAACTGAACTTTACCGGCCCCGCCACCCTTCCCACCACCATCAACCCCGCCGAACTGGCCCAGACCTACCGGGCCACGGTGCCGGCTGGCTGGGTGGTGGCCGGGATGGAGGTGCGGCTACTGGCCGACCCCCTCAACCAGGTTGGCGAAAACAACGAGGCCGACAACCGCCTGACCCTGACCCCGGCGGTGGGAGCCGGTACGCTGCTCTCCCTTACCCTGGTACCGGTGTTGCAGCCGGGACAGACCGCCCCGCCTAGCCTTCCTGGCGTGGACTTGCTGCGGAACATGCTTCCGGTGCAGGGGGTACAGACCACCACTCGGGCCCCGTTCAGCTATGGCGCTACCGTGGGCAATGCCAGCAGCGACTGGAGCAACCTGCTCAGTGCCCTGCGCAGCCTGCGTACCAGCGACGGCAGCAGCCGTTATTACTACGGGGTGGTTCGGGTGGGTTACAACAGCGGCATTGCCGGGATTGGCTACATGGGTTTCCCGGCCAGTGCGGGTTGGGACTTTGATGGCTCTGCCGACCGCATCATGGTGCACGAGATTGGGCACAACCTGGGCCGGGGGCATGCGCCCTGCAACGTAACCGGTGAGTCGGGCTATCCCTATGCGGGGGGCTTTATTGGTACCTGGGGCTATAACGTGGCCAGCGGCGTACTGTTCAACCCAGCCCAGTACAAGGACGTGATGAGCTACTGCACCCCGCAGTGGATTTCCGACTATATGTACGAAGGGATGCAGAGCTTCCTCGAGGCCCGCCCGACCAGCGCTCAGCAACGCCTGGGGACAGCCCAAGAGGCGCTGCTCATCAGTGGGCGCATTCGCAATGGTGAGGTGATGCTCAACCCCATTGTGAAGATCGAGGCCGTCCCCGAGCCGCCCCGGGCCGGCGCGTATCGCTTGCGGCTCGATGCGGCGGGGGGTCAGGTGGATATTTCGTTCCAGACCGAACAGGTGGAGGCGCCGCATGGGCCTGAGCAGCCCCCCGAGGCCTCCTGGTCGGAGGAGCATTTCAGCTTTAGCCTGCCGGACCCCGGCCCCATACGGGGTTTGGAAATTGCCCAGGCAGGCCACCCGCTATTTCAGCGTGCAGTGGAGCCCCGCTTGCAGAGCCAGCTTGCTTCACAGGTGGGTTTGCTTGAGCAGAACGGTAAAATCACCCTCTCGTGGGTCGGTAGTGCCTATCCTTACGCCTCGGTGGCCCACCTGGGCCGCCAGCGCACTACCCTGGGGCTGTGGCTTACCGGCGGCGAGGCCACCCTCTCAACCGAGGGCCTGGAAGCGGGAGGCCGGCTCGAGGTTACGCTGTCGGACGGGTTCAACACCCAGCGCCTGGAGTTTATGCGGTAGTCTAACCCACCAGTTGCTCCAGCTCATCCACCATGCCTTTCAGCACCCCAAACCCCCGCTCCACCGGCTCGGGGCTGTGCATGTCAATCCCTGCGATCTTGAGCGCGTCCAGCGGGTAGACCGAGTCGCCCGCCTTCAGGAAGTCCAGGTAGCGCCGGGCGGCGGGTTCGCCCTGCTCGAGTACATCCCGGGCCAGCGCGTTGGCGGCGGCAATGCCGGTGGCGTACTGGTACACATAAAAGGGGCTATACAGGTGCGAGAAATGCATCCAGCCCGCGCCCAGCCGCTCTTTGTCCAGTTCTACTTCACCGCCATAGCCCTCGGCGAAGAGTTCGGCCAGACGTTCTATCAGGAAGGCTGCGGTCAGGGCGCCGCCTTTTTCGATGCGGGTGTAAAGTTCCTGCTCGAAGCGGGCCAGGGTGGGCATCACAAACAGGTAGCGGTGGAAGTTGGCAAAAGCCTCCTCCAACACCGCCAGTTTGTAGGCGGGGGTTTGGGCCTCGCGCAGCAGCATGGCCCGCACCAGAGCCTGGTTGAAGTTGGAGGCCACCTCTGCAATAAAGAGGCTGTAGCGGGCATAGACGACGGGCTGGGTTTTGCGGGTGAAGTAGCTGTGCATGGAGTGGCCGAGCTCGTGGGCCAGCGTACTCATCGAAAACAGGTCGTCGGACCAGCTCATGAAAATATAGGGAAAGGTGCCCTTGAGCCCCGAGGAGAAGGCCCCGGCTCGCTTGCCCTGGTTCTGCCCCCAGTCCACCCAGCGCTCTTCAAACAGCCCCCGCCGCATGGGCTCTACGTATTCCTGTCCGAGTGGTTCCATTCCGCGGCAGATGGTCTCGGCGGCCTCCCGGAAGGTTATCTTGGGGCTTGGCACCAGCGGCGCGGGTGCGTCGTAGATGGGTACGTCGTAGCTGTGGAGCCGTTCGCCCAGGGCCTTCTTGCGGATGCGCCAGAAGCGGTGCCAGGTGGGCAGGTTGGCCTGGAAGGTAGCCAGCAGGTTGTCGTAAACGGCCCGGGGGATGTTGTCGCCGCAGGTGCGGCTCACGGCCAGGGCCATCTCGAGGCTGCTTTGGTAGTTCCTTGTGCGGGCCTGAAATGCAAAGCTCTTGACGCTGCCCTGGAGCGTGGCGGCCAGGCTGTTTTTGAAGGCCAGGTGTCCATCGGCATAGGACTCCCAGGCGGCCTTGCGAACGGCGGGGCTGGGGTGCACCAAAAGTTCGCCGATGGTGCTGTGGGAGACCGGGAGGTGCTCGCCCTCCTGCGCTACAGGCCTGAACTGCATGTCGGCGTTGGTGGCCGCATAGGCGGTGGCGGCGTGCCCCCCCAGAGGGTCGGAGACGGCTGCCAGCACGGCCTCGACCTCCTCGCTGCGGACGTGGGGCTGACGGGTCTGCAGCGCTTCAAAGTAGTGCCGGTAGACCGCAAGGGTAGGCTCGCTCTGCATAAAGCGTTCCAGGGTTGGGGCTGGAATGCCCAGGATCTCCGGCTCGAGGTAGGCACCTGCCGCGGCCAGCCGCGTGACCACCGCGCGGGCTTCGCCGACCATGCGGGTAAAGGCAGGGTTGGCGCTATCGGTAGCGAGCTGAAGGGAGGCGTACTGAAAAACCTTCATGGCCTGCAACATGTGCGTTTCGTAGGTTTGCAGCGCTTGCAGCAGGAGCTGGGGCGATTCCCCCAGTCGTCCAGCAAAAGGCTTGACCTCCTCCACGGCACGGGCGGCCTCCTCGAGCGCCGCGCACCACTCGGCCTCCGAGGCAAAGAGAGCCTCGAGGTTCCAGGTTTGCTCCTTAGGTAGTTCGGATCTTTTGGGTAGGGCACTCATCCGGGCCATTTTACCCACAAACTGACCCTGCGGTCAGTCGGCCAGGAAGTCGCGGAACCAGCGCCCGCTGTCCTTCAAAATACGGCGCTGGGTGGGGTAGTCCACGTATACCAGCCCAAAACGCGGCCTGTAGCCCTCGGCCCACTCGAAGTTGTCCATCAGGCTCCAGTAAAAATAGCCCTCCACCGGCACCCCCTCCTGCCTGGCCCGCAGTACCTGGGCCAGGTGGGCCTGGATGAACTGTATTCGTTTGGGGTCGTGCACCTGCCCTTCCTCTACAGTGTCGGGAAAGGCGGCCCCGTTTTCGGTGACGATGATGCGCTTGACCCCCTGGTAGGCGGCAAACTGCTTGAGCAGGTGATAGATGTTCTCCGGCCAGACCTCCCAGCCCATCTCGGTCAGCTCTCCGCTACCACGTTCAGCGTGCGGAACCTCCCGACCCCAGGTGCCTGGGGTCAAGAGGTCGAAGCGTACCAGCTGGCGGAAGTAGGCTTGCAAGCCGATAAAGTCGAAGTCGAAGGCCAGCTTCTCCATGTCGCCGGGGCGGATGTAGCGCTGCAGCAGGCGCAAAAAGGGCATGGTTTTCCAGGGGTAGCCCAGCCCCAGGGCCGGCTCGAGGAAGAGCCGGTTGGCGATCACGTCGTAGTTGGCGGCGGCCATCCGGCTGAGCCAGGTGGGGCCGGCGGGCTGTACATAAGAGGCCGAGAAGGTGGTGCCAATCTGGGCGTCTGGCACATGGGCGCGGAGAATGCGCCCCCCTTCGGCCTGGGCTAAGGCGGCGTGGTGGATGGCGGGCAAAAAGTTGCCAAAGCCCTTGCGGCCTGGGGCATGGGTGCCCTGCATGTAGCCCAGCGCCGTAAAAACTGTGGGCTCGTTGAGCACCATCCAGTGTTTGACCTTGTCGCCGAAGGCTTTGCTGCAGACTTCCACATACTCGGCAAACCACCCCACGATGTCCCGGTGGGTCCAGCCCCCTTTATCCTCCAGTACTTGCGGCAAGTCCCAGTGGTAGAGCGTGACCCAGGGTTGCAGGCCGAGCTCGAGGGTGCGGTCTATCACCCGGTGGTAGAAGTCCAGCCCTTTGGGGTTCACTTTGCCCGTTCCATCCGGCAAAATGCGCGGCCAGGCCAGGGAAAAGCGGTTAACCTGCATGTTCATCTCGCGGATGAAGGCAATATCCTCGGGGTAGCGGTGATAGAAATCGCAGGCCACATCGCCGTTTTCGCCGGTTTTGATTTTGCCGGGGGTGTGGGAGAAATTGTCCCAGATGGAAGGGCTGCGCCCGTCCTCGTTTACCGCGCCTTCAATCTGATAGGCCGCCGTAGCGACGCCCCACAGAAAGCCGGGGCCGAAATCTTCTTTGCGGAAGGTGGTCACGGTTTCAATCTACTAAACGAGCCGACCCTTATCCACTTCTGCTTCTGCGCAGCCCTGAGGTATGTTGTACAAAATGGAAATCCGACCCGAACGCCCGGAAGAATACGCACGGGTGGAGCAAATTCACACCCTGGCCTTTGGGGGTCCACAGGAAGCCCTGGTGGTGGCCCTGGTGCGCCGGTCGCCTTTTTACCGGCCCGAGCTATCGCTGGTGGCGGTGGTGGAGGGTGAGCCCGTAGGGCACATTCTGTTTAGCGAGGTGGGGTTGCAGGATAAAACCGGGATGATGCGGAAGGTAGTGGTGCTGGCCCCTTTGGCGGTGCATCCGGCGTTTCAGAACCTGGGTGCGGGCAAACACCTGGTGGAAGCCGGGTTGGCACGGCTGGAAGCCCTGGGGGCGCCGCTGGTGCTGGTGCGGGGCCATGCCCACTACTACCCCCGCTTCGGTTTTGTGCCCTCGGAGCAACTGGGCATCCGCCCGCCCTTTGCAATAGCCCCCCACGAATACATGGCCAAACCGCTCTCGGCCTACACCCCGGAGTGCCGGGGCATCGTGCGCTACCCGGCAGCCTTTGCCGAGGTGGGCTACCCGGTGGAGTACGGGCTATAAGGGCACAACCTGTACCTGTGCGCCGACCGGATCGGTAAGGGTCTGGGGGGTTCGGCCCCGGAGGGCGATCTGGTAGGCGAGCAGCCCGGTGGCGTTGCTGGAGGTGGTGCGGCCCCGGGCCCACAGGTTGATGCCAATGTGATGATGGTAGCCATCGGCGGCCAGGAAGCGGGCGCCGGGGTAGTCGCTCTGCATAAGCTGCAGGCCCAGCCCCTCGTAGAGCGCCTGGGCTTCGTCCAGGTCGCGCACATGAAGGTGCAGATGCCCCAGGGTGGTTTCTGGGTCGAGCGGTTGGCTGCCGCTGGCTTCGGCAAGAAGGGCTTCCAGGTTAAGCGGCTCCGAAACCATGGCAAGCTGCCCGCCCCGGAAGGGCCACTCGAGCCGGGGCCGGTCGCGGTAGAGCTCGAGCCCGTTGCCCTCGGGGTCGGCCAGGTAGAGGGCCTCCGAGACCCCGTGGTCGGAGGCGCCCTGAAAGTGGGGGTAGCGGGCCTCCACCAGCCGCCTGAAAATAGCGGCCAGGGCGGCCCGGCTGGGTAGCAGCAGGGCCAGGTGATAAAGCCCCAGGGTGGGCAGCGGGTGCAGGGGGGCGGTGGGCTCGTGCAGCAGGGTAAGGTTGAATTGTCCGCCTGCGGGGGCCAGGTCGGTCTGGGGGCCCTGCTGGCGAAGAACCTCGAGGCCCAGCAGGCCCTGGTAGAAGGCCAGCTGACGCTCGAGGTTCTGTACCCGCAGGGTCAGACCGGTTAGCGACAGGGTAGGGGTGGGCGTCATGGCCTCATAATATCCAAAGTACTATAAAATGTAAAGTAGCGACATCTCAGGATTTCGATATGCTGTCAGGGTGCATGTTTTTATAACGGGGGGAACCGGATATCTGGGTTCCGCGCTTTTGCGCCAGCGGCCCGGCCAGCCCTGGGTGCTGTGGGCCAGCTACTTTAGCGGCGCCCCTGCGCTGCCGGGGGTGGAGTGGGTTCGGCTGGATATTCGGGATGCAAAGGCGGTGGAGGCCACCCTGGCCCGGTTTCGCCCGGCGGTGGTTGTCCACACTGCCTACAGCAAGGCCGACCCGGAGGCGCTCGAGGCCATTACGGTGCAAGGCAGCGCCCACGTGGCCCAGGCTTGCGCCAGGCTGGGCGCTCGGCTTATCCACCTCTCCACCGACCAGGTGTTCGACGGCGAGCGCCCGCCCTACGCCGAGTCGGCCCTGCCGAACCCCATCACCCCGTATGGCCGGGCCAAGCTCCAGGCCGAGCGGCGGGTGCAGGCCATTCTGCCCGAAGCAACCCTTGTCCGTACCTCGCTCATCTGGGGCTTGAATCCGGTGGACGTGACAAGCCAGATGGTGCTGGAGATTGCCGATGGAAAGCGGGCCGGGGGGCTTTTTGTGGACGAGTACCGCTCCTTCGTGTTTGTAGAAGACCTGGCCCAGGCCCTATGGGAGCTGGTTTCGCTCGACCTTCAGGGGCTGCTGCACCTGGGGGGCGCCGAGGTGCTGAGCCGGCTCGAGTTTGGTCGGCTGATCGCCCCTCTGCACGGGCGCGACCCGGCCCGGCTGCCCGCACAGCGCCGTGCCGACTTTCCGGAGCCTCGCCCCGCCAACTGCGCCCTGGATAGCGCCCTAGCCCGGTCTTTGCTCCAGACCCGCCTGCGGGGGGTGCGCGAGGTCTTGCAGGGGCTGGGGCCAATTCGCCAGCAGCCATAGACCATCGGCAGGCTCTGATCATTTGTCTGGCTGTCGTTGTTGCAACCCCTCACCCGGCGGCAGCGGTTACCGCCAGAATGGTTTTATTCGGCAAAAGGAGCCCCAAACCAAGTACCTCCCGCCTATGTTCTGGATAATGGCATGTTCGAAAATCGTTCGGGTATTGCGCCCGGAGCATGATTTTCTCGCACAGCCTGGATTCATCTCTAGACCTTCTTTGGGCGCAACTTAGCCGGCAGTGTCGCCACCCTCTCCCGCAAGGGGAGAGGGAAAGGGGAAAACCATAAAAGCCTGGGCCATCGGCGATCCGCTATCGGCCACCTTTTCTCTCGGGTTATTCTGTGTCTCATGCGGAAACTTGGCGTAGACTTTGGGCTCTCCAATACCGATGTGGTGCTGGTGGAAAACGACCAGATTCTGGCCCACCAGACCCTAAAAACCGGCCCTGCCAGCCCGGAGGCGCTCTTCAGGGTGCTCCAGCACCTGGACGTGCGGCCCTCCGAACTAGGGGCCATTGCCAGCGCCGGGGGTCTGTCGCGCCACCTGCCGGATGCCTTTGAAGGGCTGGCCATCCAGAAAATCGGCGAGGCCCAGGCGGTGGGGCGGGGGGCCCTGGCCCTGTCCGGCCTGACCGAAGCCCTGGTGGTCTCGGCAGGTACCGGTACGGCCATGATTGCTGCTCGAGGAGCCGAAGCCCAGCACTTCACCGGCTCGGCGGTGGGGGGCGGCACCCTGCTGGGCTTGTCCCGGCTGCTCCTGGGCACTTCGGATCCGCTCGAGGTGGCCCGTCTGGCTGAAGCGGGTAACCCCAGCGGCGTGGACTCCACGCTGGTGGACGTGATTGGGGGGGGTATTGGTCACCTGCCGCCCGATGCCACCGCCGTGAACCTTGGTCGGCTGGTAGAAGGGGTGAACCCCAGCCGCGAGGACCTGGCAGCGGGCCTGGTAACGCTGGTGGGGCAGGTGATCGCCATGATTGCCATCAATGCCGCACAGGCCGCCCACCTGCCGCAGATTGTGATTGTGGGGCATCTGCCCGATCTGAAGCCCATGCGCCAGGCGTTTGAGCGGGTCTGGTACTTTTACCAGATTGAGCCCAGGCCGCTCATTCCCCGCCTGCCCGGACTGGCCACCGCCTACGGCGCGGCCCTCTGTGCGAGGTAAAAACAAGCCGGGCCTTGCAGGGACGTTTGACATAAAAAGCCGTCGTAAACTGAAGCCATGAAACCTCCCGAGGGCTTTTTCGCCCACCTGGAAGACGACAACAACTACGACAACCTTAAGCTGGTTTTGTCGGATGGGGTGGGGGAGGAGGTGTTCTGGCTCTCGGCGCTCGAGCTGGCCGAAGGTTTTGCCCACCTGGAGGAAGACGACCTGCTCGACCCCCACGAGTCGGCCTGGTCGCACGAGGCCGTCGAGGTGCCCGAAGTGCACATCTCGCCCTATGGCGTGGCCCGCCGCAGCCCCCGCCTCGAGGGCGCTTACCGTGCGGCCCAGGTCGAGCTCTACGACCCGTCTGGCCTCTTGCTGCTGCGCCGGGTGGTGGAGGATGGGGGCGATCTGCTCGAGATAACCACCCCCAACGGCTCGGTTTATACCTTCGACTACCAGCAGGTTCGGGCCTACCTGCGTCCTTTGTTGCCGCACTGATACCAAATGTACCTGGACAGTTATCAGGTATCCCTACCCCCCTCATCCGGCGACACCCCAGACGCAGTCATTGGCGTCCCTGACGTTGTTTCTGCATACTGCTAGCAGGGTGTTGCCACCTTCTCCCGCAAGGGGAGAAGGGAATCGAGTAGATTCGGTACGACTGCAGGCCTCGAGGCCGGTGCAATAGAAAACCGACCGATCTTTGCGATCGATCGGCTCGAGGTTTGCGGAACCTAAGGTTGGGGGAACAAGCCAAAGGTGGCCAGCCAGTCCAGGTCGTCTTTTCGGTCTACCCGGTAGACCCCACCCGTACCGGCGCAGTTGCCGTTCTTGCCGAACGAAGTCACCCCTGCAATCACGTTGCTATCGCCGATAAAGTTGGGCCCGCCCGAATCGCCAAAGCAGGTGCCTCCGGTGCTGGCGTTGTTGGACAGCAGGATGGAGAAGTCGCCGGTCTGTCCGGGCACGTTAATCTGCACCAGATGAGGGGTTGCAAGCATGCGCACCCTGGCCGCCTCCACAAAGACCGGGTTAATTCGTTGCAGCCCGTAGCCGACTGCGGTAAAGGTGGTGTTTTTCAGGCCGCGCTGGCGGGCCAGGTCGTCGAGCACATCTTGTTTGGGCAGCGCCCCGTACTGGCTCATGGGCATGGCGCGGCTTGAATCCAGCACCACTACCCCCAGGTCGTAGAGGAAGAAGGCGTTGGGGTTGTAGAGCGGGTGGGTATAGGGGGTTCCGCCAGTCTGGCCCGTGAAGGGATACCCATTACCAGGTCTGCCGGCGTCCACGTCGGCATCGAACCAGATTTCCACTTTCGCAGCGGGCGCTTCGGTGCAGTGGCCGGCGGTCAGGAAGAGCGTCGGGGACATTAGCGTGCCGCTACAGCGCCACAGGGGGTTTCCATTAGCGTCCTGGGCGACCATCAGGCCCACGTAGGGGTGGCGGTTGCCGTCGAGCTGTCCGTGGGTAATTTGCGACGAGACCCCATCGCTTTCGGCGTTCTGTACCGAACTCCCACAGGCCGCCAGGGCCAGGGCCAACAGGGCAAATAGGGCTGGCTTGCTGCGTAGCTTCATAAAACCTCCTGATTTGGACGTCCCAACAATTTGGATGGGCAATTTCCAAGATAAACCCTGGGGGGCACATTAACAAGAAATAACATCATTATCTAACGTTACGGTTTTGCTTTGGAGCGGAGGCGGTTGGTTGGGAGTGGTTCGTTAAGATGGGCGCATGCGCATTACCTCCCCCGCCAACCCCCGCATCAAGGCCGCCGCACGCCTCAAGGAGCGCAAAGAGCGCGAACGAACCGGGCTGTTTTTGATAGAAGGCTCGAGGGAGCTCGAGCGGGCCCTGGCCGCAGGCATCGAACTGGTAGAGGTTTACTGCGGTGAACACCTCGATCCCGACGAGGCGCGTCTGATTCAGTCCGGGAGGCTCGAGCCGGCGCACGTGGTGGAAGTCTCCGAGCCGGTGCTAAAAAAGCTCAGCACCCGGGAGAACCCGGCGGGTGTGGTGGCGGTGGGCCGGATGCCCAGCCCTTCCCTGGCTGGCTTCAAGCCTTCCCCAAACGCCCTGCTGCTGGTGGCGGTAGGGCTGGAAAAACCCGGCAACCTGGGGGCCCTGCTGCGCTCGGCGGATGCTGCCGGGGCCGATGCGGTGCTGGTGGCGGGTGGGGTGGATGTGTATAGCCCCCAGGTGATTCGTAACTCCACCGGTGTGGTTTTTTCGTTGCCCACCTTTGCGGCCCCAGAACAGGCGGTGCTGGACTGGCTGGAAGAGCATCAGATGCCGCTGGTAGCCACCACCCCCCACACCGAGCAGGTTTACTGGGATGCCGACTTGCGGGGGCCGGTGGCCATTGTGCTAGGGCCCGAGCACACCGGGTTGGGTGAGGGGTGGCTGAAGCGGGCCAGCTTGAAGGTTCGGATTCCCATGCAAGGCCAGGCGGATAGCCTGAACGTTTCGGTCACGGCGGCCTTGATGCTCTACGAGGCCAGAAGACAGCGCCGAACTACTGACTAGGGTCTATTCCAATCCGAATCGGTGCTCCCAGGTACCTGGGCTGTCGGTTCAAGAGCAGGTCCAGCACCATCTGCACCCGGGCCAGGGGTTCGCGGAAGCGGGTGCTGGAGCTGAATTCCTCGGGGATATCGGGGGCGTTAAACCCGATGGCCTCGAGGCCGCGATGCCGGGCAATAAACACCGCCCGCTGGTTGTGGAACGCTTGCGAGACGATGGTAAAGCGCTGCTCCCCAAAAACCTCCCTGGCCCGCACCACCGAGTCCAGGGTGCGAAAACCGGCATAGTCGCGGTAGATACGCTCTTTGGGAACCCCCAGGGCCATAAGGGCCTCGCGCATGGCCGAGGGCTCGTCGTAGTAAGGGCTGCTGTTGTCCCCGCTCACCAGCAGGTAATCAACCTTTCTAGCCTGGTAAAGCCTTGCAGCAGTCTGGATGCGGCCCACAAAGTAGGGGTTGGGCTTGCCACGAACGGTGGTCGGGCCGGTGCCCAATACCAGCCCCACCCGGTTGTGGGGAACCTGATTAAGGTCTGTGTAGAGCCAGGGTTGGCTCGAGCGCTCCACCGAGGTATTGATTCCGAATATAAGGAGGGGAATGGATAGTACCAGCAGTCCGGCTCCCCAGGCAAGATGCTTAGATAATCCATGCCGACGCACTTTTTTAGTATAGCCCGGGTTCTGAACTTGATATTAGGAGACTCAAGTGTTTTGGGTCTTGTGGCCCAGCCCTCTTGACATTCTCATGGATAGGCCGAAATAATATCTCTCTGGGTTGACACTTTAAACCCACGACTGTCAATCAGCTCAATAAGGAGGAAGTCTCTATGGCAACAGCAACCATGCTCAGACCCCTCGGTGACCGTGTGGTGGTCAAGCGCATCGAAGAAGAAGCCAAGACCAAAGGTGGCATCGTGCTGCCCGATACCGCCAAGGAAAAACCCCAGAAGGGCAAGGTGATTGCCGTGGGTAGCGGGCGGGTGCTGGACAACGGAACCAAGGTGCCCCTGGAAGTCAAGCAAGGGGATACCGTGGTCTTCGCCAAGTACGGCGGTACCGAGATTGAAATAGACGGGGAAGAGTACATCATCCTCTCGGAGCGCGACCTGCTGGCAGTGATGTAAATAAGAGCCGATAGCTGATGGTCTACAGCCAATTGGCAAAAAGACTAATAGCTATTCGCTATATGCACGACTGAAAGGAGTACAACCATGGCAAAAATGCTGGTTTTTGATGAAGCCTCCCGTCGCGGCCTCGAGCGCGGCATGAACGCGGTAGCCAACGCCGTGAAGGTAACCCTGGGCCCCCGTGGCCGCAATGTGGTGCTGGAGAAGAAGTTCGGTAGCCCCACCATTACCAAAGACGGGGTGAGCGTCGCCAAGGAAGTGGAGCTAGACGACCACCTGGAGAACATCGGCGCCAAGCTGATGATCGAGATTGCCTCCAAGACCAACGACATCACCGGTGACGGCACCACCACCGCTACCGTGCTGGGCCAGGCCATCGTGCGCGAGGGTCTGCGCAACGTGGCCGCCGGGGCCAACCCCCTCGACCTCAAGCGCGGCATCGAGAAAGCCGTGGATGTGGCCATCAAGAACATCCAGGAGCTGGCCGTGCCCGTCAACGACCGCAAGGCCATCTTCGAAGTGGCCAGCGTCTCGGCCAACAACGATGCCGAGATTGGCAACCTGATTGCCGACGCCATGGAGAAGGTGGGCCGCGAGGGGGTCATTACCGTCGAGGAGTCCAAGAGCCTGGACACCGAGCTCAACTTTGTGGAGGGGTATCAGTTCGATAAGGGCTACATCTCGCCCTACTTCGTCAACAACCCCGACGCCATGGAGGCCCAGCTCGACGACCCCTACATCCTGATCACCGAGAAGAAGATCACCAACGTGCGGGAGCTTTTGCCCGTGCTCGAGCAGGTAGCCCAGACCGGCAAGCCCATGCTGATTATCGCCGAAGACATCGAGGGCGAGGCCCTGGCTACCCTGGTGGTCAACCGCCTGCGTGGCACCCTGAACATCGCGGCTGTCAAGGCCCCGGGCTTCGGTGACCGCCGCAAGGAAATGCTCAAAGACCTCGCGGCCATCACCGGCGGTACCGTAATCAGCGAGGAGCTGGGCTTCAAGCTGGAGAACGCCACCCTCTCCATGCTGGGCCGTGCCGAGCGCGTCCGCATCAACAAGGACGAAACCACCGTGGTAGGTGGTAAGGGCAAGAAGGAAGACATCGAGGCCCGCATCAACGGCATTAAGAAGGAGCTCGAGACCTCCGATAGCGAATACGCCAAGGAGAAGCTGCAAGAGCGCCTGGCCAAGCTGGCCGGTGGGGTGGCGGTAATTCGCGTGGGGGCTGCTACCGAAACCGAGCTCAAGGAGAAGAAGCACCGCTACGAGGATGCCCTCTCGACCGCCCGCGCTGCGGTGGAAGAAGGCATCGTGCCGGGCGGTGGTGTGGCCCTGCTGCGCGCTGTGCCTGCCATCAAGAACCTGATCAAGGAGCTCGAGGGCGATGAAGCCACCGGTGCCAAGATCGTGCTGCGGGCCATCGAAGAACCCGCCCGCCAGATTGCCGCCAACGCCGGTTACGAGGGCAGCGTGGTGGTGAACAGCATCCTGAGCAAGAAGGACAAAAACTACGGCTTTAACGCCGCTACCGGTGAGTATGGCGACATGATGGAGTGGGGCATCGTAGACCCGGCCAAGGTCACCCGCACCGCCCTGCAGAACGCGGCTTCCATCGGCTCGCTGATCCTCATGACCGAGGCGGTGGTGGCCGAGAAGCCCGAGGAGAAGAAAGCCCCCGCCGCACCCGCCGGCGGCATGGGCGGCGACATGGACTTCTAAACCCGGCTCTATATAGAACACCCAGCCCCTTGGGGTTGGGTGTTTTGCTGTTCAGTTGACTCTACACAGAAGGCAGAAGTCTTAATCATCGGTAATGCTATGTGACGCTGTGGATAACGCAAGAAACCTCGTTCTGGAGGCAAAAAATGTCATCGTAGCAGATGAAACTGAGCTTGTTAGCACTTGCACAAATAGAAATCTAATGATATTTTCACCCGCAGGAGGTTGTTCTTGTGAAAAAACTTATCTTTGCTGTACTTGCTCTTTTTGCCCTAGCTGCCCCTGCCTTTGCGCAGTTTAGTGTTTCGGCCTCACTCGAGGCCACCTACAAACAAGACTTTGCCCCCAATCTTCGCTGGGGCGTTGATGCATCTTTGGACACCACCCTCACCCCAGCGTTCGGTCTAGGTGCGACGGTTACCCCCTACCTGCGCTACCGGGTGGTACTGGTCGATGATGGGGCGCTCAACTTAGCAGCCTTTGCCCGACTGAACGTTCCTGTTGGTGTGAGCTTTGTGCCTTCGCCGGTTGACTTCTCAGTGAGCCTTTCCCCCCGTGCCGGGCTTGACCTGTCTTACAAGCTCTCGGAGAGCCTCGAGTTGCTCTCCCGTTTGCAGCTTGCCTTCCCGATCTCTTTGGTTCCTTCAACTGGCGTTAGCTACGCACTATCCATTCCCTACATTGAGCTAGACTACTACGCAGGCGATTTGACCCTTTACGGGGGCACGTCCTTCGGTCTGCTGCCCTCCGCGGGCTGGGGCGGCTTGTACGCTGGAGCGCTCTATAACTTGAGTGAAAAGATGTACGTGCAAGGAGAACTTAGCGCCGGTGCAGGTGGAGACTTTAGTGTAATTGGTCTCCTCCTCAAGCTCAGCATCGCGCTGGACTAAGGGCGGGGTTCCTCGCGAATACCCCGTGCTTCCCGAGAGTGGAAGTTCTAGATTTCTGAATACGGCACCCCGCTTATGGATGAGCGGGGTGTTTAACTTATCGCGCTGTTCACGGACAGGGTCGCCTGTTTGGGCGCCCACGGTTCTGTTCAGGACAAAGCTTTCCTGGCGTCGGGTAACTCTCAATTTGCGAAGAGAGCTCTGACCCTAACTGACTTTTTCTGCCCAGCTGGCAAGGGCCTCGAGGGCCGGTTGAAGAGACTGCCCCACTGGGGTAAGGGTGTACTCTACCCGTGGGGGTACCTCGTGGTACTCGGTTCGGTGAATCAGACCTAGCTCCTCGAGTTCCTTTAGTCGTAGCGATAGGGTTCGTGGGGGTAGGCTGGTGACTTGCTGCAATGCGCCAAATCGCATGGAGCCGCCTTGGAGCGAGCGCAGAATAGTGTATACCCCCCGCTGACCTAACAACTCGAGTACAGCCTCAAGGGGTTTTTCCGCAGTTTTAATCATGCTTACAGGGTACGCGTGCTTTTTCCAAATCAGGTATATCAGCATTACAAAGCGACCATATGGTTGTTTCGGAAAAAAATCCAGTAAATTGAACAGAGCTCGTGGGAAGTTGCAACGCGATTGCAACTAACGCAAAATAGGTATCGTTCTACAAAAAGGCCACCCCAAAACATTAAGGCGAAATGCTAGCCCAGGCTACAGACCTGAGCGACCTACAAATCTTGATTGCTACTGAGCGGCGGGCTCCAGCAAATACCGTCGCCCCCAGCGGTCTATGGCTTCGATTACTGCCTGCAAGGCTTGCCCGGCCTCGGTCAGGGCGTAGCTGGTGCGCGGAGGCATGGTGGAGTGGATGGTTTTGGAGATGATGCCCAGATGCTCGAGCTTTTCTACCCGCTGGGCCAGGGTAGCCGGATTGCAGCCGCCCACAGCCCTGGAAAGCTCGTTGAAACCTTTGGGTCCATCCAACAAACTGCGAATGATATGCAAGGTCCATTTTTCCTGCAAAACGTTAATGGCTTCGTAGACCGGACAAAAGCTGTGGTCTACTTCAGAGGTTTCTGAGGTAATAGGCCTAGCCATGTCGAAGTCATTTTAGCACATTTACTTTCTTTGTCCAAATGCTTGACAATACATATCACTATGAAATACCATGTGCTTGTTGATCCGAAGTTATGCACCCGGATCAGACCCAAGGAGAACAAAATGAACTGGAAACTCGATAGCAGCCACTCCACCGTCGCTTTCGCCGTCAAGCACATGGGTATCTTTACCGTTCGCGGCCAATTCAAAAAGGTTGCAGGCAGCATTCAGGCCAGCGAGCAGGGTGTGCCCAGCACAATCGAGGTCGCGATTGACGCTGCCAGCATCGAGACCGGCGAGGCCCAGCGCGACGTCCACCTGCGCTCCCCCGACTTTCTGGACGCCGAGCAGTACCCTGAGCTGCGTTTTGAGAGCACCCAGATTGAAGCCCTGGGCGGAAATCAGTACCGAATTCACGGCGATCTGACCATTCGCAACGTCAACAAGCCGGTGGTGCTCGAGGCCGAACTCAGCGCGCCGGTCAAAGACCCCTGGGGTCTGACCCGCACTGGAGCGACCGCTACCGGCGTTCTCAACCGCAAGGACTGGGGCCTGACCTGGAACCAGGTACTCGAGCTAGGGGCTTTGCTGGTGGGGGAAGAGGTTCGGTTCACCATCGAGGTGCAGGCGGTCGCCGAGCAGTCTGCGGTTGCGGCCTGATGCCGTTCACCTGGTGGGGGCAACCTCGAGGTTGCCCCCTATTTTTTTTGTGCTTCGGTTGGCAGGGCCTGCAGCATTTGCTTTGAATCGCTCATGGTCTTGATTTACACAGCTTTTGGGAAAACAGACGGTACTCTAGTGTACTGAACGCAGTGCTCGGCAGGCCCAGCGGGAGGCTTCGTGTACAGCAACACCCAGGTTTTCCCCAACGCCACGGGCATGGCTGCGCTTTTGAGGCATCCTTGATGGGCAAAGTCACTGGGATTCACCACATCACCGCGATGGCAGGCCACCCGCAGCGCAACCTGGAGTTCTATACCGGGGTGTTGGGGCTGCGCCTGGTCAAGGTAACGGTCAACTTCGACGACCCCGAGACCTACCACTTCTACTATGGCGATGGGCTGGGCCAGCCCGGCACCATCCTTACCTTTTTCCCCTGGCAGCGGGCCCTGGCCGGACGGGCAGGGGTGCATCAGGTGGCGATTATCAGCCTGGCCATTCCCCTGGAAAGCCTGGGCTACTGGATGCACCGCCTGATGGAAAAAGGGGTTGGGTATGAAGGCCCCCAGCGCCGCGAAATTGTCGGCCCCAGCGGTTTGGAAGAAGTCAAGGTGCTCACCCTCCGGGACCCCGATGGTATTGCAGTAGAGCTCGTAACGGCTTCCAGCGTACCCGCCATTCAGCACTGGGCCCTGGCCCCGGTACCGGAGGAATATGCCATCCGGGGCCTTTTTTCAGCGCAGATGTGGGTGCTGCGGGCAGAACCTTCGGTGCGGCTGCTCGAGGGGCTAGGGTACCGGGTGCTGGGTCAGGTGGATACCATTACCTACCTGGGCCCATCCGCGGAAGAACCCTCCTGGGGCCGTATCGAGGTGCGCGAAACCGGCCAGTTCATGGCCGCCAGAGGGGGCGTGGGCACGGTACATCATGTGGCCTTTCGTGTGCCCGACGATCAAACCCAGCAAGCTCTGCGCGAGCAACTCCAGCGCCAGGGGGTTCGGGTGACGGCGGTGCAGGATCGGCAGTACTTCCGCTCGGTCTACTTCCGCGAGCCGGGAGGGGTGTTGTTCGAGATTGCTACCGATACCCCTGGCTTTACCTACGACGAACCCTTTGAGCGCCTGGGTACCAGCCTGCGCCTGCCCGCCTGGCTCGAGCCCGTCCGGTCCCAGCTTATGCAAAAGCTGCCGGCCATTCCCTATGCCACACCTCTACCGGAGCAAACCCCAGAGCAGGTTTCGGTAACCTCAAGTCAAAACCAGGATGATGCACAGGACTCGTCCAGCGCCCTGACTCCAGACCAGTAGTACGCTTTTTAAGCGCCTCAGACCGCAAGAAAGTTTTGCCTTGAACAAAGCCAGAACCGCCTGAATGGGCGGCCTTGTCGGTGAAGAGCTTTGTTAACCAACGTGAGACGCCTTTTGCCGACAGGGGTATGTGCTCTTGCGAGAGGGCGAGTTGGTTGCCCTTGGCCAGCGGCCGCTTGGGGGCTCACGCCGAAACGACAGAACCCCCTCTCCCTTGGTTCAAACTGCGAACCGCCCTAGACTGGGCCCATGGACTTCGACTTTGCCCAACTGCACCCCCAGGAGCGCTACAAGCTCCTGACCGGGCTGATCGTGCCGCGTCCCATTGCCTGGGTGACCAGCCTGGGGGCCAGCGGCCAGGTCAACGCTGCTCCATTCAGCTTCTTCAACGCCATGGGCTCTGACCCGGCTTTGCTGGTCATCGGCGTGGGCAACCACCCAGAGCGCCCCAAAGATACCGCGGCCAACATCAAACGCAGCGGGGCTTTTGTGGTCAACCTGGTGAGCGAGCCCCTGGCCGAAGCCATGAACCTGACCGCCACCGAGTTCCCAGAGGAGATTAGCGAGGTCGAGGTGGCCGGGTTGCAAACCGCCCCCTCGGTGCACGTACCTGTTCCCAGGCTGGCCCAGGCTCCGGCGGGGTTCGAGTGCAGGCTGCATTCGGTGCTCGAGGTTGGCCGCAACCGCCTGGTAATCGGCGAGGTGCTGGGAGCTTTTGTCCAGGAACACCTGCTGGCCAACGCGAAAAAGCTACACCTGAAGACCGCCGAACTCGGCCTGATTGGACGCATGGGGGGCCGCGGGGGGTATGTGCGCACCACCGACCTGTTCGAGATGCCCCGGATTAGCTACGAGGCGTGGAGGGAGAAAAATCGGTAGCCCCTAGGCGTCTGTGCGCCTGGCTCCGGTTCTCCAGGCTAGGTGCTCGGCCATGCGGGGAAACCAGCGGGCCAGCAGGTCGAAGACGTGCAACTGCCAGGGCACAAACATCATTCGGGCATCGTGCTCGAGGGCCCGCACAATGCCCAGGGCCGCTTGCTGGGAGGTAATTTCAGGAATCAACCGCCCAATCCGGGGGATGCGCTGCTCGGTATCGGTGTTGCGGGTGAAGTACTCGGAGTCGCTGATTTTGCCCGGAAAAAAAGCACACACCTGGAGTTTGGTGTGGTAGAGGTCTGCGCGGAGGGCTTCGGTAAACCCGTTCAGGGCCCAGCGGGCTGCTACATAGCCGGTAGCCCCCGGCCAGACCAGCCGGCTGGCCGGTGAGCAAACCGAGAGAATGAACCCCCGGTTTTGCTGCAACATGGCGGGCAGAAAGACCCGCGTCAAGTGGGCCGCCGCAAAGTACGGGGTGTCCATCAGGCGCTGAAGATCCTCGAGGGGGGTTTCGTCCAGGAAGCGCCACTCACCGGCCCCGGCGCTGTGAATCAGGACGTCCGGCGTACCCAGCTCTTGCAGCACCCACTCACCCAGGCGCAGGGCCTCCTGGGGCTGGCTGAGGTCGGCGGGAAAGGCCCAGGCCTGCCCGCCTGCAGCACGTATCTGGCCCTCGAGCTGTTCCAGGGCCTGCGCCCGTCGGGCTACCAGCACCACCCGGGCGCCGCGCCGGGCGAGCTCGAGCGCACTGGCTTTGCCAATTCCGCTGCTGGCCCCGCTGATCACGCAAAGGCTTCCAGGAAGGTTCATAGCTCAATCAGAGTGTACTCGAAGGCATTGACGACCCTTACCCCTTCGGGGCTCAGGTATTCGCGTTTGGGCTGGGCCTCGTACAGGTGGATGTGACCGTGGACATGAATTCTGGGGCGGTACAGGCGGTGGAATAGCCCCAGCGCGGTACTGCCCCGGTGGGCGAAGTCTTTGCCTGCATGGGGGCCAGGGGGTGGGGCATGGCTAAGCAGAATATCCACCCCGTGTCCCTTCAATAGGCGGCGGCTCATCAACACCGGATACCACGATAAAAAACGGCTTTGGGCTTCGGCTTCGTTATACTGTCCAATCTCGCGGTTGTTGTAGCGGGGGCAGCCCCCCCAGCCCGCAATCCGCAGGCCCGCCACCTCCACAATGCGCCCGTGGGCCTTGATGGCGCCGCCCGGCGCGGTCAGGTTGCCCAGATAGTCCTGTACGTATTCCTCTTTGTGGTTGCCGTGCACATAGACCACCGGTACTTGAACCTTGGTTGCTACGAACTCGATGTAGCTACCCGGTAAATCACCCGCCATCAGCACCAGTTCAAAAGGGGGCAGGTTGTCGGGGAACCGCTCCTGATGGATGAAGGGGTGAATCTGGTCGGAGAGCGCCAGGATACGCATTATGGGGCACTCCCGAATGCGGGTGGTGGAATTAGGGCCAGCACATTACCAGGCTTGGGCATAGACCGATACCAGACAAAATTTCCTCCTGCCTGAGTTGCGAAGCACTGAGGGCAGGGAGAGGCTTCCTGTTTGGGGTTTTACACACGGCAAACTGTGTAAAACTCAAGCGGAAGGCACTTGGCTTGGGTATAGTCTAAACACCGGATGCCGTTTGTCAAAGCCGAACGGTTTTTTGACCAGCCCCACGTTCATCAGTGCTAAGCGCTGGTCTTGGACTTTAGCTTCTACGCTCGAGCTTGGAGCGATAGATATTCGGGGTACCAATGGCCTGGTGATTTGCTTGATTTGGCTTTAGTATCGGCAGGATGAAGCCGACCATTCCTGCCCTTGGGCTGGTAGCCAGGCCGGTGCACCGGGTATGGGGTGGAACGCGCCTGGCCGAAAGACTGGGCCTCTACAGCGAGGAACCGATTGGAGAACTCTGGCTGGCCTACGACCAGAACACCATTCGTTCGGGGCCGCTGGCAGGAAGGACCCTGGCCGGTGCCCTGCCCGAACTCGGCCCCGACTTCATCGGTAAGGTGGCCTATAGCAAGTATGGCCTCGAGCTGCCCCTGCTTATCAAGTTCCTCGATGCCGCCGAGTGGCTCTCGGTACAGGTACACCCGGACGACGCCTACGCACACACCGTAGAAGCCGCCAGTGGTTTTCACGGCAAGACCGAAGCCTGGTACATCCTCGAGGGCGAGGGCGAAATAGTCTATGGTCTGCGGGCGCCAATGGACCGCGAAAACCTGGCCAGGGCTGCCCAGGATGGCACCCTCTGGGACGCACTTCAGCGCGAGTGGGTGGTTTCCGAGCAGGTGATCCCCGTACCCGCAGGCACCATACACGCCCTGGGGCCCGGCCTGCTGCTCTACGAGGTACAGCAGCGCTCCGACCTGACCTATCGCCTCTACGATTATGGTCGGCCCCGCGAACTGCACCTGGAGAAAGGGCTGGCGGTGGCCAAACGAACCCCCACCCCGTTGCCCCACCCGACCCCTCTCCCCGCCCATCACAAGGAAATCTTGCTGGCCGGCGAGGCGTTTGTGCTCGAGCGCTACCATCTGCGCGGCAGACAGACCCTGCGGGCCCCCGACGACAGTTTCCTGCTCCTGACCCTGGTTGTAGGGGGTGCCG
>CALFDH010000103.1 GCA_937950405.1 uncultured Meiothermus sp.
GCCGCCGCGATTCGATCCAAGTAGCGGGCGCAGACGCTGTCCGGGAACGCATCCCGGTAGGCGCGCCGGCCCACAACTGCCTTCTCTACGACGCTATCTTCCGGCAGGAAGCCCAGCCGGTTGAGGTTCACCGGGCCGTCGACGCGGTACAGGTCGCCCTCGGGGAGAGCGAAACGCTTCAGCAGGAACTGCGCGACCTCGTCGGGGCACTCTTCGGTGACCTCAAGCCGCACGGCCTCGGCGTACTTGCGCTCGGGTAGTTCACCCTCGAGCGCCTCCAGGCCGAGGGGTTCGTGCGGCTCAACATTCCCCCCGACCACCGTCCTTTTACCGAGCGGGCCGGCACGCCATCGGGTAAGGTGCAGTTCGACCCGCCACCCCAGGTCATCCTGACCGAACCTACGCCAGACTTCCCCCTGATCCTGATGACCCCCCCAGCCAAGCACTTCCTGAACAGCACCTACGGCCACGTCGAGCGCCTGGTGCGGGCCGAGGGAGGCGAGCCCCATCTGCTGGTGCACCCCGAGGATGCGCGGGCCTACGGCGCAACCGACGGTGCGCTGATGCGGATACGCTCCCCGCACGGCTCGGTGATCCGGCGGGTGCGGGTGAGCGAGGCCCCTATCCAGGGCACGGTGGTGCTGGAAGGCACCTGGTGGGAACAGCGGTCCCCCGACGGCAAGGGCATCAACTGGCTCACCGGCGAACACCTCACCGACATGGGCGAGGGTTCAACCTTCCATAGCAACCCGGTGCGCCTGGAAGCGCTGGACTAAACGGGAACGCCGGCCAGACTCCAGACCTCCCGGGCCCGCATCGCCCAGGCTGGGTACTCCTCCTTTTGCAGGAAGTGCCGGGCGTACAGAGCTGCGAGCCTGGCATGGCGCTCGCTGCCGAGGTCGTACAGGAGGGCCACCGTGGCGGCATCGGCCAGGGTGCGCAGGGCGTCCTTGGCCTGCCACTGGGCTTCCTCGGGGGAGAGGGTTTGCAGGTGGGCCAGGGTGTTTTGCAGGGCTGAATGGGCCAGACGGGCTTCCTCGCTGCCGACGGCCTCGAGCCTGGGCAAAAACTCCTCCGCAAAGGGCTGTGCGGCCCCCTTGCGGAAGAGCACCTCGAGGGTGTCCAGGGCCTGCACGTTGGCCGGGCCCTCCCAGATGGGGGTAATCAGGGCTTCGCGGGCCAGCCGGGCGATGGCGAAGTCCTCCACGAAGCCCACCCCGCCAAAAAGCTCCATGCCGAGCTGGGTGCAGTAGGTGCCGTGCTCGGCGGTGCGGGCCTTGGCCAGGTGCGCCAGCAGGCGGGCGTAGTGGTAGCGGGGGCTGTAGGCTGGGGTCTCGAGCCAGGCCTCCTCCCAGGCCGCCACCGCGCGGAAGGTAAGGGCCAGACCGCCCGCAATCCGCACCGAGAGGTCGGTCAGGTCGCGCCGGATCAAGGGGTGCTCTTCCAGCTTCTTGCCGAAGGCCGTGCGGCGCTGGGCGCGCAAGAGGGCCTCGAGCTGAGCCTTGCGGGCCAGGCCCAGTGCGCCTACCGCGTTGGCCAGCCTCGAGAGGGTCAGGGTCTCCAGGATGTAGTAGATGCCCTCCTCGGCCCGGCCTATCAGGTGGGCCTCGCTGCCCTCGAAGTCCACCTCGCCCGAGGGCACCGCGCGGGTGGCCAGCTTGTCCTTGAGCCGACGCACCCGGTAGTTGAGCGCTCCATTGCGGTCCAGGCGGGGCACCAGGAACAAAGCCACGCCTTTGGGGCCGGGCGGGGCCCCCTCCGGGCGGGCCGAAACAATCGCGTAGTCGGTGAGACCCGCCCCGCTGGAGAAGTATTTGTCGCCATAGAGCCGCCAGACCGCCCCCTCCGGCACCGCCCGAACCTTGTTGGCCCCCAGATCGGAGCCGCCCTGCACCTCGGTCATCCAGGTGGCCCCGAAGGCTTTCCCCTGCAAGAGTTCCTCTTTCCAGGGGGCAAACTGCGGGGCGTACTTGTGGATGGCGTAGACGGTGGCGTTGGTGATGGTCTGGATGCAGTAGAGGCCCGGGTCGGCCAGCAGGAAGCCGTAGGCGAAGTGCAGGTGCCAGCTACCCCCTTCGTAAGGGGCGCGGTTGATGGCCGATAGCTCGCGGTTCAGGGCTTCCTGGGCCGGCGAAAACCGCACCCGGTCTATGCGCTGGCCTTCCAGGTCGTGCATCACCAGCACCGGGCGGGCCTCCTTGTCCACGTGGTCGGCCACGCGGTAGGCCTCGCCCCCGGCCAGGGCACCGAAGCGCTGAAGCTCCGTCTCGTGGGCCCGCCAGCCTTTCCAGAAGCGGCTCAGGACGTGGGGCAGGTCGGGCTCGAGCGTCCAGTGATTTTTTCCATAGGCGTAGGACTGGTGTTCCATAGGAAGACTCCACCCAAAGAGTAGCTCGAGAATTCCCATCTTTTACTCTGGCTCGACCTCGAGGGCAACCAGGAACCTCGAGACCATGTTGTAAGCCGCAATCACCCCCACCAGCTCCACCACCTGCCGAGGGTCAGGCCACATGGCCTTCACCAGGGCAAAGGTTTCGTCGTCCACCCGCACGTTCCGGGTCATCTCAAACGTGAGCCGGAGCGCAGCCCTTTCCTGCGGGTCAAAGAGCGTGTCGTCTGCGGTGGCTTGCTCCCAGTTGCTCAGGGCCGCCAGCTGGGCTGGGGTGCCCCCTGCTTGCAGGAATAACGGCGCATGGTGCTGAAATTCGTATTCGGCCCCGTTCAATACGGCCACCCCACAAATGGCCAGCTCACGCAACCTGGGCGAGAGGCCAAGCTCACCTCGCACCGCGCCCATAAAACGGTTCCAGCCCAGGGCATAGGGGGGGCTGTGCAGGAGCATCCGATCCAGGTTGAGGAGTCGGCCCCCGCGACGCTGCCGGATTGCCTCCACAACGGAACGGGGTTCATCGAGGTCGGGGGGTTGGTAGGGAATGCGGGCCATCAGGAGTAGCATAGAGCCTATGCGCGTGCTTGACCTCCGCTCCGACACCGTAACCAAACCCACTCCCGCCATGCGCAAGGCCATGGCCGAGGCCGAGGTCGGCGATGATGTGTACGCCGAAGACCCCACCGTAAACCGCCTGGAGGCCCTGGCCGCCGAGATGCTGGGCCTCGAGGCTGCCCTCTTCATGCCCAGCGGCACCATGACCAACCAGGTAGCCCTGATGCTGCACCTGAAGCGCGGCCTGGAGGTGATTGCTCCCAAAGGCGCGCACATTTATGAATACGAGCCCGGTTCGCTCGCGGTGCTCTCGGGCGGAACCATCCGGATTGTGGAAGCCCCTTACGGCGTACCCGACCCCGAGGCGGTGCGGGCCGCCATCCACACCTCGGTGCACCAGGCCCCCACCGGCCTCATCTCCCTGGAGAACACCCACAACACCGCCGGGGGTACGGTGGTGCCCCTGGAGGCCCAGCGGGCCATCCAGCAGGTCGCCCAGGAAGCCCTCCTGCCCATTCATCTCGATGGAGCGCGTTTTTTCAATGCCGTCACCGCCCTGCATACCACCCCAATCGAGTTGGCCCGAGGCTTCCGTACGGTCTCGATCTGTTTGTCCAAAGGATTGGGGGCCCCGGTGGGCTCCCTGCTACTGATGCCCAAGGAACTCCGTGCCGAAGCCTGGCGCTACCGCAAGATGCTGGGAGGCGGGATGCGGCAGGCCGGGGTGCTGGCGGCAGCGGGCCTCATCGCCCTGACCGAGGGCCCAAAGCACCTCCCCCGGGATCACCAAATGGCCCGCGCCCTGGCCGAAGGGCTGCTACGCCTGCACCTGGAGGTGGACATGCAAGCGGTGCAGACCAATATGGTGTATGCCCGGGTTCCGCAAGCCCCCGCTTTTGCCGAACGCCTGCGCGAGCTGGGGTTATTGATTAATCCGATGGCCGCCAACCGGGTGCGCTTCGTCACCCACCGCGACCTGCACGACGAGGACATCCCGCTAGCCCTCGAGCGCGTTGAACAGGCCTTACAAATCGCCTAGCGCTACGGCTCATACCAAATCCGTATAAACCCCTTGCCTTCTCTTGCGGGAGAAGGTGGCGACTCCCCGCCGACAGTGTAAAATAATGGCGTCGAAAAACATAATTAACCGCGCCTGGGGTGTCGCGGATGAGGGAATTCAGGAACGACCTTCAAAGATAGCGATCCAGGCAAAGGTATTGCTTCCCTACTCCGTCCACGCTTCCACCGACTTGTATTGCACCAAAGCGGCGTACATGGTCTGTGCGCCGCTGGTCGAGGTGGAAAACTTGATATCCACAATCAACGCATCCTGGGGCAGGCTCTCCACAAAACGGTTGAGCCGATCCTGGAACATATCCGGGTCGGCAGCGGCAATGAGTTTGAAACGCATGCCTTGCATGGCTCAAGCCTAGCGCAGAATGCCGCGAGGGGTTGTGCAATTTAGCGACCACCCGCCAGGAGCTCGGTGGGCAGGTCGCCGATGAAGCCGTCCACGCCCCACGCCAGGAGTTCGCGCACGGTGGCGGCCTGGTTGACCGTCCAGGTAGCCACAAATAGGCCCCGGGCCTTGAGGGCAGCCACCCGGGCCTCGTTCAGGAGGCCAAAATGGGGATGCACGCCCTGCACCGGCAAACAGGGTACCAGTTCTTCCATCTCGGGCTCGGCATACAGCAAAGCCAGCGGAACATCTACCTTTAGCCGGTGCAGGCGAATCAGGGCCAGGGGATCGAAGCTGCTGATCCAGGCCCGTTCTCGCGCTGGCCAGGCCTGCAAGGCCTGGGCCAGCGCGGCCTCACGGCCATCCGAGGGGCCCGGCAGGCTCTTGAGCTCGAGGTTGAGCCGGGCCTGGGGAAATTGCTCGGCCAGCTCCAGCACCTGCTCCAGGCGGGGCATCCATGGTGCCTGCTGCTGCAAAGCCGACCAGTCCGCTTCGGCGATGGGCTGCCCGTCCAGCTCGAAATCGTGGTAAACCGCCAGTACCCCATCGCGGGTGCGGTGCAGGTCGAGCTCGAGGCCATCCAGGCCCGCTTCCAGGGCCAGCCGGAAGGACTCGAGGGTGTTTTCCCTGGCCTGGCGGGGAGCACCGCGGTGACCAAGGAGGAGTGGGCTAGAAAATTTCATTGGATTTCTCCTTGTTACGCAGGGTTTCTCATCTCTTTCGGACAACTTTCTTGTCTGGGAGCCACGATTATACCGCCCTTCGCCCGATTTTACGTGATGGATGCAAGCGGACTGTCCTGTGTATGTTGTAGACTGATTTTCATGGGCAAATATGAAGCTCGCCTTTCAGACCTGACCCAGGCCGACATTATTGCTCGGCTCGAAGGCCCAGGGGGTCTTCTTGCACTGACCAGCCGAGAACTGTTTTACCTGGATGACCACACCCAGCAAAGTGCACGGCTCTCTCACATCAAGCGCATTGGCGTCAACAAACAGACCGGCAATGTGGATGTGGTGGGCGAACAGGGCACCATGATGGAAATTGCCCCGATTGCCTTCCAGAAAGACGAACTAAAACTATTT